>JAQBAU010000060.1:0-8100 GCA_032126655.1 Desulfobacterales bacterium
CGTGTATGCTCCGCGTTCTCACCCTTCCGCGCCTTGCCCTGAACCCTAACCTTATTCTTAAGACAGGTTATAGTTAGGATTATGCCACAAAAAGAAGACAAGCCCCCCGTAAATTAGCCTTGGGCATCAGTCAATGTTGTGTTATTGACAAATACTTCTTCGTTTTGGAGCTACACTGAATGGCCATTCTGGATCTGAAAAAGCGGGAGATAGAGTGCAAAATCGTCTATTACGGACCCGGCCGAAGCGGGAAGACGACAAATCTTGAACATATTTACAAAGCGTTTCAGAAACATGTCCAGGGCGAGATGGTTTCCATCGACACTGAGGGTGATCGCACGCTGTTTTTCGACTTTCTTCCGTTCGGGATCGGCAAGATAAAAGGATGTGATGTACGTGTGCAGTTGTACACAGTTCCGGGCCAGGTACAATACAGTTCCACCAGGAAACTCGTTTTGAGGGGTGTTGACGGGTTGGTTTTTGTTGCTGACTCACTTGAAGTCAGGCGCCAGAAGAACATGCTCTCCCTGAGAGATCTGCAGCAAAACCTAAGGGAATACGGCATGAACATTTTCAGGGTTCCTCTCGTGGTCCAGTTCAACAAGAGAGACCTTGGTGACCAAGGAATTCCCATAATGTCCATGGAGACATTAGAAACCGATCTGAATAAACAACTAAAGGTACCTACCTTTCCAGCCAGCGCACTAAAGGGTGATGGCGTGGGAACAACCTTAAACGAATGCTTGAAATTAACCTTGCAATCCCTTCAAAGACAATTCAAATGGGCCGAGTAAGCGTCGTCGATGAATCATAAGGTCGTTTTTTCAGGCAATCTTGACTTTCTGAGCCTGGGAGATTTGTTGCAACTCCTTGGCTCTAACGGTAGTACCGGGATTCTGCGTATTAAAAGCCAATACATGGAAGACCCCGGCTTGATACATATCGCTGAGGGGAACCCAGCCAATGCTTCCATAGGGGCATTGACCGGGCTGGAAGCACTCAATTCGCTGTTTGGATGGGTCGAGGGAGAGTTTGAATTCAGCAAGGAGCCGATCACCGCAGAAAAAATCATCAAGAAGAGCCGGATGGAGATCCTCCTGGACGCCCTCAGGATGCTGGATGACGGTGTAATCGAAAAGATAGGGCCGGTCACTGCTGCAAGAAGTGCTATTCAGGGCGACAAGGACGCGCGGATCCCTTTTGTCAAGGGCCCTCTTGTTGACTATACGTACGTGGTTGCCGAAGAAGCATTCTCTGATGGGGACAAGATTACCGAGCAAGGAAAACATGGAGATTGGATCTGGGTTGTCTTGGAAGGGGCGATTGAAGTTGTCAAAGAAACCCCCCAAGGCCCTTTTTCAATACTGAAGCTTGGCAGTGGAGCATTTATTGGAAGTGTTGCAACGTTCTTAATGGGTGGTAGCGCCCGCAGCGCTACAGTGTATGCGGTCGGTGACGTGCAGGTGGGCGTGCTGGATTCACAGCGCCTTTCCACAGACTATGCCACATCGTCCGACGAATTCAGAGGATTTGTCGTGAGCCTTGATAAGAGACTCAGACAAGTGAGCGAAAGGGCCGTTGCAGCCCATTTCAATTTGAAGCAGAACGGCATAACAGAGGTCATAGAAGGTAGAACACCGGTGTTCAAACAGGGCGTCAATGATGACAGGATACTGAGAATTGCGCAGGGGGAAGCCTCCATTGTTCGAAAGACAGATCATGGTTCTGTCCTCTTGGCTAATCTCGATAAAAGGGATATCATCGGCAACATTCCATTCCTCAATATCGGCCACGAACCCCATTCTGCCTCAGTGCTTGCCAGCAAGGACTTCGAGGTGTCTGAGATCTCTGCAGATGACCTGCATGAAGAATATGCTCGCCTTTCCCCCACCCTGAGAAACATTGTTGAACATGTTGCAATCTGCGTATCCGTAACAACCAGTGTCGTATGTGAGCTTGAGAAAGAAACGGGCTCCAAGCCATCAAAAAACGCTTGAGTACCACTTTAACGTTTCGAGTGATGACGATGACAAAGGTTAATCAGAGAAAACAAAAAAGATTCAGATCTCTCAATCTTCTTTCGTATGTCTGCATCGACGAAAACCAGAACGTGGCAAGGCAAGGAATGGGAAGGACTCTGGATGTCAGTGAAGATGGAATTCTGATAGAAACGCACGCTCCGATTGCCCTGCAACACACCATATCCTTGACAATTGGTTTGGAAGACGATGTTACGGAAATTGATGGGAGAGCTGTCTATTCCAGACCAGGCGGGCCCGGGAAGTATGAATCCGGGATTGCCTTTTACGGAAAGAATGAGGCCGGACTCCGAATTCTAAGAGAATACATCAAGGCATTCGTCGAATCAAAAACAGAAACGGATGAAAAGATAAAATAACGATTGGTCGGATGCCGCCTTAACGCTGTGTCATTGGATATGCGTTTGATCCCTTTTGGTTTTCCAGAAGGGATTTCTCTTTTGCGATCCGAAGATATGGACGCCTTATTGCGTCGCTAACTTAGCAAGCGCCCCCTCCACAACGACCCGTCTTCTCTCAACTAACTCCCGTTGATAGTCTGCCGAGGCGTAAGTACCGGCTTTCTTGAGATGTTCCTCAGCCGCCTGGAGATCACCCATCTTCCCGCTGGCAAGAGCCACATCACTTCTATGCAAAAGCACGAGGAAGTTGAGGCCGTTCAGGCGGTGCTGAACCCTCTGACGCAATTCCACTGTCGGCGCGTGGGCTCCCGCCTGACGTAGATAAGCGTTGACCTTCCGGAAATCAGGCCACCCTGGTTCGTTCAGCAACGCATCGGCTTTGCTCAGGAAGTGGTTGTATACCATCCCGTAGGCCTCTTCCTTCGAGTACACGTCATGGACAGGACTGGGCATTTTCATTCCGTCGAGACTCATGACCAACTCTGACCCGACAGGGGCAAATTTGCCCTGCCACACTTGGACGGCACCGTGGGCCTCTTTCACGTAGAACTTATCATTGTTGGAAAAGCTCGCCCCTATGACTAAAGTAATCAACATTGCCAATCCGCACAGGCCTATAATCATGGCCCTGGTTACCGGACTGGCTCCCCCGCCCGAAACCGACGGGGGAGGCATTGGGGGCATGGGTCTTTCGATCTCTTCGGTAACAGGCTTGGGGACCTCTTTAACACGAGGTTCCGCCTCCAGATCAAAAGCTTTTAGGAGCAATGCCTTGATACGCTCCGTCTCCTTGGCACTCTGTCCTGTCACAAACGGCAGGGAATCAGGTATCTCTGCAGTGGTGGGCTTGGGCGTATAAAGACCCTTGGACGCCACAACGCCGGTATCAAATTTCCTAAGAAGGAGGTCTTTGATCGAAACCTTGGCCTTCTTCGGCGCAGCCGGCTTCTTGGGCTTGGACTTGGCTTTCACCTTTGATTTTGCCGCCGCCTTCTTCACGGCCTCAGATGTTCGAGCAGGTTTCTTGGAACCTGACTTCTTCTTGGCCGTCGATTTCTTTTTCCCGGTTAATTTGGGCCCGCTCTTCTTAACCATGGAAACCCCCTTTGATAATTGAGCTTTTCGGCGATGAATTCGAGAGATGTTACCCAGTCATGAGCTGTCCTTATACGATTGTGGTCGGCTTGTAAAGGCGTTTATGAAGCGGCGTCCGCCTGGGTTTCTACCTTGCTTTCCTCCAGGAGCATCCCTGCGACTTTGATGTCGTACGCCTGGCGCGGATCAAAGCCACCCCCCTTGTACATGGATATGGCTTGCTGGATGGCGCCGTACGGCACCCAGCCGTGTTCCTCCCAAATCTTGGCATCGTCCGCATTCCACAGTCTAAACCAAACCGTGCCCTCAGCCTCACGCACGTCCATGTGAACCCGTCTGTTGTCCGGGAAAGGATAGTAGTACAGCCCTTTGTCGTCCTTCATCTTTTGCCTCGCTTTTGCGTCAATTCAAAGTGCTTTGAGTTTTTAGATTCCCTTCTTCTTTATCAGAATCTGGAATATGGCCAAAATGGGAGTTCGTGTCAAGACCATGTGAAATGGGAGCAATAAGCGGATTATTGACCTTCCGGATTCGCCTCAGGCTCAAGTAGAGCAAGGCCACTCTCGTCATCCATCACCCGAGCCACCTGTGTGCCCAGAATTTCATAAAGGATGACTTCACCCACAAGCCAGGTTGTGACGCCCGGGCGCAAGCACCCCATCACGGTCCGGCCCGAACGTCCGAGAGCCGCGTGGATGTGCAGCACTGGCTTGCCGTCCTCTCCTGGAGCAAGAACACCCACACCAACCACCTCGTGGGCCCCATCCACAGGGAACAACATCGCCTGAGGCGGTCTTTCATCCGAATCCCGTGGACCCACCACGATCTGACCTCCTCCGATACCACCGATCAGGATGGCATGGCCTACGGTCACACTGTTCTTGCGCGCGAATTCTTCGATACACCCGGGCACCACATCGCCGTCTTCCAACCGGATGACAAAAACGCGGCCAATATGTCCTTCACTCCATTTCATGAGCAGCCTCCTTGCTGTCTGTCGATCATCAATAGAAGCCATCTCAAAAACAATCTAAGGGCCCATGGCGGTGTTGCGAAACGGTTCAAAATGCTCACATACTACCGTGTATGCTCCGCGTTCTCACCCTTCCGCGCCTTGCCCTGAACCCTAACCTTATTCTTGAGATGGCTTCTATATAGTGTTTGGGTTTCTCGAGCGGCAAACCACAGCTTCCCCGGAGTTACCTCCACGTCGATCGGCGTTCGGCCAATTAGCTCGCCTTCCGCCTGTACATACGCCTGGGGATGACCGCTCAGCTTGAGATGATGACTATAGCGTGTACCGACGTGAGAGTGGTGTAGGTGTCGACCGGCATAGATTCTCTGAATCATACGCAACATTTCCAGGCGACCCGGATTCTGGCCCCACACCAGTTGGAAACGGCCACCTTGAGGCTAAGCCCACGGAGTTATCATCATGCCCCCACCAAAGTAACGACCCAACCCTATGGCGAAGAGGAAGCTGTCAGTCTCGAATGGATCTCCGTCAACTTCTCCTTCAAACCGATGGGATCTCAGGGAAACGAGTTCCTGGAGTGCGCTAAGCAAGTAGGTTACTCTGCCCTGCGTCAGAACACGCTGACGTTGGACGCGTTTCACCACATTGGCATCGTAGCCCAAGCCGAGCACATTTAAGAAAACCCTCTGCAAGGGTTCCCCGTTCATCCCGTGTAAACGACACACCCCGACGTCCACGCATGCCACGGATTTTCCCAAGGCGATATCCAATTGATTCAACATGCCGGCCGCGACTGCAAAATTGCGAACGTAGTCACAGCCTATGCCGAACGAAACCATTCCCACACTGGGGAGTTGCCCTTCCCTTTCCCACCACAGACCGTTGACCACCTCGAACAGCGTACCGTCGCCGCCAGCCACCACAACGCGTTCAAATCCGTTACGGCGAGCTTGTGCCGCCAAGACTTCAGCATGACCGGGCCCTTGCGTCCACCAAGTTACGAGTCGAGAAGCTTTTGGTCCTGCGCCTTCGAGAAGACGAGGCCATTTGCGGGTCGCTTGCTGCCGACCGGAAGCCGGGTTTACAATTGCCACAGTCTTCATAAGTACTCGTTTTTCAGGGCTCGGTCCTAATTCTTTGCCACACGGTTTCTTTGATGACATCACCGACCCTGGCGTAATCCGGTTCCTCATCCGGTGGAAAACTGATTTCACAGACACGGGCCCGGTAATCATGTGAAAGCCCCACAATGCTTGCTCTCAGCGCCTCATTAGGATTAAAACCAACCCCAATGCCACCCAGAGCTGCGGCATGTCTTATTCCCGGAAAGTCTCCCATGGTATCCCCAATGTGGAAGATGAGAGCTTTACTGGGCCTGTGCAAGCCCACAAGATCATCTATCACTTTAGTTTTTTCTTCCTCGTCAGTGATTGGCCTGATGAAACAAGCCTTCTCTTCTTCCCGCAACAATTCGACAAGAACGGGCGACGCTGCTACACTCAAGGAAGATCTGTGCTGCAGTTTGTTCACGAGAGCCATTAGCCCTGCAAAGCCGGTTGTGGAAAGGGCTAACTTCGCATCCAGGTTCCCGGATCCCGTCAGTTCGGCAAACGTGTTGATAACGCCCGCGTACAAAGGCATTGTGCTCGCATACGATTCAAGGCGCTGCCGATCCACCCCCCCGGCCAAGTGTTGCATCCTGGGAAGAACCTCCGAAAACCTGCACTGCCCCGACGTGTAGCCTCTCATCAATTCGGCCATTTCATCGTACAGACCGTCAGCCCTAACAAGCTCGGCAAAAGTGTTGTGCGGCGTGGTCGTACCGTTCACATCGGTTGTGACGACAATTCTGGGTTTTTCGCCGGCAAGTCTCACCGCACCCGCCATTCCCCGAAGCCGGTTAAGGTCGTCTGTAAAGCCCGCATATCAATGCAGACAATTGTGGGATCAAGAAATGGTGCGGATCGATTCTTCGGTATTGCTACTGGCAGAGGTTCTAAATGGTAGAGAGAGGACTGTTCGATGTTTTGTGGTGTACATGATGCTTGCCATGAAGTCCGTGTAACCTCAATCCGTTTAGCCTTCTGCAAGGGTTTTCACGACGCGATCACAATATTCCTGACCTCCCGGATCGGCTGCCACAATATAGATCTCGGAAGCTGAACTTACTCCGAGCCCCAGTTCAACTCCCCTGGCAATCTGTTCCTGCTCGAAGATTTTCGGTTTCATGATGGAATCATTGCTCCCCAACACCTTCAGGATGGCCAACCCCACGGCATCCACAGCCACGCGGTCTGTCGACGCCAGGACAACGTTCCCCTTGGCCCGCTCGCCGTGGCTGGGGCCACCGTCCACGAAGACATCGATGGCATCCATTACGACCAGTTCCGGCGAGAAAGGTTCATTGATTTCGGCGATCATTTTCTGCTGGTAGGGAGACCGATGAAGCTCGGTCATGTATTCGAAGCCATGCCGAAATGTCGGCACGACTCCCACATGCAGTTTGAGTGACATGGTAAAGGCACCGCCAAACTGATGTGTTTTCAAACAACATGTAGATACCAGACATTCCGTCTCCAGAATGGGTCGGGCAATGCGAAAGCCGCTGCTCCAGTGACTATCGCCTGGTGTGATTTCTACCCAATCCCTCTCACCAAGTTCGTCGAAGTCAACGATCTTGACATCCCTCTCTTTCATAAGGGATGTGACCCCTTTCTCCTCCATGACCTGCCGTGTCGGGAGATAGCTCCTTTCGCCCAAACTGATGGCTTTGGCCCCCATCTCCCAGAGCTCATCCACCAATGCCACCAGGGTATCATTATGGGTTGAACCCGGGCAGGGATCGGCCGTGTTGAAGTTGGGCTTTACCAGAATCTCTTTCCCACGGACGGGATTGACTTCGAGGCCTCTGACTGAGGATCTCACACCCTCCTTGCGATCTCGCGTTGCTGCGAAGACAACTTTCGTCATATCAAGCGGAAAAACTACTGTTTAAGAAGATACGAACCGTTGCAGTCTATGATAGGACCAGCTGACGCCAAGATGTGGCGTCGGATTAACCCTGTTTGGATTTTTCGTAGTATGGCATCACCTCCGGAATCAGCTCGTTGATCTTCCGAATTCGGGTTGCATCAGCAGGATGGGTGCTCATGAACTCAGGTGGTGCCTGTCCTTCTTTTGCCTCTGCCATCCTTTGCCAAAACCCTACTGCGTTGTGCGGATCGTAACCAGCCATCGCCATGAATATCAAACCCAGATGGTCCGCCTCACTCTCATGAAGACGGCTGTATGGAAGCATCACGCCATATTGCGCACCAACACCGAAAGCCGTCATCCAGAGCTGTTGGGTCTGCGCCGGCTGACTTGATAGGGCTGTTGAAAGTGCCACTCCGCCCATTTCAACAGCCAGTCCTTGGCTCATTCGTTCGCTGCCGTGCCCGGCAATTGCATGGGCGATTTCATGTCCCATCACGACCGCCAGGCCGGCTTCATTTCCGACAATCGGCAAAATTCCCGTGTAGACTACAACTTTTCCTCCTGGCATACAGAATGCGTTCACTTGGTCATTCTCTACCAGATTGAATTCCCA
>JAQBAU010000061.1:0-12254 GCA_032126655.1 Desulfobacterales bacterium
GAGCTAATGAATTGCCTCCACTTCATTCCCCTTTTTCCTTCATAACCTCATCCCATGCATCAGCAGCACGGAAAATTGGAATCATCCGTTTTATTCTCCCCTGAAATAACATCAGAAATATGACACATGCAACAATCCATACACCGGCAGCCACTTCACTCCAATTTCGGCCGATAATGATACCGCCCCCCCAGCATAATGGCCATAAAGGAGATGACAAAACCAACGAGTCGCAATGCCTCTCAAGTGTGCAATTTCTTGAATATGAAGCCAAATGCCAGGCACACGCCAATATATGCGACCACCCAGTAGCCCTCTGCTGTTCGATAGATTGCATATCCTCCACCCAACAACAACAACCAGAAAATAAGCCTTTTCATAATGACCCGCTTTTCATGTTGAAGTTGCCGATCATGATCCTTTGGTACTCTTTCTGATCTTGCGGTATCTGCCGAAGAAGAACACTGCCGTCAGATTAGCAACAACTATTGATGCAAAGACTGTTGCTACAATTATCCCAAGCCAAAAGCAAATGGGTGTCACGAATTCGTGGCCTAACTTCCGGCCGAAGATTATTGCTGTGAGAAAGAGGAATAATTCAACCAGAATAAGGACAAAGATGATAGATTTGAAGTATTCCCAAGTTGGATTTGTATGCTTTTCCAATATAAGACCTAAGTAGCTTCTATTCTTCTGACACGGACTCTGATTCCAATCCGTCTTCCACTACAGGCTCCGGTTCTGTTTCCCTCACTCTACGGTGTACGTATTGAGATTTTTCATCCACGTAAGGATATGATCTCAGATACTCCGACAAAGTCGGATCGTCCATTGAGTCTATGTATGACTGCCACCTGATTGCATCCTGATAGGTTCGCCAAATCTTTTCGGGCTGAGTAAACGGATCTCCCTCCGTTCTATGCACTGTAACAAAATGTTCCTGTGCATCTGTTTCAGGTTTGAATTCTCCTGTAGCTAACGCCTGAAGCCGGTTTCCGTGATGCGTCAAGGCTTTGATGGTGTCAGCTTTCAAGAGGCTTGGATCGCACTGAAATGCGAATTCTTTTTCTCTGACAGGCTCTTCTCCTGTTTCCGCGATGAGCTCTCTAAATGTTTCCAAATCGAGTCCGGTTGGCGAACCGATGATGATCTTTGCAATAGAGTACTTTTCAAACTCTTGATCAAGAATATTCAAAGCCATTTCCCGATCTTCTCCGATAGCATGGGGAAAAGCTTCATCAAAAGCGCTGACGATAAAGGTTTTGCTGTTGGAGCGGAAGGACCAACGGGTCAACATGTTGTACAATGAATCGAAAACCACAAAAATCAGCAGGACGAACAACAAAAGCCCCATCAGAAGGCCAACTCCTTCTCCGAGGCGCGGCACTAACACCAGGTTCATGAAGGCTATCAATAGCGTTGCGGGCACAGCAAAGGAAATGATCAAGACCGGATGGGCGATCAGTGTTCCACGAACCTCACCTCGTCTGTAATCGGACTCAAGCTGGTCCAGACGGCTGGTAATCTCTTGCTTGTTTTCAAGCGGCGAAGGCATCACGCTGTCCACTCTCATTGGTATTTGTCCAAGAACATGTAATGCTAAACGCTCGGGTGCGCATCTGTCAAGGGAGGGAGTAGGTCATTCTGGCTGGTTCTGTCAGGTTTTCACCTTGACAAGCGAGCGACCCGAAGGATAACAAACCCTTTCATCAACATCAATTCCCAATACGTCCTATGTCGAGGAGATTCGTCATGACTTCCAAGAGTAAAAGGCGTGGGCGATATCCGCTGCACATCCAGATTGCGACCCTCTTCATCCTTCTGATTACACTGGTGGGCGTGATTCTCGGTTGGTACAACTACCGCAAGAACAGCCAGCTGCTCCTGTCGGGTTCCCAGGAACTGATCGACTGGATTACCCGCGAGGTCAGGTCCGACTTCAGAGGCACCTACACCCCTATCGTCAGCACCGTTGTCCTGCTGTCAATGGCACCGGTCATGCAGGCGAGCACGCTGGAGGAACGTCTCAACGCGCTTCCGGTTTTTCGAGAGGTATTGAATAGACAACCCGAGATGTCGGGAGTTTACGTTGGTTACGGTAACGGAGACTTCTTCATCCTCCGTCCCTTGAATTCTCCTTTGATGCGCGAGCACTACGATCCCCCGGAGGACGCCATGTTTGTTGCCAGCCAAACTGCTGCTGACAGCACAGGCACCCGGTCCAGTCTGCGGGTATACCTGGACGGTGAACTCGGGGAGCTCGAACGACGTGAAGAGGGCAAGAGTGAGTTCGATCCACGGGAAAGGCCGTGGTATAAGCGCGCCATGGAAAGCAGCGAATTCATTACCTCGGCACCGTACCTGTACTTCACCATTCAAAAGGTAGGCGTCACCGTGGCGCGGAGGTCAGCGGACGGGACGAGTGTCATTGCCGCCGACATCACGCTCGAGCAGTTGTCCAACACTTTAAAGCGCCGCAAGTTGTGGCCCTCGTCCGAACTCGTTCTGGTCAGTGGGGAGGGCAAGGTGCTGGCGTACCCTAAAACGGAACGGTTGGTGGCGGACATCGATGAGAAGGACAAGGCGAAAATGGCACATATCGATGACCTGGGAAGTCCCGTCTTAACGGAAATGGCCCGTGTGACCGGCATAAAGCCTGGCCAGTTCGCCTTTTCTTTCGACGAGCAGCGATGGGTAGGGGCAATCCGCAAGGCCATAAAGATAGCGGACACGCAGGTCTATCTGGCAGTGGCTACCCCGGAAGATGAACTGGTGTCGAAGGCCCTGGCTGTAATACACAGGTCCGCGCTGATCACGATCGCCATCATTATCATTGCCATGCCGATTACGTGGCTGGTCGCCAGCCGAATCTCCGGGCCTCTGCGCCGTCTGGCCGGCGAGACCGACATGATTCGCAACTTTGATTTCAGCGAACCGATTCATACAACCTCGTTCGTCAAAGAGATCGATGACCTGGCTACCTCCATGGATGTCATGAAGGGCACGATCAGCCGCTTTCTGAATCTGATCATATCTCTTGCCGGCGAACAGGATTTCGATCGCCTGCTGGGTCGTGTCACCGAAGAAACCATGCAGGCCAGTGAGGCGGACGGCGCCTTGGTGTACCTGGTAAGCGACGACGAGGTCGAGCTTCGGCCGGGCTCTTTTCGCACGGTCGAGTTGGGCGCTAAGACCAAGACGTCGGCGTTGCCAACTTTTCGGCTCGATGCGAATGAGGTCAGCAACCCAGTGATGCAGGTGGTGCGTGAAGACAAGACTGCTGTATTTACGCTTGAGCGGGATGAGTCAGGACAAGGGGAGCAGTTTGCCGCCGTCTTCGATGCTTTGGCCTCACCACTGATCCGCGTGATAGGGCTGCCGCTGCACAACCGGCAGGGCGAGGGCACCGGGTGCCTCTGCTTGCTGTTCGTGGCAAAAGAGGACATGGAGGAAGCCGAGCTGGGGCGGGAACACATCGCTTTTGTCGAAGCAATTTCCGGTTTCGCGGCTGTCTCCATGGAAACCCACCAACTCCTGAAGATGCAGAAAGCCATGCTGGAGTCATTCATCAAACTCATTGCCGGGGCTATCGACGCCAAGTCGCCGTACACGGGCGCGCACTGCCAGCGCGTTCCGCATCTCACCAAGATGCTGGCCCGTGCGGCCTGCGAAAGCCAGGCTGCTCCCTTCAAGGACTTTGATCTTACCGAAGAGGAGTGGGAGGCCCTGCACATCGCCGGCTGGTTGCACGACTGCGGCAAGGTTACGACGCCTGAATACGTCGTGGACAAGTCCACCAAGCTGGAGACCATCTATGACCGCATTCACGAGGTGCGTATGCGCTTCGAGGTGCTCAAGCGCGACGCAGAGGTCCGCTGTTGGCAGGCGGTGGCCGATGGCGGGGATCGTGATGTCCTTCGGCAGCAATTAGAAAGCGAATGGCGCCAGCTTGACGAAGACTTCACCTTTGTGGCTGAGTGCAACGAAGGTGGCGAGTTCATGAGTCCGGAACGCATCGAGCGGTTGCGCGAGATCGCTAAATGGACCTGGATGCGCACCATCGACGACCGCATAGGCATCTCGTGGGAGGAGAAGAAGCGCAAGGAACGGACACAGGCCACCGAATTGCCGGTGGAGGAAAAAGTCCTGGCCAAAAAGGAGGAACACATCATCCAACGGGGGAAGGCGGACCACATGGCGGCCGACAATCCCTGGGGCTTCAGGATGCAGGAGCCGCACGATATGTACAATCGGGACGAGATATACAACCTATCCGTTGAACGCGGCACGCTCACGGCCGAAGAGCGTTACAAGATCAACGACCACATCGTTCAGACGATCATTATGCTGGAGAAGCTGCCGTACCCCAAACATCTGCGCAATGTGCCTACGATTGCGGGTGGCCACCACGAAAAGATGGATGGCACCGGATATCCGAGATGCTTGAACCGGGATGACATGCCGCTGACGGCACGGATGATGGCCATTGCCGATATCTTCGAGGCACTCACCGCAGCGGATCGCCCATACAAAAAGGGCAAGACGCTCAGCGAAGCCGTCCGTATCATGAGCTTCATGAAAAAGGACAACCACATCGATCCTGAACTCTTTGATCTCTTCCTGACCTCAGGTGTCTATATGCAATATGCCAAGCATTTCCTGAAGCAGGAGCAGATGGATGAGGTGGATGTAGAGCAGTACCTGAGTGGCGGAGCAACAACTTAGAACCCATCTCAAAAATGCGAATCAGGTTTCGGGGCCCCGACTGCTGAATTTGCCAGGAGTGTTGGAGTACCAAACAACTGGAGTGATGGAGTGTTGGAGTAATGGAGTGATGGAAAAAGCAAAGTCTATACTAGCTCAAATTCCACAGTCTTTCTCAATACTCCAATACTCCAGTACTCCAATCTCTTGGCCCTTCACTCCATTACTCCCGCTCTTTGAGGCTTGTGGGCGGGACCATGAAGTCATATACGTGTTCTGGAGACAGCTTGTTGTCTCTTGCGTCTTTCACATAGCCTCATCAAATTCAGGCCGATACCTGGCCAGTCCCGAGACGCCGAGTATTTCTGATTGGTTCAGCACCAATATCATGAAGGCGTCATCCGGCACTTCCCATTCGCTTTGGATGCGGTAGCGGCTTGCGGGCTTAAAGCCAAATCGGGGGTAGTATTCAGCGTGTCCAAGAACGATCACGAATGGACAGCCCTGTCTTTTCAATTTTGTAATTCCTTCCCTGACCATGCCCGCCCCAATTCCCTGTCGCTGGAATTCCGGCAGGACAGCCATTGGTGCCAGGCCCATTCCCTGGACGGTCGTTTCTTTACCCTTGATTTCGATGGGACTAAACAGAATGTGGCCAACAGTCTGGTTCTCTGTGACGGCTACCAGGGAAAGCAGGTCACTGCAATTCCTTCGGAGCTTGTCCACAATATCGGCCTCTTGAAGGTGTCCGAAAGCTTGTTCATGCACCTTCCGGATTGCCGCGGCATCCCCTGATTGTTCTTCGCGAAGCGTTATTCTCATTTCCTCCCAGTTCCGTTTATCCCCGCGTCGTTCTTTATTTTTGCGATGTCGAGTTCCTCAATCCAGGAGAGAAGGTTCTTAAATACCCCGTGGAACCCAAACCCACCTTCTGTCATTTCTTTGATGGCTTCACCCTTTGTCCAGCCCTGGACGGCAATCCGATAGATTGCAGACATGGTCCCTGTGCGGTCCGCACCATGCAGACAGTGGACAAGCAAAGGGGTTCTTTTGGAATTGGCAGCGATCTGAAGGAATCTGATGATGTCTTCTTCTTCGGGGTGCCATGCCTTCATATAGATGTGTTCGTATGCCAATCCTGTTTCTCCGATTTCGTCCCTATCGGAATGGAATGACCGCAGGTTTACGACAGTTTCAATTCCCATCATCTTCAGGTTTTTCATTCCTTCCTCGGTTGGTTGGGCACTTCGGTACAGATCTTCGGAGACTTTGTGCAGGTTCGGAACCCCCTTCAACTGAATCGGAGTGGCCCATGAAGCAGGGCGCTGTAGCTCGTTAGCGGATTGGGCGTCTGCGCCCAGAGATGCAGAAGTAGCAAACGACCAAACCAACAAAGAGATGAAGATGGCTCTGAGGAGATACTTCATTGCCGTGTCTAATCCTTTTCCTTCCTCTGCTCTTCGAAATCCTTGAGGCGCTCTTCGGTCATGGGATGGGTTGACAGGTAATCCAACCATTTCTCGTCAGACGTTTCGGATTTGGCTGCCACTTTCTGGTGTATGCGTCTCATGAGTTTCGCGAAATGGGTCGTGGGTGTGCCGTGGGAGCGGAGATAGTCCAAAGCATAGCGGTCTGCCTCCCGCTCGAACTCCCTGGAGTAAGCGAGCTGCGTCAATAATACAGGGAGTGCCAGGAACAGCTCAGATGAGCCGGAGACATCGCCCGTAATTGCAAGAAAGGTAAAACCCAGAAGTGAGTCTTGGACAACCGTCCGCATGCCGTGACGGTGAACGACATGGCCGATCTCATGTACCAGGACGCCTAAGAGTTCGTCATCATGCTCTGACAGGGCTATCATTTCGTCTGTAAAGACAATCGTCCCGTCAGGAAGGGCGAAGGCATTGGGGCCTAAACGGTTCCCTTTTCGGAACAGTATTTTCAGCCTGTAACCCGGGTGACCTTCAATGACGGGCTGAAAATGATCCACTACGCGGGTCCGGGTGGCTTCGTCCAGTTCTGAAGGCCGGAGCAAGGATCGGTCCAGAATATCGAGGGTGTGCTCGCCAGCCATGTCGTTGACCGAGGGGGGAAGACGAAATGCAATAAGCTTGGCGGCCGCGGGGACGCCATATTTCATGACTCCCCATAAAAAAATGAGGAGGACGGCCAAAGCCAGCAGGGCATAGCGTTTACGGCTCTCCAACAGGTGGACTAATCTCAACCAGGAATGACGCTTGAACCGGTTCATCGCCAGGTCCACAGCGTCGTTATCTTGGGTTTCGAATTTTTCTCCGCCGGGAAAGTAGAGGCCGCGGGGAGTATCGGCCAATCGGGGGGAGGCTTTGATGTCAAAGCGGGGCAGTGATACAAGGGGCGCGCCGTCTTCAAGCCGCTCGACTCGGAGAGCTCCATTGTCGTAAATGCGGCAAACGGCGCCCACCTGGGCTGAGGTCTTACTGTCGTACCATTGACCTGTAATAGAGATCATAGGCCGAAATCGAAATCAAGAAAGTCGGCCATTTCCTCACCCAGGGCACTGACTTCTTTCTGCTCTTGGGCGACGAAGCTGTCCAGATTTCCTGATACAACCAGGTTAAGATGTTCCGCCTTGTAACGCGTCGTCCGAACCTTGGCCCATGGGTGAAGCATACCGAGCGTAAATGCTACAGCAAGCGTATTGGCTGCAACGATGAAGAAGTATTCCTTGAGTCCCAGGTCGGCGTCCAGTTTGTGGGGGCCGAGTCGGCTGGAGTCGTAAAGAAGGTTTGTGGTCTTTACCGAGAAAAAGGCCATGAAATATAAGTACATGACCAGAAAAAGCAGCAGGCTGGCAGGAGGGAATACAACACTCAATGCCACGTAAGCGAGGATACAGAGCAGAAACGGGACGAGGGCGCTAATCCAAATACTGTAGTATTCTCCTGCCGTGGCTGTAAATTCAAATTTCGTGGTGCCGTAGCTGCTGTTCTCCACAAGAAACTTCTTCTGCCTGAAATAGACGTACGGAAAAAGAAGGCCTACGGTGAGCACGGCTAGGGCGGGCCACAAGACATAGACCTTGGCAGCTTCCCCGAAGGTCCCGTCAAAACCGAACCGGATGTTCCGAATCGCACTGTTACGGGCATTGAAAGCCAGGGAACGTACAACCAGCCAGGGAAGAACCACTATGAAGGCGAGGCTCATGATAGCCCCCAAAATAGGGACCAGCTCGGAAACAACCGAGTAAATGATAAAAAACCCTCCGACAATAGCGCGGCCCTTAAGAATCTTCATGGGATCGGCAAGATACTCAAAGCTGGATCCTTTCAGGTCGGTATTGCCATAGAAGTACTGTTTTCGTCGAACCTTGGCCCAGGGAGAGTAAATCCCCAGGGTAGCGATGGACAGGATGATGTTCACTATCCATATTTTGAAGTACTCCATTCCCGAGCCCCAAAATTCAAAAGGGATCGTGGACGGCACTCCAAAGGAGCCTGCGGGTGCAGGAGTGCCCGCTTGTTCCATGGGGGTCCTTTCGCTCGGTTGCTGGATTCCTTCCGGTTTCTCTTCCAGCGCCTTTTTCATCTGCAAGCCGGAGGACGGCGTTACCTCCGGGGGCTTTTCCATTTGCAGGCCGGAGAGTGGCGCTACCTCAGGGGCCACCATTGTTGGCTGGGCCTTTGTAAGTGCCACGTCCAGCCCCGCCTTCTTCAGGGCCACACCGAGCTTCTTGGCCGTGGGCTCATCTGCGTTTTTCTTCAGAACTGCCCGACGGCTCTTCAGGATTCTCTCGGCCTTTGCTTCGCTGAGCGAAAACATCCTCATGAGGTTTTGTTTGGCAGTCTCAAACTCGAAACCCTCAAGGATTTTTCCCCGATAGATGACTTCGTACCGCGTGTCAGTCATGGCTGCTCTTCTCCTTGTTTTGTTTGTCAACAATCAGGGGGTGGCCTCGTTTTTCAACTTTCGTAGGAAATCCCTTTGATTCTTGCATCTTTGGCTATCTTGAAGACAGAGGAGAATTCCATTACAGGTCTTTGCCCTTCATCGTAGACAGTTGCCTGACCCCGTAACGTTTCTGCTTTTCGGTCCACAACCCGGGCCTTTGCAGTAACGACCCCTTCTTTCACGGGATAGAGGAATTTCGATTCTAGAGAAATCGTCGCAAAATGCGTCTGAGGAGGAACCAGGCTCTTGATGGCCATAACAACTGCTGTATCGGCCAGACTAACCAGGGCACCGCCATGCATGAGCCCGCCCCCTTGAGCCAAATCAATGAGAAAAGGCATGGTCAATGTGGCCATGCCGTCGGAAGCTTCGACAATTTTCATGTTCAAAAGCCGCTCGAATGGCGCACAGCTAATCCAGGCATCCATGTTGAATTTGTGAGGCCCCGTCAATTGCGCCATGCTTTGATTTCCTTTGCTCGACTCATTATCCAAGGCACTTCCTCATCTGATTCGACGTTCATAGTTGGCCGTGCCTCAGAGCGATCTTTTCAAGCATTCTAACGATCCCTGTACCAAGCGTGAAGATCGATTCAATGTTGAGATTCTGCTCTGCGGTTGAATCAAAAAAGATGTTGAGTTCGGATTCGAGTCCATCGTCCGGCTTCCAGTAGCATACCAGAATCGGCACTTTCGGCAAAGGATGTAATACGAGTGAAATGTCGGACTCGTAGTGATTCTCCACCTGCTTCCCTTCAAAAAGACGAATCATATCTTCAAAAAGATCTGTGTAGGTATCAGCAACCTTTTTCAGGGGTCTTTCACATCTCTGCCCGAAAAGCCGATACCAGGTCTTGCCGCCTTCCAGTTCCCTGAACGGAACCCATTTTCCGGAGACCGGGATTCCCGCACCACCCATGATGTAGTTCAGGACCGGTATGGTTATCCATGAATGGACGTGAATGTCCGTGATGATGTTCCCATTTGCATCAACACCAAAGTTTTTGCCGAGACGCTTGATGGTCAGTTTCCCGCCGGAAAAGTGTAACCCCAATCTCTGGGCTGATGAAGCAAGATCTATGGTAGCTATTTCCCCTTTCAATTGCTCCACGGCTTGGTCAGCCTGTTGTTCAACGGGCATCCGAACAGCGGCTTTCCTACCGTACTGCTCAATGACCCCCTTTTCCAGGCGGGGGCATTCGTCGAGTTGTTTTTCACCCTTGTACACCGCAGCAGCAAAGGCCAGACATGTGGGCTTGTTGCATTCTTTGCAATTTGACTTGTCGAGCAACTTGAGAATGTCCACAGGACCGTTAAGTTTTGCCATACGGTGATTTTCCCTTTATTTTGGCGTAGCCCCTCATACACTTACCACTTCCTGAAGCGTTTCCGGTTCACCAAGCGTGGCAGCCATGGCATCAGGCGTACCACTGCTGAGCGTGGTTTGCCCCACAGCTGATCCAACGAAAAACGCTCTCTAAGGGCGATGCTAAGCGCATCGGCTATCTCATCGTCTCCCAGTGTTCGGGCTTCGGACAACAGCTCCTGGTAGTCGTTTCGCCAACGGTCAGGATAGGCCATCCGTCGGACCATGCGCAGATCAAGAAGACGCTGAAACGTCTGCGACTGTCCCTTAACGCCGCATAATCTCAGGGCCAGCATCGTTCTCACGCACTTGTCACAGCGACAGCAATTGGGCTCGTCCGGCAGGTTGGATTCACATACCTGGAGGCTATTGGCTGCAAAAGATGCCTCGGCTGTGATCCTTTTGACCTTTTGAAATCGGCTGGCTTCGCAGCCGTCATGGACGAAGTCCAGGTTCTCCGTGGACCATAACGGATCAAGTGACGGATGAGAACCGTATGGAACGAGTGTATTGTGAGTAAGGGAGGCTGGAACGAAAACCCGCTCCAGGCTCTTCTGCAGGCAGAGTCCCACAGCTGCCAGGATGCTCCCCTGATAGCAAAAACCAAAGAAGGAACGACCATATTTTCTGCCCCACAAAGTAATATTCTGGTCCGCAATTTGTCTGAGATTGGTGTGCACCACTATCATCTTTTTGTCGAATCCCTGCCAAGTGGGAGATACCGCCTTCCTGGTTACTGACAAGAACTCTTTCTGTTGAACGGGGTTCTCGAAGCCATGGACAAGAATCAATTGGTTGATCCTGGCATGATGCTTCAAAAGTGTGTACACGGAGTCCACCCCGCCAGAAAAGAATGTAGCCGTTTCCGGGGAACCTTGCCGTTGAATGAACCCCTGCGATTCGGTGCCTGTGGCAGAAATCTGAACGAATTCCGGGTACCAATCGCAAATCAATTTCTGGATGCTCGGTACTGACTTGAGTAATCGGGGCGACACAGGTGCTTCAATATGCAGATTTTCGCCGGCACACATGCATGGGATCAAGAAACCTGCCAGAAAGGGATCCCCCACTGTTGGGGGGTCACCGGTTTCAGGGGGGAAGCGGAACCAGACGCGGAATGCATGCCGGGGCATCGTATCCGGAAATACGTCGGCGGACAGTTCGGACGCCTCTTCATGGGAGCGACTATTTATATTAGAAATGATCATTGCAATCCACTTTTTCCAACAGCTTTGGATCTTCTTATCGGTTGGGAAAAAGCCACAAGAAGCGACACGGACGAGGCGTTGCTTTTGCGGAAAAGGAGTATAGGCAGATTGGCCTCCGGGGTCAATGATGAACTCAAACTCCTTGCAGGCGAATTTCGCCGAGACCCCGCTTCAGCGGCACAGGGAGCTTATATCAAGTGCCGACCAAGGCATAATGCAGGTTATTTAAAGTTGACATGCAACTGTAACTTCTTTATACGTTTTGCGCCGGGAAAGCGAGGGCTCATCTCTTGTTTCGATACGAACTTCTTCACACTCTTTGGAAACTATGGAAACACCCCCGTGCCGTTCGGAAGGATATCGTTTCGTTTCAGAACCGGAAGCTCCGTCACCTTATCCGGCATGCCTATGATAATGTCACATACTATCGGAATCTTTTCGATCGGGCCGGAATCAAACCAGCGGACATTCGCACGGTCGATGACCTTCATATGATACCGATAACCGAAAAGAACGAATTGCGAGCATGTGCCACAGAGGATATCCTCGCACGAGGCACCTACTCGGATCGGCTTGCTGCCTTAGTAACAAGCGGATCTTCCGGCCGCCCGTTCATAGTTCGTCGTGGCCGATTCGAAGACCATGTCATCAACATGTTCCGCATCCGTGCTTTGCGTCAGTACGGGGTTCGAACACGGGACCGCGGGGCAATGGTTCACTTGGGGGGAGTGGAAGGGGAGAAGAGGGAAACTTTCCTTACGCACCTGCGCCAGGCATTGTGCGTGTATCGCTCTTATTCTGTGAAATGCTTGCAGCCCGCCCACGTGATCTGTGATAGTCTGGAGGCGATGAACCCTGATGTGATCGCCGGATATCCAAGCTCGCTGGCACATGTTGCCCCCTTGGCACAGGGGCGGTTCTCGGGCAAGAAACTCCGTCATGTAGTCTGTGGGGGGGAGTCACTGGATGAAGTCAAGCGCCATGCAATCGAACAGGGTTTCGGCGTGCGCGCCTTTGACATATTCGGGGCTCATGAGTGCAACGTAGTAG
>JAQBAU010000062.1:0-6209 GCA_032126655.1 Desulfobacterales bacterium
GTTCCAAAACCTCTGATTGCCGACAAACGTAATGTCGTAGCGGGGCCCTTCTTGAATTGTGAGAAGAACGGAGACCATCTTTGTCCCGGCATCCCTTTCAACCGTGTAATCGATTGCAGCCTCGGGGTACTGCTTCTTCCAGTAATATGCGATGAGATTCTTAATGTCCTTTTTGAGGTTTTCTTCCATGAAACGTCCGCTGCTCCCCGGGAGGCAGGATGCACGCCAGATTTTCATCTTCAACTTGAGCCTGCGATCCGAAAAGGCTTGATTCCCTCTGATTGCAAGCCGATCCAGGGTATAGTAAGGGCCTTTTTCAATGTCCACATGAACCACGAAATGGCCGTCCTTCCGGTCTTGTGCTGCCGTGACCTCGACCTTTGGGGCGAAGAAACCTTCCTTCCGGAAAACTTCTGCAATCAATGCTTGTTGTTGGGGGAGTTCCTCTTCAATTAAGGTCTTGCCCATACGCATTGTCATGGCATTGAGGATTTCCCGTTCAAAAAGAGGAAATTGTCCGTCTACTTGGATATCTTTGATGAGGCGAAACACAGAGAGATGGAAAAGGAGTGTGATTGCTCCCTGTTCTTCCTGGGAATCAACATGGATCTTTTGAAACCTGTTGCACACTTTCAAGGCTTCAATTGATTCCTGAAGCCTGTCAGGAGAAAATCGGTCACCCTCCGAAAGGAAGATCAGGTTTCGTGCCATTTCCACGCAGGGTGCGGCGTCCCCCGGAACATCCTGAATTTCAATCAGAATCTTGGAGACAATTGGAGCGGTTTCGGACGCCGC
The DNA here is from genome assembly GCA_032126655.1 of Desulfobacterales bacterium. Lineage (GTDB taxonomy): Bacteria > Desulfobacterota > Desulfobacteria > Desulfobacterales. Next base: position 796 of record JAQBAU010000062.1, read on the forward strand.
CTTTGATTCGCTATCTTCTCCATAGGCATGGCTGATGGAGATGATTCCGGCAAATGCGGCCATCAGACACATAAAGGATAAGGTCAGGTAAAGGAACCGTTTCAGTTGTATACCCCATTTTGTTTACAGCTAACGGAACTCAAGTCTAAACTGTAACTCTCCGCCAAAAATCCCTTTGGTATCCTGAAAGCCCCTCAGGGCGACGTTTTCCAGGAGTTTGTATTCCGAAATAGCGCGCTGGATCATCTCGCTGTTCTTGGTTTCCACCGCATATTTCACAACCATTCGCCTGGACAGCTCTTTGCCGATAGTGACCTTGACCTGGTCGGAAGACGCCTCACCGTCCTCTCCCCCGGTTTCTACTTCAAAGATATCAAGTCCTGTGGCCTGTTGGATGTCCTTCCCAAACCTTGACGCAATCATTTCAGCAAGCATCTGCGATGTACTCTTGGAAGTTCCGCCTTCACCTTCAATCAATTCGCTCGTTGTCCTGCCAATGACAAGGAGAGACAAAATGTCCCCGTCACTTTCCGGGGGGTTGGAGGTCAGCTTGAACGTCAGCGCATCAGGTGTTCCGGAAACGGCCAGCAATATTATCCAATGTCGAATTTTGACTTCACTTTCGATATCAACGGAAGGCTCTGTCTTGTAGGGGTTCAAGAAGTCGAGGATGCCTTTCTTGACCAGAAAGTCTTTCTTTCGGTAGCTGATCGTTCCCGATCTAACCTGTGTCCGGCCCATGATGATCGGATGATTCAGTTTTCCGGTGATGCGGAGATCCGGGTCCACATCCAATGAGGCCAGATTGTTCTGGACCACGAAGGGGTTTCGGCTTTTTATGGAGACATCAAGGCTTGTATTTTTGAGAAATGGATTAGTGATCTCCGCCGGAGGTGCAGACTCTTCCCGCTTCTTCTCAACCGTTTGCAGGAGGCTCAGGTTTACATCTTTGTAATACGTGCCCTCAAGAATGATCGCCTGGCCTTCAATGACTGACTTTGCCTGTGTCCCGAAAAGCTGCAGTTCGGCGTCTAAAAGCAAGTCCATCGTATCAGGCACCTGCAAGGGGAGTGCGTTCGCATTGAGCTTTATAGTGGCCTTGGCAGGCTGAAATGCTTCAAGCTCGATCAGACCTGCCAGGTCAAACTTGCCATTATCGAGGTGTCCCTCGATCTGATCGATGGTAATGGCCGTGGGGGAGACCTGGATGCGACCGTTCAAGTGGTGCATCTTCTGCAAGAGAGTGGGGACGGTGAATGCGATGTCTTTCAACCCGATCTCGGCCTGCATATCAGGGTGAAGTTGCGTTCCTCCCACGCTGCCCGAAATGAGTATGTCACCGGTAGCATCCGGAAGATCCTCAGTAAACAGGCTTACTACACGTAAGGGGATATCCCCTTTTACCTGAAGATCAAGGGGGCCATTGCGTTTCATCCTGCCTGTGATGTCAAGCCAGCCTTCTTTGAGGAGAACCAGGTGAAGCCCGGGAGTGGAGGCCTCCCCTTCCTTTAACGACACTTTCAAATCCCGGGCGTGAACAAGCTCCTTTTCTCCCGAGAAAAGATCAAATCTCGGTAAGTCGATATAACCCTGGATTCGGTCAAGAGCCTCCGCGTTTCCCGTGGCTTCAATTCTCCCCGTCAGGGTTCCGCTCAGATCACTCTGGCCTGCGATATTGAGATAAGGGGCAAGGTGGGTGTCGTCAAAAAGGATAGATGCTGAGAAATCCTTTTTCTGCAAATGGAATGTTCCGTTCAGGTCGAAATCAAGTTTTGCAGAGATTCTGGCCAGCTGATTTTGCAAATCCACGCGGATCCGACAATCATCCAGCGGCTTCCCGTTAATCAGGGTCTGACAGAACGTAATATCGCCTGTGATTTGTGGATTTTCAGGTGTACCTTTTGCAGAAATGTCAAAAAGAATCTGTCCGTCGGCGATTTCCTGGTCCCGGACCCAGTCAATATGATGCAGGGAAATTCCTTTGGTAACCAGAGAGATGTCATAGGCTTTCTGCAAGGAGAACCACCCCTTGCCTTGGATCAGTTCGCCTGAGGCTACGACAATCTCAAGCGGGTCAATCCAAATCTTTTCCCCGTCCAGTCTGGAAAGCACCTTGAATGTTTCAAATCTCTGGACACCAAGATCGAGATCCTTGCCCTCAAGGTGCGCCGATCCCTGCGGCTTTGTCAGACTTCCGTCAAGGCGGGCGGTCAGAGAAATCCTGCCTTTCAGCTGGTCGACAAAATCCTCTATGAAAAGGGAACTGCCCTCAACGTCCACGTGAAATCCGGGATCTTGCAGAGGCTGCATCGTTTTTTGATCCAGAATCTGTACACTGCCCGAAATATGAAGATCCGATTTCTGATTGTGAAGTCTCACCCGATCAAGGTACAGGGTTCCCTCAGACAGTTGGAGGTCAGCGTCCAGGTCACCAAATCGTGCTGCTTTAACAGACAACTCTTTTCCTCGCAAAGAGAGGGTTCCGCGTAGTGCTTTTAGGCTGCCATCAATGCTTAATTGGCCATTTATCGTACCGCTTGCAAGCTCTTTTCCAACAAAGTCCTTTGCCTCAACATCCTCCATGGCGAGAGAGAAACCTAACGGAAGGGTTGGGTCAACCACTGAAGGACCCGCAAAGACCTTGATGGAACCCGCGCCATGGATGGAAGATCCCTGATTCTCCAGGGCAAGTTGTGAGACGCGCAGGATCCCCGATTGCTCCAGGCTGGCATTCAGGCGAACATTTCCGATGACGACATCCTGAAAACGAAGCTGGTCTCCCTGAAGTCTACAATCAAACTGGGGCTGTTCTGTTGAGCCGGACAAATCGGCTTCCAGACTAAGTGCGCCATACGTTTGGTTTAGACCAAAAGATGGCAGGGTGTCGGCGAGGTTCGGTGCTTTCAATGAAAGCTGTCCTTTGACCGCCTTGGAGGAGAGATCAAAGAGACCCTCTGCGTGAAGTTGGATGTCGCCTGCTTCTGCTTCCAGGTGCTGGAGCGTGACGATTCCCTCATCGAGACTCCCTGCAGCTTCTATCTGTACGTCCATGGGACCGCGAACCTGACCCGCTCCCACTTGCTCTGCCAGGATGTCCAGGGCTACTTTGGCTGAGAGGCTTTTCGGGGAGACCCCCCGCCCCTGGACAGAGCCCTCCGAGCGCACGGTTCCACTCAGTTTGCTCGCGCCGGCAAGGATCTGCTCCAGTTTCATGTTTTTTTGTTCAAGGAAAAGCTCGTATGATATGGCTTCGATATCTCTTTGCGGAGCGAGAAACCCATGGGGAAACGCGTTTCTTAAGTCCGCTTTTCCATGCACACTGAGTTCACCTGAAGCGGCATTTGCTCTCAGGCCGTGGAGGAGCACGAGCCGATCTTTCATGGAGCAGTTGAACGCGATGCCGTTGATCTGGATGCCCGCAACGTTGCCTCCGCCGTAATCAAGATCAAAGGTTACTTCGGGGTCATCCAGCGTACCACGGGCGGCCAGATGACCTCTCACCTCCCCGGTGAGGGGCGGCTCCAACTGGAGGCTTCTTTGGACTTCGGCAAGGGCGACTGCCAGGTCAAGGACAATGTCCGCATGGGGCTTGCGAAAAACGTCACGCACATTTCCCGAAAGCCTTAGTTCAGACACCCCGGTACTTGCGTGGAGGACGATGGGATCGATGTCTCCCTCCCTCAGTGTGGCCTCCAGTTTCACCTCATCAAGCTCGGTGTTAATTCCCGGTCTTTCCAGGCCGGCTTTGCCGGTTTGAAGCTTGAGACTGCCGGACCGGTTCGATAGATTCCCGTCGGCCGTAACATTGACTTCCTGCACCACAAATTTGAGATCTTCACGAGCCGTCTCGTAACGAACGTGACCCTGGATCACTTTGAGGGACTGAACGACGATGTTGAACAGGATGCCAGGGCCTTTTTCTGCCTCTGGTTTTACGTTTTCAGATTTCGGAGGAGAAAATGCACGCATCAGGTTCATTTCTCCTTCTTTGTCTACTTGGATATTCGCCCAGGGTTTTTCCAGAACCAATGCTGCAACCAAGAGGTTTCGTCTGAAAAGGGGGAGCCAGGAAAGATCAATGGAAAACCGCTCAAAACCAGCCAGGTTATCTTCGGATGGCCCTTTGACCACGACGTTTCTTAACTCAAACCGGCCTTTAAGCAACGAAAACCGAAGGTTATCACATGAGATCGTACCGGGAATCATTTCGTTGACTTTCGCCTGGATGAGGCGTTGACCATGTTGCGTGTGGAAGTAAATGAGGACCCCTGCCACGAGGGCAACCATGACACCCAAGAAGATACCTGAGCCAATGAACACCTGTTTCATGCGTCTTGTCATATTGCTTTATCTTAGATTATTCAGCCGCTGCACTGACATGGGGTGAAGTGTAAATACTGCCGTCCAGGCTGGCGTTTTGTGTAAGAGACGATAACTAATACGTCCTATGGGTACCGGGTGCATCAGATAGAACAATCAAACATCGTTCGATGTCAAGGCAAGGGAGCCGATACCTCTTCAGGGTTACGCTCAGGCCTTTAGCCTCAATTCCTTGACTTGCAGCTTCCAGTTCCGCCTCCACTGACCCTCCCTTCATGGCAATCAGGGTCCCTGGCCGGCGGAGCAGTGGCAAGGCCAGATCCACAAATACGTCCAGTTTCGATACAGCCTTTGAAACAATAACATCATAGCGCCTTGATTCAGGCTGAAGCTCTCTCTCCAGGTCTTCGGCCCGAACATGACGGGCCTGGATGTCTTCAAGAGCGAGCGTGTTTATAATATGCTTTTGAAAACTCACTTTCTTCCTCTTTCCGTCGATCAGCATCACGTGCAGATCGGGCCGCATGACTTTCAAGGGGATACCCGGGAATCCGCCCCCGGAGCCGATGTCCAGTACCCATGATCCTAATGGGAGCAAAGGGAAAAGGGGGAAGGTATCCAGAAAGTGTTTTACTGCAATTTCTGCGGGGTCAATGATGGCTGTCAGGTTGACCGACTGGTTCCAGACCAGAAGTTCCTTTGCATGAATGGCAAACTGGTCTATTTGTGACCGCTCAAGGCGCATGTTCATGGCCCTGGCGCCTTCTTCAAGGAGATGGGCCCATTCGGCTGATGCAAAATCGATGTTCTTCCCGAGTTCTACGATGGTTGCGCCCCAGCCCCCTGCGCCGGGCGGGGCGTCTGAGAAAGAATCGACCATGGGATGCTTCTTAAGTAATCCCTGGACGTGGTTTTTTAGCTGGCCTTTTCCCTTGCCGTGGATAATTCTCACCGCATGAATTCCGGCGTCCCGGCAGGCGTTCAGGTACTCATTGAGCAGGCCAGGTATTTCTTTGGGAAGAAAGGTATGCAGGTCCAGAACATCTTCGATGGGAATCCGTATTGGTTTTGTGACATTCGTATTGTCCGTGCCG
>JAQBAU010000063.1:0-29569 GCA_032126655.1 Desulfobacterales bacterium
ATGGTAATCAGGGCCCATCTTCATACAACCACCTGTAACCAACAGGACCGCTAACACGAGCAACGGATAGTAAAACGCTCTGTTCAATGCAGGTCCCCCCCCACACCCAATCCTGTAAGCGAAAACTCGGTGATGTGTTCCACCAACCGGCTCTTGAACGCTTTTGTGTATTCACGCCCGGTGATGCGAGTCACCGCCAACCGCGCGAAATTGAAGTAGAGCACCATGGCGAACATGCTTAGAATATTGAGCATCAGCCCCTCTTTTCCCAACCCTTGCGGCATTGCCGGCTGCAATGTGCCAGCGAGTTTCTTGAAGAATGGGCGCATGACTTCGTCTGCAACCAGCTCAAACGCTTCCGTGGATTGGCCCAGTTCTCTAATCATGAGCTGGTGGTGGCGAAAACGCTCCTCATCCGACATGGGCCCCACCAGAAAAGCCTGGGCCAAGGCACGGACCACCGCTTCTGGGGATGCGGCCTCTTCGGCATCCAAGGATTTCCTGAAGGACTCGTGCAACCGCCTGGCCCGGGGGATCCAGCGTGCACGGAACACCTCCATATAGAGATTCTTTTTGTTCCCGAAATGGTAGTTCACGGCCGCGAGGTTACAGCGGGCTGCGTTCGTAATCTCTCGGACGCTAACAGCATCGTATCCTTTCCGGGCAAAAAGGGCCTCCGCCTCATCCAACAGGCGCTCTTTGGTCAAATCATGGTTGTCGGGCTTGCCCATAGCTTTCCCTCCGTGCGTGTAACGAACGTTTGTATAAAACGTTTGTTTGAATGTCAAGCGTCTTTTTGCTTTTTTCTTACTGACCGTCGAACACAGTGAATGAGTGAGGCTCTTTAAGAAAGGAAGGAATTAACACGGATCAGGATAGACTAAACGGACTTTCGGGCGGGGTCTATAGCATGCGCACTTAGATTTTTTCAGTCATTTGACCGGAGCTTTCGGCCAATGCCGTCTCACGACGTTCAATAGGGAGCCAGTAGAATTCACGGATCAGGACACGGACGATGCAGGCAACAGGCACGGCGATGATCATCGCGCCAATGCCGAACTGTGCCCCCGCGATCAGGGCAAGCATCACCACAAGCGGATGTAATCCGGCCCCTTTTCCCACAATCTTGGGCTGGAGGACGAAACCTTCAATGGCCTGGATCAACGTGAAGAGACCGAGGACCGCAACCATACCGATGATTTTTGTGCCCCAAGAGACCCCGCCCCCCAACAGGACGATCAGTATCCCGGGCGTCACACCGATAATGGATCCCAGGTAAGGTATGAACCCGCCGATGGCTGCAGCCGCGCCGATCAGAATACAGTAGTTACGCAAAGACGGAAAACCCAAGAAACTTATCAAGAAGAGACCGGTGGCAAACGACGCCCCCACAATAGCTGAGACCGTAAGCTGCCCGCGCAGAAAGCCCCCGACTGCCGTGTCAATCTTGCCCAGGACATCAAATACCTTCTCACGGTACTCAGGAGGGACCATCTTTCGGATAAAAGGCCCGGCCTTTTCCCAATCCAGGATGATGTAAAAGTTTATAATCCCGATAAAAACCACAAAGGAGACAAAACCGATTATGGAACCAAGACCGCTGAAGATGCCCTTTGCGAACTCTCCCACAGCCTCAAAACCTCCGGAAGCTGCCTTCTGCAGCACCGGCAGAAGCGAACCGGCAACTTTCTGGTAATCAACTTCGATTGCCTTGATCTTGTTTTGAATGGCGCTTATGAGGTCCGCGTCGATTTGCAGGTATCTGTTTTCGGAAAGCCTGGTCAAAAGGGCTGGCATCCCCTCTTTGACACCATGAAACAACTTAACGAACTGGGAAAGAATAGTGGGAATCAGGAATGCCATTAAGATGAAGATGACCAGAAAGATAATCAGGTAGAGGACGAGTGTCCCCATAACCCGTCCAAGCTTCAGCCGGCGCTGCAAGCCGATCACAACCGGCGCCAGGATGTAGGCAAGAATCAGTGCTACCAGGAAAGGAGTGAGAATGTTGAAAACAACAGTGACAGCGCCCTGGATCAAGCTGAATGTGTAAAAACCAAAAGCGATCGTGCCCATGATCCCAACGGCATACATAATTCGCCGTAATAGGGGATCGGCTATTTTGAATTCAGCCGCGCTTTGACCCTCTGTTTGTTTGCCAGCCATGAGAACTCCACGGCATCAAACCGGTCGGCAATCAACGATCGTAAGCCAGCAATGTCCGGTGAGTGCCCTTTTGGCAAAAGAGTATAAAGGGATGAGGCTCCCGTGTCAAACGAGAAGCCATTTCAAAACCCCATCTAACGCCCGATGGCTGTGTTGAGGGCCTCTTCAAAATGCTCACATACTACCGTGTATGCTCCGCCTTTTCATCGACCCTCGCCTTGCCCTCGACCACGATCCGAGGTTTTGAAACGGCTTCGAGAAACCCTCCCGGCAAACATACGAAGTGTAGAAAGCTCGACGTTGTCCGAAAGGGACATGATCCGACAAGATTTGACAAAAGCACGGCAGATAGCATAAATGAATAGGTGAAGTCCCAGCGGTTCTCGGTTATGTCAGAGATCATCAGTGAAATAAAAGCGATTGACACATCTCCCAAGAAGATTCGGGATTTTGGCATTACTTTCTTTGTGGTGTTTGCCCTTATCGGGGGAGTCCTCCTTTACAAGGGTCGAAGTCTTGGATACGCCTGTTTTGGCGCGGGCGTTCTCTTTGTCGTCTTGGGAAAATGGGCACCACGTTTGCTGAGACCTCTCTGTAAAGCATGGATGACCCTGGCCCTTGTGCTTGGGTTCTTTACATCCAGAATCATCCTGTGCATCCTTTATTATTGTGTCCTTACACCGATTGGCGTTATCATGAGACTTCTTGGAAAGGACCCACTTGATCGACGATGGGACGAGGAAGCCCGATCGTATTGGATCAAGAAGGAACGTAAAGCCTTTGACAAGGAGCAGTATAAGAAGCTGTACTGATTTTGACCTCATGGCAGTAGGTTGGTCTTGACGGGCTGTTGACCCAAGTCTGTTTGCGGTGGGTCTGAAACGTATTTTGGCAAATCTCGAGGGATGCCATGGAAGAAAGAGATTTCATTAAGGGGTATAAACAGGAGTACAGAACCATTTTGGCCGTGCTTCAGAAAGTGGGGATGGATTATATCAACAGCGGACATCTCGAAGGGAATCCTATTCAGCATTTGGAATACGTTCTGAAATCGGTGCGAGAGTCGTGTGAAAAGAACATCTGCAAGATATGCGACAAGCGGGAAGCACAGGAAAGAAAGAAGCAAAAGAAGAAGCTGAAGGTTGTCAAATAGGTGCACGGTTCTTCTTGAGAAGCTCAAGGTCATGGTTCAGCCCGCAATGATGCCCCGCCTTCATCTAGTAAATGATCCCAGAAAACCAACCAGGGCTCAGCTCCAGGAACATGCATGACGCGATCCAAATCTATTGTATTCTTCCTGTCATATTTCTTCTATTTCCTTACTTTCTGGATGGTACTCGCCTATCTGCCCCTTATTCTTAAAACCTACGGTTTCACTGACCGGCAAATAGGATTTGCTATAGGTCTCAACTCTCTTTCGAGTCTCTTCCTTGTGCTTCCTTTTGGTGTTTTCTCAGATTACTTCTCCCCAAAAAGGACCTTGAACCTGGGGGCGATCTGCTTTTGCGTCTATTTTCTTCTCCTTATTTTTCTGAAGGACTTTTGGACTGTGTGTGCTGCAGTTCTGCTCGGGGGGGTGGGTGCTGCATCCATTCGCGTGATCTCGATGTCTTTGTACCTGAAGCTGATCGACGGCACAGGACGGGGCAAGAAGGTGGCATTTTTACATCTTGGCGGTTACCTCGGCTTTGGATCCGGTCCGCTTCTTGGTGGTTATCTTTATGAGGCCTTTGGTGTAACGTCCATGATGACGCTGGCGTTTGTACTTTCGATGCTGATCGTCTTGTTGACCCTGCTTCTCGAAGATGCCCCGCCGGTCGTCTTTAGCTTCAAGGACTACAAAAAGGACTTCAAAAAACCGGACGTCCTTTTCTTGATTGCATTGGTCTTTATTCTCGGCACCCACTTCGGAGCGGAGCAGTCCACGATCAGTCTCTTCATGAAAGAGGTCGTTGGTCTGCAGAAGAAGGAGATAGGGCTCGTATTCTTTGCTCTGGGTATCTGGATGTCCATACTGGTACCGTTTGCCGGCATTCTCATGGACAGAAAACACAGGATATTCTTTCTGCTCCTGTTAGGACTCATTATCTCAAGCTCTTTTCAGTTCCTGACACCCTTTGCCACCACCTTGGGCGGACTCCTCGTTATCAGGATGATACACACCATGGGTGACACCTTGGCAATTCTGGAGTCCGACGTCCTGACCGCACAATTCTTCCCGGCCGCCAGGCTTGGCGGCAATTCGGGGCTCCTCTTTTGTGTCAGGACATTGGCGATCTTTGCCTTTGCTACTTTTTCCGGGTGGCTCAACCAGACCTGGGGCTACAAAATGCCTTTTTTTGTAAACGGGATTATGGTATTCGGGTTTTCCCTGGCTGCCCTCTTCTATGTTTGGAGACGACTGCGTCATGCTCCTCTTCACGCGGGTAGCCGTTGAGCTGAAAGGAAGATGATGACCAAGAAGCAAATGATAGTGCTGGCAACACGAAATGCAGGAAAGACGAAAGAGATACAAGAGATCCTAAAGGACTTCCCTGTGGAAATAAAGAATCTGGACGATTTCGGCCCGATCCCCTCTATTGAAGAAGATGGTATGACCTTTGAAGACAATGCCTACAAAAAGGCTTCTTTCACGGCCAAGGTGCTTGGCCTGCCGGCGCTTGCCGACGATTCGGGCCTTCAGGTCGATGCCCTCGGGGGGGCCCCTGGAGTCCACTCGGCACGATACGCAGGGCCCAATGCTACAGACGCAGAAAACAACGCCAGGTTGTGGCAAAAAATGGACGGGCAGACCAACCGGGCAGCAACGTTTGTGTGCGTGATCTCTATCGCAGTCCCTTCCGGTCCGGCCATTACTTACGAATCGGAGTGTAGAGGGATTATTGCTGACGCCCCGAAGGGCGACAAGGGATTTGGATACGACCCCCTCTTCTATTACCCCCCACTTGAGAAAACCTTTGCCCAAATGTCTACGGAAGAAAAGAATCGGGTCAGTCATCGCGGAAAAGCCTTCGCAGAATTGAACCAAGAATTCGACAAAGTCCTGACCTGGATTCAGCAAAAGCTTTGATACTATTAGGTAACTTTCCTGTTGACAGGTTCTCAAAACCATCTATTATTTGCTACTCACAGTTTGACGATGACCAAAACGAGCCATCTGGCTTTGGGAGGATGATATCATGGAACTCAGGCGAGTCGTAATTACCGGGCTGGGGCCGATTACTCCAATCGGGTCCGGAAAAGAGAAATTCTGGAAAGCCCTCGCGGCAGGAGAATCGGGTGTCGATCTCGTGACAAGATTTGACACCTCTGAATGCAAAACCAAGATAGCCGCGGAGATAAAAGACTTTGACCCTCAGGACTACGGTATTGGACCCAAAGAGGCCAAGAGGATGGACTTGTTCACACAATATGGGGTAGCAGCGGCCGTTCTTGCGGTTGAGGATGCCGGCCTGAACCTTGGGGAACAACACAATGACAGGGCAGGAGCCATAATAGGCACCGGGATCGGCGGTTTGATGACCCTTGAGGAGGAGAAGAAGAAGCTTATTGAAAGCCAGAATCCGTCGAGGGTTAGCCCCTTCTTAATCCCCATGTTGATGCCCAACGCCATCAATGCCTATGTGAGCATCAGACATAAGCTGAGCGGGAGCAGCCCTTGCATGGCCAATGCGTGCGCCACCGGCTCATATGCGTTGATATACGCCGCTAAGGACATTGCCCTTGGCGACCTTGATATCGCCCTTGCCGGCGGCAGCGAGGCAGTCATTACTCAGCTTGCAGCGAGTTCGTTTGCCAACATGAAGGCGCTTTCCCGAAACAATGAAGACCCGAAGGGAGCGTGCCGCCCGTTCGATATGGAGAGAACCGGATTTGTAATTGGTGAAGGGGCTGGCGTATTGGTCCTTGAAAGCCTTGAACATGCCCTTGAAAGAAACGCGCACATCTATTGTGAGATTGTAGGATATGCAACCAACACGGATGCCTTTCACATCACGGCCCCGGACCCGGAATCCAGGTTGGTGAAGAAGGCCATCATCGATTCCTTGAAAATGGCCGGGGCGGAGCCGAAAGATGTTGATTACATCAACGCACACGGCACTTCCACCTGGCTCAATGATAAGGCAGAAGCCCAAGCCATCAATGAGGTGTTTGGGGACTACAGGGTGCCGGTCGGTTCGACCAAGTCATTGGTTGGACACCTTATTGGTGCTGCAGGCAGTATCGAGGCTCTGACCTGCGCTCTTGCCATTGAAAATCAGGTGATCCCGCCGACCATCAACTACGAAACACCGGATCCGGAATCTGACCTGAACATTATCACCGAATTGACTCAAGCAAACTTGAACGTTGTGATGAACAACTCGTTTGGCTTTGGCGGACACAATGCGGTGATGGTTTTGAAAAAGTATACGGGATAGTCGTGCTGACTGACTAGAGTTTCAGGAGAGATTCAACCTTCTTGCGGGTAGTCGATCGAACGAGTACTTGCTTTGTTCTGCTCCCTTTTCCCCGGACGATTTCTACATCTGACTTTCGTACCTTCAAGGACCTTGCCAGGAACTCCACACACATTCTGTTGGCAGCACCTTCAACCGGAGGCGCCGTCAGCTTGATCTTCAAGGCATCGCCCCTCAGGCCTACTATTTCGTTTCTAGCGCCTTTGGGTTGAATGGTTGCCTTGAAGACAACCCCTTCAGGCGTCTCTCGAATCCACGGCATGGCGTATGAAGTGTTTCATGCGGCCCAATCAGTCATTGTCGGAAGCGCCTCGCTTGATCTGGTTGATAATCCTGCTTGAAGAAACCGACTCTGTGATTGGAATCAGCACAACCTGGCCGCCGGACTGTTCCACGATTTCCCGACCCAAAACATTATCAGTCGTATAATTACTCCCCTTGGTCAGGATATCGGGTTGAACGGCCTCAATGACTTGCTCGAGTTCCTCAGTGGAAAAAAGGGTGACGTAGTCGACGGAATCCAAGGCGCTAATGATCCGAAGTCGTTCCTGCACCCCAATGATTGGCCGATCTTCCCCTTTGAGGGCCTTCACGGATCTGTCATCATCAACGGCAACGATGAGCACGTCACCCATATTCTTTGACTCAGAGAGAAGCCTGACGTGCCCAACATGGAGCAGATCGAAACACCCGTTGGTCATCACGATCGTTTTGCCCTCGGCCCTGAGGCGTTCTGCTACGGCAGCCAGGTCCGGTAGTGTTTTTTGTTTGGCTGCCAGTCCCCGAGTCGAGAATTCCAGGAATCTTTCAAGCTCTTCTCGTGAGACAGTTGCGGTGCCTACCTTTCCGACGACAATGCCTGCTGCCAAGTTGGCAAGCGCAGCAGCCTCTCGAAAAGAACCCCCTGAAGCGATCCCCAAGCCGAGAACAGCCAAAACCGTGTCACCCGCTCCCGAGACATCAAAAACCTGTCGGGCTTCAGCCGAGATCTTGTGCGGCTTGTTCCCCTGCTCAAAGAGGACCATGCCTTCTTTGCCGCAGCTGACGAGCACCTTTTGTACCGGAACGCCCTGAAGCAACTTTTCGCCCGCCGTCATGAGGGACACGTCGTCCACAATCTCGGTGCCGGCCGCCAAAGAAGCCTCTCTCTTATTAGGCGTGATCGCTGTGGCTCCCGCGTACTTCTTGAAATCAAGTCCTTTGGGATCAACGATGATGGTCTTCTCGTTCTGGTTGGCCACATCAATGAGCTGACTCAACAGACCCTTTGTCAAAAGCCCCTTTCCATAGTCTGAGACGAGCACGATGTCGAACTCATCAATGTGTTCTTTGACAAAACGGATCAATCTGTCCACGTGTTCACCGGATATCTCCTGTTTCGTTTCCCGGTCTATCCGAAGGACGTGCTGATGCCCTGCAACGATGCGGGTCTTTCTGGTCGTGGGCCTCGTTGATTCCTGAATGAGGCCGCTCGTATCAACACCCAAGTCCTTGAAAAGTTTGAGCAGAAGGGTACCTTCAGCGGATTCGCCTGCCCCGATCACGCTTGCCACGGAAACCTTTGCCCCGAGCGCAATGAGGTTGTTGACCACGTTGCCCGCACCACCGAGGGTGGTCGTGTCCCGCGTGACCGAAACGACCTGGACCGGTGCCTCCGGGGATATGCGCTCCACTTCACCCCACAGATACTCGTCGATCATCAGGTCGCCAACCACGAGGATCCGGCACTTTTCAAAGCGTGAAAGATCGATCTTCATAAGCCCCCTGGATATATTAAAGGCTCAAGGCTTAGGGCCAAAGGCACAATAACATAATTCCAACTGCCCTGCACCGTGCGCCACATTCCTAAGTCGCAGTGACTTGCCCTGTTAAATCGGCTTCGCCGTCTCGCGTAGCGAGAATTTAACAGGGCGAGGATGCAGCGCAACGCAGAAGTTGGACTTCTTGCTTTGCCGGAAATGGTGATTACTTGATTATTTGCAACACCTTACTATGGAATCGTCATTCACGCAAGGTCGAATTCCAGTCATGCATTATTGTCGATCCCTGCCTTGTCTTGGACCCATAAAAACCTTTCGGGGCCGAATTGACACGACGTTCACTTGAACGGAATTCCAACCGGCTTTGCATATCCAACAAAAACGGTTTTTCCTTGACAAAATCGGCCGCAAATTATACAAGGGCGCGGTTTAATGAAGAAAAAAACCCTTTTGTTCACGACGGTTTGAAGATACACGGACAATACCGGGGACATTCATTCGGGAAAGGATGGTTCGGATGTCAGAAAGACTAAAGCGAGCTCTGGTAACCAATTTGGGCATGCTGTTTCTCCTGCTGTACAGCAGCCCCGTGATGGCGGCTGCAGAAGGCGTGATGACCAATGGTGGCGACACCCATGTCTGGTGGTTCTGGCCACTAGTGCTGCTGATCGTCACATTTGTGATGGGCATTCTGGCCGTGCTGGGAGGCGTAGGAGGCGGTGTTCTCTTTGTTCCTATCATCAGCGGCTTTTTCCCATTCCATCTTGACTTTGTGCGCGGTACCGGCCTGCTGGTGGCCCTGTCGGGTGCCCTGGCAGCAGGCCCCGGGCTTCTTAAAATGAACCTTGCGAGCCTCAGGCTTGCCATTCCAGTGGCCCTGATTGCATCCGCCTGTGCCATAGTTGGCGCCATGATCGGATTGGCTCTTCCCACCAACATCGTCCAGATCATGTTGGGAGGTACCATCATTGGTATCTGTATACTCATGCTAACCGCCAAGAAATCAGAATTTCCTGACGTGCAGAAGGCGGACAAGCTTTCCTCAGCCCTCAGAATCTACGGTGTGTACATGGAAAAGAGCTCGGGCAAAGTTGTTGACTGGAAGGTCCACCGGACCGTGTGGGGCCTGGTCTTGTTCGTCCTGATCGGTGTTATGGCCGGCATGTTCGGGCTGGGTGCGGGATGGGCCAATGTGCCGGTCCTGAACCTTTTGATGGGAGCGCCCCTGAAAATCAGTGTTGCCACGAGCAAGTTTCTCCTGTCCATCACGGACACCTCGGCTGCCTGGATCTATATGAATCAGGGATGTGTCATCCCGATGTTGGTTGTCCCATCCCTGGTGGGCATCATGTGCGGCTCTTTTATAGGGGTGCGGCTCTTGGTCGTTGCAAAGCCGGCTGTTATTCGATGGATCGTGATCGGGATGCTCGGTTTCGCCGGAACCAAGGCCCTGCTGAAGGGCTTCGGCATCTAAGAAGAGACAAGGCTACCTGGAGAACCTTTCCTTAAAAAGATAACTCCTTTTTCAATAGGTCAGGAGGAAACATCATGGCAGATCAGCATAACGTAAGATTAGAAGCAGGTCCGGAGCAGCTCCTTTACGCCAAGATTCTCGCAAAGGGGATGTACGTCGGCCTAGCCCTCCTTCTTATCACCTTTGCCCTTTACGCGTTCGGTATCATGAAGCCGTACATCCCGCTGGACAAGATTTCCGGTTACTGGGGCTACAGCGTGCATGAATACTTGGAACATACCAAGATCGGAATCGGCTGGAGTTGGGTTGGAATGCTCAAGTATGGGGATTTTATTAATTTTGTTCCTGTCGCCATCCTCGCAGGCATCACCATTATGTGCTACCTGGCTATCGTCCCCCTCCTTTTTAAGAACAACGACAAGGTCTACGCAATCCTGGCATTGTTAGAAGCTGCAGTTCTCACTTTGGCTGCAAGTGGGATACTCGCGGTTGGTGGACATTAAGTAAGAAAGACCGATAGAGAGCTCCCTCGGGATTGGCTTGCAGCCCGAACCGGGGATTTATCCTTGCCATTTACTCATATCGTCCTGTCTGAAAGCCGGTGTATCCCACCGGCTTTTTTCTCGCCAATAGTCTACCAGAGATAAGTTGTG
The DNA here is from genome assembly GCA_032126655.1 of Desulfobacterales bacterium. GTDB lineage: Bacteria > Desulfobacterota > Desulfobacteria > Desulfobacterales. The sequence goes on from JAQBAU010000063.1 coordinate 10,514, forward strand.
CTTTTCCTCAACAAGGGCACTGTCGACTCCACGGTGCGTGGGGGTAGACGGTTCGCATCAAAAAGAAGGGATAAACTAGAAGCCGAAACTAGCCTGATAACGGGCCCAAAATGCTTCTTCGGAGAAGTGGTGCTCCTGGGTCCCGTGACATTCCACGGCGTAACCAGCACACACAGCCCCTATGTGAGCAGCGTCCAGCAAGCTTTTCCCCATGACAATTCCCTTGATCACGCCGGCTCGATAGGCGTCTCCTGCGCCGGTAGGATCCTGAACCTTGGACACAGGGACTGCGGGAATCTTGTGTTCCTGGTCATGGATGCACACGACTGAACCCTCTTCCCCCAGGGTCGTGACAATGCCCCCCGTGTGCTCAAGGAGTTGGACTTTTTCCAACCCCGTGGACCGCATGGTCATCTCCAACTCATAGTCATTAGAGATGAACAGCCTGGAACCTTTGAGCATCTCGAGCAGTTGGTCCCCTGAAAACGCCGGGATGTTCTGACCCGGATCAAAGATGTAGGGGATATCTTTCTCACCGTAAATGCGGGCGTAGTTATACATGTCTTCAAGGTTACCAGGGGCCACAATGGCCAAGGTCTCTTCCGGGTTTGTACCATCGAATGTAAACAAGGAAGGGTACTTCATCGCCCCGGGATTGAATCCGGTAATCTGATTGTCGCCTTTGTCAGTCGTAATATAGGCTCCAGCGGTCAATTCCTCTGGAATTCGGCGTATTCCTTCCAGAGAGAGTCGATGCTGGCGCAGCCAATCCTCATATCTGTCAAAGTCCTTGCCTGCTGTAGCCAGGATCTGGGCTTGCTCTCCCAAAAGGGCGAGGCTGTAAGCAATGTTTCCCGCCGTGCCTCCGAACTTCTCCTCCAGCCCGTTGACAATGAAGCAGACATTCAAGATGTGGATCTTGTCCGGTAGAATATGGTCAGAAAATCTTCCCGGAAAGTCCATGATCCGGTCGTATGCCAAAGATCCAGATACAAGAATCTGCATAACAAACACCCTGGGTTAAAAGCCGTGTTCAAAATCTGGAAACGAAGTTCAGGCCAGCAAGAAGGCTGCCTGGGCGAACGAAGTTAGCGTCAAAACAGGTTTGGAGTCAACGGAAAACGACTTGATTACTGACAGGATTGAAGTCAAAGGGACAGAATCGGTGGAATCATTCCAACGGAAGGGAAATAGTAATTTTCACCACCCTGTCGCTTTCTTTGCTCACGTTGATGATGCCCCCGTGCTTGTGAACGATGACTCTGGACATGGGAACATCCATGACGACTGCATCGGGTTTTCCCTTGGCAAAGGGGTAGTCCACGACAAAAGGGTAAAAGAAGTGCTCAATGTCATCATCCGAAATATGATCTACTTGGTAGGTCATCGTCACTACGGCATATGCACTGTTTGTCTCAGTAGTAATTTTGATTTCACCCTTCTCCTTCATCCTGTAGAAAGCGTTTTCCATGAGATTGGTCATGACTTCTGCAAAGAGGTCCCTGTCAAGTTTGACCGCACGAAGACTAGGATCGTCGTCTAGTTCTACAGCGAGGCTTCCCTGCGGGAATTCGGATCTCACTTCCTCAACGGCCCGGCTCACAGTCTCATTTAGATCACACGGATTTAGCTGAATCGACTTGGGCTCGATATAGCCTATCATCATTTTCAATATCTTCTCGAGCCTTTCCACCTCCTCAATGATCAATTTGGCCTTGTCAGTCCTGGGGTCCGATGGATCAAAGGATTTCAGCAACCGCCTTGTCAGCCCACCCACAGAAGTAAGAGGGTTTCTGATCTCATGGGCCAGACGAGCAGAAACCTCACCCAAGGTCTGGAGTTCTTCTGCCTGCATGATCTTTTGCTCGAGTTCTCGTCTATCAGTCACATCCATAATGATGCCGTCCAGCCTGACGAATTCACCGTCATCAAATACGGGAATGGCATGATCGATGACGTAGATAACGCGACCGCCTTGATGGATCATCCTGTACTCGGCAAAGAACTCACCGCCCTCGGCCAGGGATTTGTTGAATTGGTCAAGGACCCTTGCCCTGTCATTCGGGTGGATGTGCTCGGCCCACAGTTCGTGATGACCGCTTAACTGGAGTGGTGCCACCCCGATGGTCTGCTCAACAAACCTGTTTAAGAACAATGCGCTTCCGTCCGCCATCACCATGTAGATAATCAGGGGAACGTTTTCGACGAGGCTTCGGTATGCCTTTTCAGATTCTCTCAGTGCCTGAGTCCGGTGCTCCACCATCGATTCCAGGTTTTGAGCGTAGTCTTTTATCTTCCCGCGCGATTCTTCCAATGAAGTCAACATCTCATTGATCGCCCTGGCCATCGTGCCCAGTTCGTCTGCGCCCTTGACCGTAATCCTTGTGTCACGATGGCCTGCTGCAATCTCATCTGCAGCCTGGACCACGTCTTCTATACGTTTTGTAAAGATGATCGAGATCAGCCACACAAAAGATATGGACAGGGCAAAGCCTATCAGCCCAATGCCTATGGCAACGCTGCCATATCGCTTCAGAAGGGCGAGGGTTGGGCTTCGATCCACACTGATTTCCACGACAGCCACGATTTTCGATGAGAAGTCTTGAACCGGCCCGGCGATGATGGCCATGTCCCTGCCATCCAACTCAGCTGTGTGCAGTACCACTTCCCCTTTCTCAAAGGTTTGATTGAACAGCTCTGGGGAGAGCAAAGCCTTGCTCAAAGTCGAGGCGAAAACACTTGGGATCTTGCCGCCCACGTCGTCCGGGACATAGATCGTCAGGTCTGTCCCATAACTTTCTTTGAATTCGTTGAGAAGCGGCTGCTCAAAAGAAAGCCCAAATTCTACAGTCCCAACCTGCTGACCTTGGTGAAACACGGGAACCACGCTTCGAATACCAAAACCGAAGACCCCCATTTCAAGGCCTGCAACACCGGTGCCGGTCTCCCTCGCCTTATTGATGGTATGCCTGTAAGCCCCCATCTGGTCTCCGTATTTGTCCAACGCGTGGAGACGCAGAAACGATGTGGCGGGAGGAACGTGAAAGTGAAATTGGCTAATCCCAAAATCATTACGCAGAGCCTTATAGGCGGGATGAAGAAGCGCGATCAATCGCTCGCGGTCTCTTTCTGCAAAAGCCTCAGCCACATCGGGATTTCTCGCCACCAGCTCGGCAAGAGCCATAGCCATGTTCGCTTTGAAGTCAACCTCGTGCAAGAAATACTTGTACTGATTTCTCAGAAGTTTTTCTTCGTTGACATGAATCAGGCTGGCCTGGAAACGATAGGAAACCACAAAGAGAGCCAGGGCTCCCATAAAGGCAAGGAAAAGGAATGGTATAATAAGCTTCCACTTAAGGCTGATATCGTGAAGCCGACTTAGCACTAATGATGCCTCCTGAAAAAAGGCCGAAAGGCCTTTCACCTGGACAGACAGGCTCAGTCATCCTGCTCGGGGACAAGTATTGCCCAGCTGTCAAAGAGCCGGTTGTAGCGAATAATGAAGGTCCGTCCATCATCGACCTCCACTTTGAAATAGTCCATGGCTGTTGATTTCTCATCCAGACTCCCTTCATACCATCGGTCCACAATGTCGGTAATTGTGAAAGTCTGGCCACTCCACACAAAGGAACGCGGGGATTCATGGGCTTTGTAACCTTCGTAAGACCTGACCTCTATAGCTTCAAAAGCGATTGAGCGACCGCAGAGATACTCTCCCAAACCTGAAACCGAGTCCAGTATGTCGAGAAAGCAGAAACGATATGCCTCATACTGCAATCCATAGGGATCAGCAATCCCTCGTCGCCGCGAGCCATGACGGGCAAAGTGTCTCAGCAAAAGCACCTTCCCCGCAGCCGTTGGAAAAGCACTCAGGAGAGCATCTTCCTGAGATTTCTCCATGACGAGGATGAGATCTGACCAGGCAACAAGGTCTTTCGATACGGACTTTGCCCTGTGTTCGGCCAGATCGACCCCATGTTCAGAGGCAACCTTTTGCGCCAGGTGGGTGGCTGAATTGTCGGGAAGTGCAAGTAGTCCTGCAGAATCTGCTGTAACGCCCTTGAGCCCTCTTTGCGCCAAGATCCTGTTGAACAGGCCTTGAGCAAATGGGCTGCGACAAATGTTCCCGGTACACACAAACAAGACATCTTCTATCTGTTTGCCCATGAAAACGAATCCCTAATAAGGTGCCTTGCCGCTGCCCTGCGCCTGAGCGTAGTCTATCAATGCGCCTTGCAAGGGGGTGTCTTTTCCTTCAGAGTGGCTTTCTTTTCCTTTGTGAGTGTCCGTGAAAGGGTCCAACCAGCTCGGCTATGATGGTCTTTCTTCTTGATCAGAAGCCAGTTCTTCTCGCCCCTCCCCTTCATCTTTACCAGGGCAAACCCTCCTCTGAGTGTTCCGCCATGCAGTTCAATGATCACCTTCCCCTCATTCAGGGCCTCCAGCGGATCATCCCCTTCAAGAAGGTCATACTGACCCTGATCCCAGACCACCACTGCACCGGCCCCATATTGACCGATTGGGATAATTCCCTCAAATGCAAAGTATTCAAGAGGGTGGTCATCTACCATGACTGCCAGTCTCTTGTCAGCCGGGTCTAAAGACGGCCCCTTGGGCAACGCCCAAGACTTCAGTACGCCGGCCATCTCAAGACGGAAATCGTAGTGCAGCTGTCGGGCATGGTGCTCCTGGACTAAGAAGCGGGTGGATTCATGACGAGTTTTTGCGGCCTTGGGCGTCATAGCGAATTTCAGTTCTCTTGCATAACAACACAGGCCGACCAAGACCTGGCCATTCGTTGACAATTGTCTTTTCGCTACACCACTCGTTCCAGAATCAGACATGCCAAGGGGGGGAGGGTCAGCAAAATCGACTGGGAGAAGCCGTGAAACGGAACCGCATCTACTGATAGGTAGCCTTTATTGCCCATGTCGCTTCCGCCATAGTAGGTTGAATCACTGTTGATACGCTCACGGTAACTGCCCTGCCCTGGTACGCCTATTCGATACCCTTCTCTGGGCACAGAGGTTAGGTTGAAGACACAAACCAAATGATTCTCCTTTCCATAACGCACATATGAGATGACACTGCTCTCTGCGTCCTGGCAGTCAATCCACGAAAAGCCTTCAGGAGAAGCGTCCAGCTCCCAGAGGGCCGAATGCTCAAGGTATAGCCTTCCGAGGTCCACCATGAAATGCTGGAAGGCCTGATGCATGGGCTCTGATTCGAGGTGCCAATCCAGGCTCTTTTCGTGACACCACTCGTCCCAGGGTGCCAGTTCGCTTCCCATGAAGAGAAGTTTCTTTCCAGGGTGCGTATACATGTATGCCATCAGCAGTCTCAGATTGGCAAACTTCTGCCAGTCATCTCCCTGCATCTTTCTGAGAAGGGAGCCCTTGCCGTAAACCACTTCGTCGTGGGAAAATGTCAGCACATAGTTTTCGCTGTATGCATACATCATGGAAAAGGTCAGGTTGTTGTGGTGATATTTTCGATGAACAGGTTCCTTGCTGAAATAAAGCAAGGTGTCGTGCATCCATCCCATATCCCATTTAAAACCAAACCCGAGGCCCCCCAGGTGGGCAGGCAAAGTCACCCCCGGCCACGCTGTTGATTCTTCGGCGCATGTAAAACATCCTGGAAACAGCCCGTATACTGCCTTATTGAGCTCCCGGAAAAACGAAATGGCCTCCAGGTTCTGATTCCCTCCGTACCGATTCGGAATCCACTCTCCATCTTGTCTGCCGTAATCGAGGTAGAGCATGGAGGCCACTGCATCCACCCTGAGACCGTCAATATGATACTTATCCAACCAGAACAGGGCGTTCGCCATGAGGAAATTGCGAACCTCGTGTCGGCCAAAGTTGAAGACAAGGGTCCCCCATTCCGCATGCTCTCCTTCCCGCGGATCCAGGTGTTCGTAAAGGGCAGTACCGTCAAACAGCCTCAGGCTGTAATCGTCTTTTGGGAAATGGGCAGGCACCCAGTCCACGATTACCCCAATGCCATGCTGGTGGCATGTGTCTACGAAGTTCTTAAAATCATCCGGACTCCCAAAACGGCTCGTTGGCGCATAATATCCTGCGACCTGATATCCCCAGGAACCGTCAAAAGGGTGCTCGGCAACAGGCATGAGTTCCACGTGGGTAAACCCAAACTTCTTGACGTGTTCAACCAGTCTGGGGGCGAGTTCTTGATACGTGAGCCATCTATTTTCCTCCTCCGTTACTCGCATCCAAGACCCCAGGTGGACTTCGTAGATAGCCATCGGCTCCTCAAGCAGGTTTCGCTCGCTTCGGCTGGTCATCCAGGGGTCATCATGCCATTCGTAGTTCTCCAGATCCCACACGATGGAAGCTGTACCCGGCCTGAGCTCCATGGCAAAGGCATAAGGGTCGGTTTTCATCCGAAGATCCCCGTCGGCGGTCTTGATTTCATATTTGTACATTGTGCCAGCACCAATCTCCGGCACGAACAGTTCCCAAATCCCGGACCCTCCCATCTGCCTCATGGGAAAAAGCCTTCCATCCCACCTGTTGAAATCTCCGATGACACTCACCCTCTTTGCATTCGGTGCCCAAACAGCAAAAGAGACACCGCGTGTTCCATCCATTTGGCGCAGGTGAGCTCCAAGCCGCTCATAAAGACGGTGATGGGTCCCTTCTCCTGCCAGGTAGAGATCAACATCTCCCAGGGTCGGCATAAAACGATAAGGGGCAATGCTTTCCCAGTGGTTTCCGTCAGAGAAAACGAATCTGATCCTGTAATGGACGGGAAGGCGTTGGCGGGCAATAAAGCGAGCAAAAAGACCACCCGGATGACATTTTTTCATGGGAAGTGGATCTTTCCCATCAATGAGCACTTCTGCCCTGATTGCCTCGGGGTGAAAGCTGCGTATTACGATCCCTTCTTCTTTGCCAGCATGTGGGTGTACGCCGAGAATACCGTGAGGATCAGGATGCTCAACCCTGACCAGCCTTTCAACGTCTTCCGGCAAAATTCCCTGCAGCAAAGTCTTGTTTGACATAACCATTGAATTCTCTGACAAGTTATAAATTCAAATCTCTACCAAACATACCCAATGGTCTTGTGGTAATCAAGCTGAATCCTGAAATGATTATTTCATAACGACGATTGTCCCATTACCCCAGCCAAGCAACAAGACGGAGAGTGAAAATGTTTTGGTTTTTTTCATGGTCGTGATAGTATGGCCCTGCCTGGAGGGGGTCCAATTCTTTAGCGGAAAAGGCGTTTGTTGAAAGGCGGCCTCCGAATCCCATCCAACACTGGAATCCCGTACATCCAAAGACGCCTATTCCTGGAAGGGAACCAAGTAATGTGCGCCCATGAACTCATACTAGGGGAAACGGTCGACTTCATAACCGGCGAGACGCTTGTCGACACCGTTGACGAACGGGCAAGGCAGGAAGTTGCACACTTTCTTGTTGAAAAAAAAGGGTACTTGAAAAACGACATAGAGGTCAGGCGGCCGATTACGCTCGATATCGATGGCAACAGTGGAACCTTCCGGGTGAATTTTATGGTCCGGTTGAAGGGCAAGGCCTTCATGATTATCATCTTTGGGCCGGGGTCATTGGTCAGTCGAGAACGGCCTGCCGTGGCTGCAGCCAGGCTCGTGGAAGATTACGAAGTGCCCTTTACCGTGGTAACAAACGGCAAGGGCGCAGAAGTGCTTGAAACGAAATCCGGCAAAGTGATCGCTGAAGGACTTGAAAGCATTCCTTCAAAAGAAGAGGCTCTCCAGAAGCTGAGGACTATTACATTCGAAACGCTTTCTGAAGAACGACTATCCAAGGAGAGAAGGATTCTTTATGCATTCGAAGTGCTGGCCCAGCGTGAGTGCGATGAGTTCACCTGCAGTCTCCACTGAACAGGCCTGCGCCCGGGTTTGCTGTTAAGGAAGGAGGATATCATGGTACCTTTGTACATTACCTCAACCGAGAGGTACGCCGGCAAGAAATTAATAACCATGGGATTGATCGACCGACTCAGACGAGATGGTTTCAAGGTCGGCTATTTCCAGCCAATGGGCCATTTTCCCGTCAAGGCAAATGGCATAATTACGGACAGAAGCGCCTTGCTGATTTACAGGCTCTTTGAGCTGGAAGAACCCCTGGACATGGTATGCCCCGTTGTGATCACTCGGGACCTTATCATGCAGAACCTGGAAAAAGATGTTACCGGCCTACAGCAGAAGATTGAAGATGCCTTTGAAAAAATATCTGAGCAAAAAGACGTGGTAGTCATTGGTTGTGACAACACCCTCAGCGAGGGCAGTTCCTTTGGTGTCTCCGGTGTTCAGATAGTAAAACGGTTAAATGCCTATGCACTGTTCATAGAGAGTTATGCGTGCGAGCTGTGTATTGATCTCCTTTTGGAGCTTAGGAAGGTTGTAGGGAACCCCATGATTGGCGCTGTATTTAACAGGGTGGCTCCCCTGGATCTGGACGAGATAAAGGACTTGGCCGGCCCTTTCCTGAAGCGCAATGATGTGGAGGTGTACGGGGCTGTGCCTTGGGATAAGTTGTTGGGGTCGATTGGAGTTGCTGATCTTGCCGACCATCTCGGAGCTGATGTTGTGTGCGGCAAGGATAATATGGGTGGCTTGGTGGAGAACTTCCTGGTGGGTGGCATGCAGGTAGACAAATTCATAAGCTATCTGCTGAAAAGCCCTTCTGCAGGGATCATTGTCGGTGGCGATCGCACCGATATCCAGCTTGTAGCCATCGAAAGCGGGGTCAGATGTCTTATTCTCTCCGGAAATCTCTACCCCAACAATACGATTGTTGAAAGAGCCGAAACAAAGGGCGTGCCCATCCTAGTCGTCCGAGACGACACATTCACGGTTGCAAAAAACGTAGAGGCTATGGTTGGACAATTCAAGCTGGAGGAAACTGAAAAGATAAATCACGGCATGAAACTCGTAGATGACGCAATTGATTTCGAAAAGCTTTACAGAAGGCTTGACCTTGTCCCTCAGTAACTGCATTGCTGGTTCATCATGAGATGAGTGGTGCCAGGAAAAAAGAGTTGAGGTTTAAGAGTCCACGGACGTAGATCCAATGTTGAAAATAGGTACGAGGAGAAAGTGATTATGCGGAAGAAAAACATTGGATCTGTAACAGCGCGTGAGGATAAATATCCTCCCCCAAGGGATTTCAAAAAAAGAGCCCATGTAAAAAGCCTGGAGGCATATCGCAGAATATACAAGCACTCGGTTGAAGACCCTGAGGGTTTTTGGTCAGAGCGGGCCCGAGAGCTGTCGTGGTTCAAGAAGTGGAAGCGGGTCTTGGAATATGATTTCAATGAGGCAAAGATACGCTGGTTTGAAGGGGGCAAGATCAACGTCTCCTTTAACTGTTTGGACCGCCATCTGGATTCATGGAGGAAAAATAAAGCAGCCCTCATCTGGGTGGGCGAAAAAATAGGCGAAGAGAGGATCTATACCTACCAATTGCTTCACCAGGAAGTCTGCAAATTTGCCAAGATTCTGAGGCAAAAAGGCATAAGGAAGGGAGACCGTGTAGCTGTCTATCTGCCCATGGTCCCAGAGCTTCCGATCACCATGCTGGCATGCGCTCGGATAGGAGCAATCCATAGCGTCGTCTTCGGAGGATTCAGCGCTGACTCCCTTAGAAGTCGCATCAAAGACTGTGGCGCAAAGATGCTGATCACCGCAGATGGGGGTTTCAGGGGCGGAAGAGTCATACCCCTGAAACGAAATGCTGATGAGGCCCTGGCGGCCTGTCCTGAGGTCAAGACGTGCATTGTTGTTCGGCGGACGGGCACGGGCGTGACAATGAAAAAGAGAAGGGATTCCTGGTGGGAAGACGAGATGTCCGATGTGAACGTCGGAAACAAGGGTGACCCTGCCGTGATGGATGCTGAGGATCCTTTGTTCATTCTCTACACCAGCTGGTCTACAGGCAAGCCAAAAGGGGTGCTTCATACCACGGGAGGCTACCTTCTCTATACTTACCAGACGTTTAAGTGGGTCTTTGACATCAGAGATGAAGATACCTTCTGGTGCACAGCCGATATCGGGTGGATTATAGGCCACAGCTACATTGTCTACGGTCCGCTTTGTGCAGGAGCCACCAGCTTGATGTTTGAGGGGATCCCGACCTACCCGGATCCTGGCAGATTTTGGGAGGTCGTGCAGCGATATAAGGTCAACATCCTGTATACTGCACCGACCGTGATCAGGACACTGGCCAAACATGGAGATGAGTGGCCCAGGCAATATGATCTGAGTAGTCTGAGACTCCTGGGCAGTGTTGGAGAAGTCATTAACCCGGAAGCGTGGCGGTGGTATCACAAAAACATTGGTAAGGGCCGGTGTCCCATTGTGGATACCTGGTGGCAGACCGAAACAGGCGCCATACTCATTTCACCTCTTCCTGGAGCAATCCCCACCAAACCTGGTTCAGCCACCGTTCCCTTCCCCGGGATTGTGCCTCTGGTGGTGAACGACAAGGGTGAGACATGCAAAACGAACGAAGGTGGATATCTGTTAATCAACAAGCCATGGCCGGGCATCATGCGGGGCGTGTACGGAGAGCCTAAGCGGTTTAAACACACCTACTTCAGCCGGTTTCCTGGGATGTATTTCACAGGAGACGGAGCCAAAAAAGATAAGGACGGGTATTATTGGCTTATGGGTCGCGTAGACGATGTCATCAATGTCTCAGGTCACCGTCTCGGAACGGCTGAGATCGAAAGCGCCTTTGTTGCGCACAAAGCTGTAGCAGAGGCCGCCGTTGTGGGGTATCCACATGAAATAAAGGGCATGGGAATATATGTTTTTGTCACATTGAATGCGTCCGTGAAAGGATCAGACGACCTGAAGAAATCCCTGGTCAACCAAGTACGAAAGGAAATAGGTCCCGTTGCTACCCCGGACAAGATCCAGTTTACCGACGCCCTGCCCAAGACACGCAGTGGGAAGATCATGAGAAGGATCTTAAGGAAAATAGCAGCGGGTGATATTGATGACTTAGGCGACCTGACCACTCTGGCTGACAAGGCAGGATTCGCCAACCTCATTCAAGGGAGACAAACGTAAACATCTTTGCAGAAGTCATCACTTCGGGAAACCATTTGCCGTGAAACGGCTACCCCGATCAGTCGAGGGCTGGGAAGATGCGGGAAGGCGAGGGTAACCGTTCAATAGTCAAGTCCGTTAAAGAAGACAAGGAAGGGCCAAATTGAATCACCACCTGATCTGGATAGATCTTGAAATGACAGGCCTGGACCCGGAAAACCATGTCATTCTGGAAATCGCAACCATCGTTACTGATGATGATCTGAAACTCGTGGCAGAGGGCCCCTGCATAGCGATAAACCACCCGGAAGCGGTCCTTTCCAACATGGAAGAGTGGAGTAGAAGCCACCATCAGGCATCCGGCCTCACAGGCAGGGTCAAGGCATCTCCCTATGACTGCGGGCAGGCAGAGCAAAAGACCCTGGATTTCCTGCGTCTTCACTGTCAGGAACGACAGTCCCCCCTGTGCGGAAACTCTATCTGGCAGGATCGACGGTTTCTGGCCAGGCATATGCCCACACTCCACGAATTCTTTCACTATCGCACCATCGATGTAAGCTCCATAAAGGAACTGGTCAAAAGATGGTATCCCTCGTTTCCCCGCTTTGAAAAGGAGAAGGCCCATATCGCGCTGACGGACATCAAAGAATCGATAGATGAGTTGCAGTATTACCGCCAGAAAATCTTCCGGCCCCAAGAATAAATTAAACGCGACATAAATAAGGGGCTCATTCAGAATTCTCTCGCGGACTGTGCGCAGCAAGCCATCGGTCTGAAAAAAAGAGCGGCAGCTCCCCCGCGCAGATCGGCCCCACTTTCACCTCCCATCCTGTCAATTCCCTCAGCTTTTCGCCTAAGACCTGAGCCAGGCCGGGAATCACGATTTCCCGATGACCAGTCTCTTCCAAAACACCTGACTTGATGACCTCGTTGCTGATCACCCCTCCGGTCAGGCTTTTCAGAATCACCGCCATGTCAACGGTGTCTCCCTTGGTATCAGCAAAGACCACGAAAAACGGACTCTTTGTCGTACCCAGAATCGAAGTCATTACATCCTGGGTATGGGTATTGTTTCCGGAGATCAGGATCGGGCTATCATCGCCCGGGTTATTGATCTCTATTCGTCCCGTCGGGCCTGGACGGGGAACGGTCAGGCAGCGAAATTCTGGAAAGAGATTGTCTGCATCGAGGGCGACCTCAAAAGGGTAGTAAAGACTTGGTGAGAGATCAGGACAATCCTGAGGCTTCTTATGGCCCTGCTTCAGCACTTTCACAAACTCCTGACATGTTGGAACGCCGCACGCCCCACAGTCGGTTTGCGGGAGGTATTTGAGAAAACTAATTCTGTCTATGTAACGGTCAGCGAGAAGCATCTTGCGAATTCGGTAATGTTTTCAAGCCGTCAGGCGCAACTCGGAGTGCGGGAGCGTTTTCAAGCCTTCAGGCGCAATTCGGAATCAAGAGAAGAAGAGGCAAGTGTGCTAGCGCCAAAAGTCTTGAGAACATTCCGCATTCCGAATTTGTCTCCAAATAGCGAGAGAGCTAATCTCCTGGACAGGTGACTATCAAGCAGAACGGATACTCCTCCCAGCGAGATAGGCTTTTGCGTCACCCACCGTGTATAGGGAACCGGTGATGCACACGCCATCATCCTCACCGGCCTTATCAAGGGCAAGCGACACAGCATCCGGGAGATGCGGTACGACGATCATGTCCTGTGATAGAGTGCGTACAAATGCTGCTAGCTCGTCGGGATCGGCGGCCCGTTCGTACTGCGGTCTGGTAAGAATCATGGTGTCAGCCACGCGCGCCAGTTCTCGCAGCATCGGCTTCCACGTCTTGTCCGCCAGGATACCCACGACCAGGATCAACTGCTCAACATTGACAGCCTCTTCCAGGAACTTCCTGAGTATCCTTGCCGCGGACGGGTTGTGTGCCCCATCCAGAAGAACAAACGGTTTCTTTGAGACAACCTCAAGCCGCCCCGGCCAACGGGTCGTGGCAAGGCCAGAGTAAATCGCCTGATCCGATATGGACAGCCCTTTCTCCGTCAGTAAGTCGATTGCCCCCAGAGCCAGAGCTGCATTGGTCATCTGGTGCTCTCCCAACATCCCGATCTTTATCCACGGCCACCGGCGATGACCGCTTAGACAGGTAAAGGTGTCGTCTTTATTTCGCCGAATCCGGATCTCTTTTCCAAGCCTGTGTAATGGAGCTTCTTTGTCTCTGGCTACGTTCTCAATCACCGTGAGCGCGCTCTTCTGCCGGGTTCCGGTAACAACACCAATCCCCTGTTTGATGATGCCCGCCTTCTCACGTGCAATCTTTGCCAGGGTCTTCCCCAGGTACTCCTGATGCTCCAAACCTATATTGGAAATGACGCACGCCTCGGGCTGCACGATGTTCGTCGCATCGTACCGCCCCCCCATGCCTGTTTCAAGGACGGCATAATCCACACCTGCCAAAGCAAAGTGATGAAGAGCCATGGCAGTGGCACACTCGAAGAAGGTCGGAGGGTCCCCCTGGGTATAGACGAGTCGGACGGCTTCCAAAACCCGTGCCACATCTTCATCAGATATGGCTTGTCCGTTGATCTGTATGCGTTCGTTGAAACGAACGAGGTGTGGTGAAGTGTACAGCCCCACTTTGTATCCTGCACGAGTAAGAATCGAAGACAGAAAGGCGGCAATTGATCCCTTGCCGTTTGTCCCTGCTACATGGATTGAGGAGAAACGCTCGTGAGGATTTCCAAGGCCTCTTAGCAGCCTGGTGATCGTGGAGAGTCCGAACTTGATCCCAAAGCGTCTCAGGCGATAAAGAGCAGCAAGATGATCATCAACCTGCGAGAACATCATAAGTCCTTTTGCAGAAACGCCAGGCAATGACGCTTTTGTAAAAGCCAATATACAAGGCACGCGCCTCTTTGTAAGCCGCAAGGCGCAATCTTGAGGAATGAGGCGTAGCCAAAGATTACGCCGCAAAGATTTATCGCTACGCTCGAAATGACAAGTGGTTGGGATTTCTTACCACACCATCAAGGATGACGGTTTTGTAAAGCTTTAGATACAAGGCGCACGAGCCTTGAGGAGTGAGGCGTACTTACAAGTACGCTGCAACGACGAAAGGCGACGTGGAACGCAGTAGATGGAGTCTTTACAAAACCGTCATCAGTGTTTGAAGCTGCGCTGGCCTGTGTATACCATTGTAACGTTCGCCTCGTTGCAGGCCTCGATAGAACTGTAATCGTTAAGGGAACCGCCGGGCTGGATAACCGAGGAAATTCCTTCACTTATGCCCACATCCACGCCGTCCCGGAAAGGAAAAAAGGCGTCGCTAACCATGGAAGCTTTGATCAACCCCCCCTTTTCCTTGGCCACTTTGTGGTCGAATTCCTTTTTCTTTTCGTCGTCGTTCAGCTCATTGTACGGGATGCCAAGGGCCTCAAAGCAATAGCGGTCTGCCAGCTTCCGGTAAGCCTTGTCTCTGGCAATTTCCGCAACGCCCACACGGTCTTGTTCTCCGGTTCCAATCCCTACTGTGACTTCGTCTTTGACATAGATCACCGAATTAGACGTGATTCCCGACTCCACCAGCCAGCCGAAAAGCATATCAGCATATTCCCGGTCGGTTGGTTCCCGCTTGATGCGGTATGTTTTTCCTTGGTGTTCACATTCGGCCAGTCTGAGGTCCTCCTTGGTCCGCGCCTGCGGCACAAACGACCATTGGGCAATGATGCCCCCATCAATCAAGCTTTTGAAATCCACGAAGCGCTCACCTACAAATGTTTGCAGACGACTGATGTTGGCGATTCCTATCACCCGTAGGTTTTTCTTTTGTGCCAAGATGTCCATGGCCCCCTCTTCGAAATCCGGAGCCACAACCACTTCTGCATATTGCTGATTGATTGCCTCAGCTGTAGCCTTGTCAACCGGCGAGTTGAGGGCAATGCAGCCACCAAAGGCAGCAACACGGTCGGCCATGTTCGCCTTGGTGTATGCCTCCTCAAGGGAGTCTGCCCGTGCGACCCCGCAGGGATTGTTGTGTTTGACAATCACGGCAGTCGGCTTTCCAACAAAATACCTTAATATGTTCAGGGAGTTATCCGTATCGGTCAGGTTCGTTTTTCCCGGATGCTTCCCGGACTGCAGCAGTTCGATGTCTGAGGCCAGGTATCGGCCCGGCTGAATGGTCCGGGTTTCCCCCAACATGAGGTTCCCGTTGATCAATCGGTAAAGGGCCGCTTCCTGTCCGGGATTCTCTCCGTATCTGAGGCCTTTCTTGATTCCCTCAATGATCCAACCCACTTTTTCGTAGAAGAGCGTCTGTCGCTCATCTCCCTCAACAAAGCTGATTTCCATGTTTGAAGGAAAATGGTCATCCATAACCGTTCTATACATTTTCTTGAGATCTTCTGTCATTCTACTAGTCCTCCGCAATTTGATAACACTTGGCTACATCGTCGTGAGATTCCTTTGCCAAAAAATCGGCAATATGGCGGTCATACACGGCCGTATGATCAAAGGCCTTCCGGGCTAGATCGTATCGCAGTTCAAGGGAAATCTTCCCGTCTTTCGCCTCCATCTCGGAAACGATTGTTGTGTAGTCAGCAGGGTCGACCACCGATGCGACCCGAATGAAGTTCTTAGCCGAAGCCCTTATCATGCAGGGACCTCCGATGTCGATATTCCCCCTGGCCTGCTCCACCGTAACCCCTTCCTTGGATACGGTCTCTTTGAAAGGATAAAGATTCACCACCGCCATGTCTATAGGAATGGCCCCTGTCCTCTGAAGGTCCTCCTGATGGGCATCATTGTATTTCTCTGTGAGCAGACCAAGATAGATCTTGAAATCAAGGGTCTTCACCAGGCCACCCTGCGTCTCCGGCTGTCCGGTGTAATCAGAGACCGGCGTCAGGCACGTGGAGGCCCGGTTACCGAGTATCTCATTGATTCTGCTATAGGTTCCCCCGGTTGAAAAGAACCTGATCTCCGGATTGATATCCAAGAGCGATGGCACAAAGCTTTCCAGGCCGCTCTTGTCCGACACACTGACAATGACATGCCTAATTTTCACAAACCCGCCAATCCTTTCAACAACGTTGATCGCCATACTCCCTCCTCGTCGTCTCAGACCTTGGTCCGACCAAGTTGAATTTTTCATGCAGACGAAAATCGTCTCTCATGGACTCCCCCTCGACGTCAAGCTGTTTTTGCTGCACCAATGGGAAAAATAGACTCCCGTCACCTCCATTGACAATCAAGCAGTATGCATTATTTTATGCATTTGTGTTAGTTGGTTCAAAAGAAGAAACTGTGAGGATGCATTCCAGAGACAGGCGATGATCGCTAAGCGGGACTATTACGATATCCTCGGTGTTGATCGAAATGCCACGGCTGAAGGGCTCAAGGCAAATTATCGGAAGCTCGCCCTGAAATACCACCCTGACCGCAATCCAGGCAATAAAGAGGCTGAGGAGAATTTCAAAGAGGCCGCGGAAGCCTATGAAGTACTCCGAGACCCCCAGAAGAGAAACATATATGACCACTATGGACATGAGGGCCTCCGGGGGACAGGCTTTTCCGGATTTCGCGGGTTCGAGGACATATTCTCGAGCTTCACCGACATCTTTGACGATTTCTTCAGTTTTGGGACCGGGAGACGCTCGAGGACTGCCGCACGCCGTGGAGCAGATCTTAGATATGACATGACGATTAGCTTTGAGGATGCTGCATTTGGCGTGGAGACCGAGATCGATATAGCAAAACTCCAGACCTGCGCCACGTGCGAGGGCACGGGATGCCAACCCGGAACCCATCCTGAAGACTGTGCCCAGTGTGCCGGAACCGGGCAGATAAACAGAAGTCAGGGTTTTTTCAGCATCAGAACTGCGTGTCCCAATTGTCGTGGCGAAGGCCGTGCCATACCGTCTCCCTGTCCAGAGTGTCGTGGTACAGGGCAAGTTGAGAAGAGCAAGAAGGTCACACTCAAGATCCCTGCAGGCGTGGATACCGGTTCAAGGCTTCGACTTACCGGGGAAGGGGAAAGTGGTCCCCGGGGCGGGCCCCCTGGAGATCTGTATGTCTATGTTAGCGTAAAACCCCACGACTTCTTCAAGCGCAACGACGACCATATTATCTGCCAGGTTCCGATATCCTTTGTTCAGGCAGCGCTTGGTGCCGATATTGATGTGCCGACCCTGACAGGAGAAAAGAAGCTCAACATCCCCAAAGGGACGCAGCCGGGGGAGGTCTTTCGATTTAAAGGTGAAGGAATTCTCTCACTGAGAGGCAACGGGAAGGGGGATCAGATAATGCAAGTACTGGTGAAGACACCCACAGGTCTCACCAAGAAACAGGAAATCCTTCTAAAGGAATTCGCAGAACTGGATGCCGCAAAACTGTCTACCAAGATCAAGAACATCTTTAAACAATAGACCTATCCATCCCAAAAACACCTTCGCTGAACCGCACAGATCCGTTCTCCCAGCCCCATATGAAATACCTGATGTTTGACGCTTTTGTAAGGGCCTCAGATACAAGGCTCGCGAGTCTTGAGGAATGAGGCGTACTGATAGTTACGCTGCAATGACGAGAGACGCCTAGATCACTACCTGCGAAGCAGGTGGCTTTGTTTCATGGCCAAGGGGCGTGAAACAAAGAAGGAACGTCAGTTCCCTTGATCTAAGTCTGCGAGCGAGAACCGGAACGCCGAAGTTGGGCGTCTCCTTTGTCGTCAGATGTTGAAGTGGAAGGTTATGATGTCCCCATCTTGAACTATGTACGTTTTTCCTTCGAGGCGAACCTTGCCCTCTTTTTTCGCTTTCTGGTACGACCCTGCTGCTGTGAGATCCTCGTAAGCAATCACCTCAGCACGGATGAACCCCCGTTTCATGTCGGAGTGAATCACGTCAGCCGCTTCCAAGGCCGGGCTCCCTCCGGGGATCATCCAAGACCGCACCTCGTTGTTGACTACAGTAAAAAATGAAATCAGGCCGAGCACGTCGCAGGAATGCCGGATCACCCTGTCCCTGGCGAAACCCTCAATCTGATATACAGCGGAGAATTCCGCGGCCTCCTCCGGAGGGAGCTCTGAAAGCTCCATTTCCAGCTTGCCCCTGATTACAAGCGCATTAGAAAGCTCCGGGGAACCATCCCATGCCGGCAAGCCCTTATCCTCATCATCGTTGCTGAAAAGAAGCAAAAGGGGCTTGGCAGATAGGAAGGTGTAACCTTTCAACTGATAAGCTGTTGCCAGTCCTGAATCATCCCGCAGGGGATTCTGCGCTTCAAGCATGCTGAGGCAGGCTTCAACTAATTGGCGCTCCTCAGCATCACTCTCTTTGCCACGCTTCTTGTCCTGATCAAGGCGCTCGATACGCCTTTCCACGACCACGAGATCGGCAAAGATCATGTCGGTTTCGAGTTTCAGGACGTCATCTCGCGGGTGGGGATCCTCTCCCCCTGGCTGGTGAAAGTTTCGCACGACGTGTATCAGGGCATCACAGGGACGTGCCTCACTCCAGAAGCTCTCATCACTACGCCCATCTGGAACGTATGACCTTGTCCCGGACGGGAGCAGGTATTCGAGCCGGGCAAAAACGGTCTTTTCGGGTTTGAAGAGTCCATTCAGGGCATCCACCCTCTGATCCGGAACCTGGACGGTCGCAATGTGGGAACCTTTATGGTCTCGCTGTTCAACCTTGCTCCCGGTCAAAGCCTGAAAGATGGTTAACTTACCCGACCCCGGAAGACCTACGATTCCAAGCCTCATCTCTTATGATGCCCCCCTCTTAAGTTCTCAATAGGGTTTTATAGTCCTCGGACCGTGGTATCCAGCATTCCCTTTCAGCACCAACAAAGGGGAAACCTTGTTATTGCTCTTCAAACAGAATGCGCGGTCAACAGTATTGCCGATCACGTGAAAAAAATGGCCCGGTTTGACCATAAGTCATGCCACGGTCAAATCAGGCCTATTTTAAACCGGCGCCATCC
>JAQBAU010000064.1:0-15995 GCA_032126655.1 Desulfobacterales bacterium
GCAACTCAGATCACTCAAAGACAGTTGATGGTAAAGCGGGTCGCAAACGCTGGCGTGGGGTACGTCCTACGGTTCGTGGTGTTGCGATGAACCCGGTAGACCATCCCATGGGTGGTGGTGAAGGAAAATCTTCTGGTGGACGGCACCCGTGCTCTCCATGGGGTGTGCCCAGCAAAGGGTACAGGACGAGAAAGAAGAACAAAGTTAGCGACCGGTACATTTTAAAGCGTAGAAAGTAACTGTGTTTAGAAACTAGTCAAGTGATCCACTGCTTGACTATCTAACCACACTGGACCAGAACAGGAGAGGATATGGCGCGTTCGTTAAAGAAGGGTCCTTACATTGAAGCAAAGTTGCTCAAAAAAGCGCTTATGGCTCAGGAGAGTGTGAGTCGGCAAGTGATTAAGACTTGGTCGAGGCGTTCCACCATCGTCCCTGAGTTGGTCGGCTTGACGCTGGCTGTGCACAATGGAAGGAAGTTCATACCAGTGTTTGTATCAGAGGACATGGTTGGCCATAAATTGGGCGAGTTTTCCCCTACAAGGACCTATTATGGACACTCTGGTGACAAGAGAACCCGTTTGCAAGGGAAGACATAGAATTGACCGTTGTCGGAATGACCTGGCAATCAATAATCTAGGGTCAGGACACAGGGCATGTTTCATTGCGTGCAGCGGTCACTTGAAAAAGGCTGACAGATGGAAGTCAAGGCAGTAGCAAAATATGTTCGGATATCTCCCACCAAGGTCAGAAAAGTGGGAAAAGCGGTGAAAGGGAAACCAGTAGAGGATGCGCTGAGCGTTCTCGGTTTCATGCCACAGCGAGCGGCCAAGGTGCTTGGGAAAGTCATACGTTCGGCAGTGGCTAATGCAGATCAGAAGCCTGACGTCGAAGTAGATAACCTAACCATAGGAAATATTGTGGTCAATCAGGGGCCGAGCCTGAAGCGTTTTCGACCAAGGGCTATGGGACGCGCCAGCAGAATTCTTAAACGGACAAGTCATATTACGGTCACCTTGTTAGAAGCATAGCTATTAGGAGGTTGGTTTGGGACAGAAAGTCAATCCGATAGGGTTCAGGCTGGTGGTAACCAAGTCGTGGCGCTCAAAATGGTTTGCCAGCCAGAATTACGCCAGGTTTATCGTAGATGACCACAAGATCCGTGATTTCTTGAGGCAAAAGCTCCAGCATGCCGGCATAGCGAAGATAGAGATCGAAAGATGGGCAAACCGGATCAGGTTACGGATTTATACAGCCCGTCCAGGTATTGTGATCGGGAAAAAAGGAGCGGAGATTGAGCAGCTCAAGAAGGAACTGGAGAAGTTTGTCTCACAGGAGCTGATCATTGATATCCAAGAGGTGAGAAAACCTGAGGGAAACTCTCAATTGGTGGCCGAAAACGTGGCTATGCAAATTGTAAGGCGAGTTGCCTTTCGGCGAGCCATGAAACGAAGTGTGGCATCAGCCATGCGTTTTGGTGCCAAAGGGATCAAAATATCCTGTTCAGGTCGTTTAGGAGGCGCAGAAATGGCCCGAACGGAATGGTACAGAGAAGGACGAATACCGCTGCATACTTTGAGAGCGGACATTGATTACGGATTTGCTGAGGCCCGGTGTACCTACGGTATGATCGGGGTAAAAGTGTGGATATTTAACGGCGAGATTCTGGAAAAAGAACAGGCGGAGTCAGTTTAGGAGAGTCCTTTCATGTTAAGTCCTAAGAAGGTCAAATACAGGAAGCAGCAAAAGGGGAGGATGAGAGGACAGGCCTATCGAGGGTCGTCTTTGACCTACGGTGAGTTTGGACTTCAGGCCATCGAGTGCGGGCGTCTGACCTCACAACAGATTGAAGCTGCTCGTGTAGCGATGACGCGTTTTGTGAAACGGGGCGCTAAGATTTGGATCAGGGCTTTTCCTGACAAGCCGTTTACTAAGAAGCCTGCCGAAACAAGGATGGGAAAAGGGAAAGGCTCGCCGGAGGGCTGGCTTGCTGTGATCAAACCAGGTAAAATACTCTATGAGATGCAAGGAGTTGAGGCCGATGTGGCGACGGAAGCCTTGCGATTGGCTGCGCACAAACTTCCGTTAAGAACCCGTGTGGTGATGCGAGGTGAGCGCTAATGACAGCAAGCGAACTCAGGGAGCTAAGTCTCGAGGAGTTGGAGCACAGGTTGACAGACACGACCCAAGAGCTCTTCAACCTCAGATTTCAACACGCCACTGACCAACTGGAAAACCCCATGAGGCTGGGACAGACGAAACGGGATATCGCTCGCATTCAGACTATACTTAAGGAACGAAGAACAACGTCAGGTGCCGGATTGTAGGTGGGCTGACAGGAAAGGGATAATTGATGATCGTTTTTCAATAAACAATCATCAATAGACAATAGACAATCCGACTGGGAGTATTGGTGAGACATGAAAGACAGGGGATCGAGAAAGAAGCGGACAGGAACGGTTGTTAGCAATAAGATGGATAAAACGGTCACCGTATCCATAGAGAGAACCGTTCAAGAACCCGTGTACAAAAAGTATGTGAGGCGGCGGGGAAAGTGCGTGGCGCATGATGAACAGAACATTTGTCAGATAGGCGACAAGGTGATGATCGTAGAAACAAGGCCGCTGAGCAAGACCAAATGCTGGCAGGTGCGTGAGATTGTAGAGAAGGCGCTTTAGGAGGGGTACTCGAGCGATGATACAGGCGGAAACCAGGCTACAAGTTGCTGATAATTCAGGCGCCAAGAAATTGTATTGTATCAGAGTTCTCGGCGGGTCCAAGCGGCGGTATGCTAGCATCGGAGACACCATTATCGTTTCGGTAAAGGAAGCCCTCCCCAACGCCAAAGTGAAGAAAGGGGATGTCATGCGAGCGGTTGTGGTGCGGACAAAGAAGGGATTGCGAAGATCAGACGGATCCTACATAAGGTTTGATGACAATTCGGCTGTGCTGGTCAATCAGCAGGGAGAGCCGATCGGCACACGTATTTTTGGCCCTGTGGCCAGAGAACTGCGAGCAAGGAACTTTATGAAGATTATCTCATTGGCTCCGGAGGTACTATAATCTTACCCGGACTCGGGGAGTGGAGTATTATGGCAACTACAAAGTGCCGCATCAAGAAGGACGACAAAGTTAAAGTCATTGCGGGCAAGGAAAAGGGTAAGATGGGCAAGGTCCTGAAAGTCCTTCGGGATAAGGATCGCGTTGTCATTGAGAACGTGAACTTCGTGAAGTGCCACACAAAACCTGGCGGTCAGACGCGACAAGGGGGCATCATAGAAAAAGAGGCCTCCGTCCATTCGTCCAATGTGATGCTGATATGCAGCAAGTGTATTAGTCCCGTTCGTATCAAGATGCAGCGTCTTGAAGACGGCAAGATGGTCCGGATGTGCAGGAAATGTGGAGAAGTTATTGACACGTAGTTTGCGAGAAAGAGAACCATGTCTTATTTAAAAACGGTTTATGAAAGTGAAATAACCCCAAAGCTCATGGATCAGTTTGGGTATAAGAGCATCATGCAGGTCCCCAAACTGACCAAGATAGTCTTGAACATGGGGATGGGCGAGGCGATTCAAAACATCAAGGTTCTAGATTCAGCAATTCAAGAACTATCCCTGATCGCTGGGCAGAAGCCGATTATCACGCGCGCCAGGAAGTCCATTGCTGCTTTTAAACTCCGGGCAGGTATGCCTATCGGGTGCAAGGTTACGCTTCGGGGACTTCGGATGTATGACTTCTTCAACAGGCTTGTGAACGTAGCCCTTCCCAGGGTGCGAGACTTCCGAGGGGTGTCCCCAAAGGGCTTTGATGGCAGGGGTAGCTATTCCATGGGGATTAAAGAACACATTATATTTCCTGAAATCGAATACGACAAGATTGACAAGATCAAGGGGCTGAATGTTACTATTGTGACCACAGCCCCCAGCGATGAGGAAGGCGTAGCATTGCTTCAGTCAATGGGAATGCCTTTCCGGAAATAGTAAAGGAGGCGTGCTTGGCAAAGAAGTCTTTAATGATTAAGGCCGAACGTAAACCCCGGTTCAGCAGCAGGGCATACTCCAGATGCCCTATTTGTGGCCGGCCGAGGGCATTCATGAGAAAATTCGGCATCTGCCGGATATGTTTTAGGACAATGGCTCTGAATGGAGAGCTGCCCGGAGTCGTCAAGTCGAGTTGGTAACAACCTGGTCACTAGTTATTGGTCATTAGTCACTGGTTAATCAGATTTGTAATAACTTGATGGTTGCAGTTAGTGACCAGTGACCAATGGTTATTGACTAATTACTAACTGAAGGAGATATGTAATGCCAGTTACGGACCCATTGTCTGATATGCTAACCCGTATCAGGAATGCCAATATTGCCAAGCATGGTAAGGTAGACATTCCCTCGTCGAAGATGAAGATCAGTGTGGCCAAAATCCTGAAGGACGAGGGATACATCAAGAACTACAAGCTGATCAAGGACGGAAAGCACGGTATTGTGAGAGTCTATTTGAAATACGATCAGCATAACGAAGGCGTAATTATAGGTCTCAAGCGTTTAAGCAAGCCGGGGCGAAGGGTTTATGTGAACCAGAACAATATTCCACCCGTCCTAAATGGCATGGGGATCGCAGTTCTATCTACGTCAAAAGGAATCATGGTTGGTCGCGAAGCACGGAAGGCAAGTGTTGGCGGGGAGCTGCTTTGTAGCGTCTGGTAAACAGGCTGGCACCCAGTCCGGCCGAGGGAAGGGCAAAAAGGTATATCAACGATGTCTCGAGTAGGAAAGCAACCAATTCCAATTCCGGATAAAGTAAACGTGGTTTATGAAAGCCACAGGCTGAAGGTGAAGGGACCAAAGGGGGAGTTGTCTCGCGTCCTGAACGCTGATGTGGATCTGAGCGTGAAGGACGGTATCATTCAAGTCATTTCATCTGGGAAGATGAAGCAATCTGGGGCACTTCAGGGGCTAACACGAACGTTGGTGTCCAATATGATCGTGGGCGTTACACAGGGTTTTGAACGCATACTGGATGTCATCGGCGTGGGTTATCGCGTTGAGCTGAACTCGAATGTATTAACGATGTCTCTGGGATATTCCCACCCTGTGGTCTACAAGCTGCCTGAAGGTATATCGGCCTCTGTTGAGAAGAACAGAATCGTTCTATCTGGGATAGATAAGGAGCTCTTGGGCTCCGCAGCAGCAACTATCAGGAAGTTCAGAAGTCCTGAACCGTACAAGGGTAAGGGAATTAAATACGCTGAAGAGCAGATTAAACGCAAAGTAGGAAAGACTGCAGGAAAGGCAGCATGAGCCGTATATCTTTGAAAAAACAAGCGTCTTTGAAAAGGAAGCAACGCGTACGAAAGAAGGTATCTGGGACTGAGGATCGACCCCGGCTAAGCGTATTCAGGAGCTCTCGGCATATCTATGCTCAGGTTGTCGTGGATTCCACTGGCCATACGGTGGCAGCAGCGTCTACGCTTGATAAGGAAGTCCGAGAACATCCGAAGTTTGAGAATAAGGTGCAGGCAGCAGGTTTTGTGGGGAAGCTTGTTGCACGAAGGGCCATTGAGAAAGGGATCTCCAGAGTCGTATTTGACCGCGGTGGTTTCTCATACCATGGTCGTGTTAAGGCGATGGCGGGAGGGGCTCGCGAAGGCGGCCTCGAATTTTAGAGAGGGGGCAACAGTTGTTTGGCAGAGAAATAGAAGAAATTCAGCTTATAGAGAAAGTGGTTCATATAAGCCGGACGGCCAAAGTGGTCAAGGGGGGTCGCCGTTTCAGTTTCAGTGCTGTCGTTGTTGTTGGCGACGGCAGTGGCAAGGTTGGGAGTGGCCTCGGGAAGGCTAATGAGGTTCCAGTGGCCATTCGCAAAGGGATTGATCGTGCCAAGAAGAACATGATTCAGGTCCCTTTGGTGAACCAGACGATTCCGTTCGAGGTCATGGGCAAATATGGCGCAGGCTTGGTGTTACTAAAGCCCGCTGCAGAGGGGACGGGCGTTATTGCCGGTGGTGCTGTCCGTGCCGTGGTGGAAGCCGCGGGAGTACAAAACATTCTGACCAAGTGTATGGGGTCTCGCAATCCCCACAATGTTGTGAAAGCTACGCTCAAGGGCTTGAGTCAGCTACGCAGCCGCGAGACGATTGCGGCGAGACGCGGCAAAGACCCTGCTGAGATATAAGTCAAAGACTTAAGGCTTTTGCCACAAGGAGCTATTAGATTCTAAAGCGTTCTATTAACAACATATAGATGGAGTGTTGGAGTACTGAAGTATTGGAGTACTGCGATAGAAGATACTGGTCTTAAGGGATCACGGCATTACTCCATCACTCGATTACTCCAATCGGAACGAATGTGCGAGGCTCGGTCGGGTTTCGAGCCATTTAGATTCAAGGAAGAAGTTACATGTCCAAGACACTCAAGATAACGTTAAAGAAGAGTATGATTGGGAGGCCTGAGAAGCATCGACGGGTCCTTCGAAGCATGGGGCTAAAGAAGCCGAACAAGGCGGTAGTTCTGCATGACACCGCTACGGTCCGGGGAATGATTCGAAAGGTATCACATATGTTGAAAGTGGAGGAAGAAGTTGGTGAAACTGAATGAGTTATCGCCCCCCAAGGGCGCGCGAAAGGCTGTCAAACGGGTTGGCCGCGGACCTGGTTCAGGACATGGCAAGACTGCTTGCAGGGGAAGCAAGGGTCAGAAGTCCCGCTCTGGGGGTAACGTAAGGCCTGGATATGAGGGAGGCCAGATGCCCTTGCAACGCCGCTTGCCCAAGCGGGGATTTACCAACATCTTCAGAAAGGAATGGGTCGTTATCAATATTCGTGACCTTCAACGGTTTGAAAAGGATTCAGTAGTAGACAAAACTGCGCTGATGGGCGCAGGTTTACTCGGGCGCAACTCATCTGGCGTCAAACTTCTGGGCCAGGGTAGCATTGAATATCCACTGGTGCTGAAAGTGGATCAATGCAGCAAGTCAGCACGGGAGAAGCTTGAGGCTGTTGGAGGAAAGGTAGAGCTGCAAAAGCCGGAGTAATGGAGTGATAAAGCAATGGAGTACTGGAGTATTGGAGTAATGGGATATCGGACTGGAGTTCTTTTCCATTACTCCATCACTCCACCACTCCATTAATCCAGGTTTCACGTCTTGCAAACAGAGGGTAACTCGTTATGGTCGGTGGTTTTCAAAATATCTT
This sequence comes from Desulfobacterales bacterium, assembly GCA_032126655.1. Taxonomy (GTDB): domain Bacteria; phylum Desulfobacterota; class Desulfobacteria; order Desulfobacterales. The sequence continues at coordinate 7,190 of JAQBAU010000064.1, forward strand.
TAAGATTCCAGAGCTAAAAAGGCGCATCCTCGTTACTTTCGCCCTGTTGATGGTATATCGTGTCGGCTGCGCAGTGCCAACGCCGGGAATAGATTCAGATGCCCTTGCAGCATTTTTTGCCCGTGCCCAAGGAACCCTGCTGGGGCTGTTCGACATGTTTTCAGGTGGAGCCCTGGAGCGGCTTTCGGTGTTTGCTCTGGGGATCATGCCGTACATTAGCGCCTCAATCATACTGCAGCTGCTGACCGTGGCCGTCCCACACTTGGACAGGCTGTCCAAGGAAGGCGAATCTGGGCGGAAGAAGATTACTCAGTATACACGTTACGGTACAGTTCTTTTGAGCATAATCCAGGGGTTTGGAATTAGCATTGGGCTTGAAAGCATGACCACACCAGGCGGGGCAGTCGTGGTTGCATACCCGGGGTGGAGTTTTCGATTAATGACAGTGCTCACTCTGACTGCTGGTACGGCCTTTATCATGTGGCTTGGGGAGCAGATCACTGAGAGGGGAATTGGCAATGGGATATCCCTGATCATATTTGCAGGGATTGTAGCGCGTATGCCAAGTGCCATTGGCAACACATTTCGTTTGCTGAGAACCGGTGAGATCGGCGCATTTCTTGTATTGGTGATTCTTGTCCTTATGATCGCGGTCGTTGGGGTTATCATTTTTGTGGAGCGGGGCCAGCGGCGGATTCCGGTGCAATATGCCAAACGGATCGTTGGGCGCAGGATGTACGGTGGCCAGAGCACCCACCTACCTCTCCGTATTAATACGGCGGGTGTTATTCCACCCATCTTTGCTTCTTCTATCATTATGTTTCCTGCTACGGTGGCCAATTTCATCAAGGTACCCTGGATGCAAAGCGTTGCCAACGCCATGGCGCCAGGCGGCCTCGTTTACAACCTTGTATATGTAGGTTTCATAATTTTCTTCTGCTATTTCTACACGGCCGTTACATTCAACCCGGTTGACGTAGCGGATAACATGAAGAAGCACGGAGGTTATATCCCTGGGATCAGGCCCGGCAAACGCACGGCCGATTACATCGATAGGGTTCTTACCCGTATTACTTTTGGAGGGGCCATCTACGTATCAGCGGTCTGCGTATTGCCTACAATCCTGGTTGCCCGGTTTAACGTTCCTTTCTACTTTGGAGGTACTGCCCTTTTGATCGTGGTGGGCGTGGCCATAGACACCATTAGTCAAATGGAGAGCCATATGTTAGCTCGACACTACGAAGGCTTTATCAAAAAAGGGGGTGCCATCAAGGGGCGGTATTGACATGGTCATCTTGAAGTCTCCAAGTGAGATTGAAAAGATTCGCCGGAGCAATGTCATCGTGGCAGAGATCCTTGAGGTCTTGCGGCAGAAAGCCGAACCCGGCACCGACACACTGACTCTTGACAAAATCGCCGAGGAACTGGCTCTTTCGAAAAAAGCCAAGCCAGCTTTTAAGGGGTATCGAGGATATCCGTATAGCCTGTGCGCGTCCGTGAACCAGCAAGTCGTGCATGGGTTGCCGACGAAGCGCCCTCTTGAGGAAGGGGATATCCTCAGCATGGATTTTGGCGTTCTTTATCATGGTTATTATGGGGATGCGGCCATTACAGTCCCTGTGGGCAAAGTGTCGGAAGTGGCGCAGCGACTCATGAAGACAACCGAAGCGGCCCTCTTCTCAGGGATTGAACAGGCGACACCAGAGAAGCGATTGTCTGACATATCCCACGCCATTCAGAGCCGGGCGGAGAATGACGGATTCTCGGTGGTCAGGAGGTTCGTGGGGCATGGCATAGGAAAGGCTTTGCACGAAGACCCTCAGATACCTAACTACGGTCAACCCGGTGTGGGGATTCGTTTGAAACCGGGTATGGTCGTCGCTATCGAACCAATGGTCAATGCCGGCGGATATGAGGTGAAGACGTTAGAGGATGGGTGGACAACCGTGACACAGGATGGGAGTTTGTCGGCCCATTTCGAACACACGGTGGCTATTACGGAAGACGGTCCTGTTATCCTGAGTACCACAAACGGGAGCGCATGAATGCCCAAAGAAGAACCGATCGAGGTTCAAGAGGAAATCGTAACGACGCTTCCCAATGCCATATTTCATGTGGAGTTGGAAAACAAGCATACGGTCTTGGCCCATATAACCTATCGGGCCAAGTAACGAATATCGCGAATCAGGAGGCGATTCCTGGATAACGGACGTCGAGGAGAAGATGAAAGTAAGAGCTTCAGTGAAAAAGTTGTGTCATAAGTGTAAAATCATTCGTCGCAAGGGGATTGTAAGAGTCATCTGTGAGAACAAAAGGCATAAGCAGCGACAAGGATAGTTCCAATGCGGAGTGCGGAGTGCCGGAATGTTCTCAATTCGTCAGGCGCAATGCGGAATGGTGATTGGCACACCTGTACGGTAACGAGTCGCGATTTACGAATAACCAATAACGAAGAACCCAACACCGGGAGGGATTGAGATTGGCACGAATTGCAGGCGTTGATTTGCCAAAAAACAAGCGAGTCGAGATAGGCCTAACTTACATCTACGGGATCGGACGCAGCGCATCGAGGAAGATACTGCAGGCGGCAGGTGTGGACTTCGATACAAAGACAGACCACCTTAGAGAAGACGAGGTCACAGCGATTCGACAAATCATTGACAGTCACCACAAGGTAGAGGGGGAGCTTCGCACTGGAATCTCGATGGACATCAAGCGACTGATGGAATTGGGATGCTATCGAGGCCTCAGGCACCGGAAATCACTCCCTGTTCGAGGGCAACGAACGAGCACGAACGCTAGAACCCGGAAGGGACCGCGTCGCACTGTCGCCGGTAGGAGAAAGACATAGGAGGTACATACACACACCATGGCTAAGCCAGCTCGGAAAAAGAAGGAGAAAAAACACATCCTGAATGGAATAGCTCATATTCAGTCTACCTTCAATAACACGATTGTGACGATTACTGACCCTATGGGTAATGTTGTGGCATGGTCGAGCGCAGGGGCCCATGGCTTTAAGGGTTCGCGCAAAAGCACCCCCTTTGCGGCTCAGTTGGCAGCGGAGGATGCTGCCAAGAAGGCCATGGAGAACGGCATGAGAAACGTTGAGGTCTATGTGAAAGGTCCAGGCCCAGGCCGGGAGGCTGCTTTGCGCGCTCTACAAGCAACAGGCTTTAACGTTGTTCTGATAAAAGATGTAACGCCCATTCCGCACAACGGCTGTCGGCCGCCCAAACGGCGCAGGGTGTGAAAGGAGGAGTATTTTGGGACGATATGTCGGTTCGGTATGCAGGTTATGCCGACGCGAAAATCTGAAGATGTTTCTTAAAGGAGATCGATGTTATTCTGATAAATGTGCCTTTGACCGTCGAGGATATCCACCCGGTCAGCACGGACAGCGCAGACGAAAGTTCTCCGACTATGGCGTCCAGCTTCGGGAGAAACAGAAGGTCAAGCGTATGTACGGCCTGCTGGAAGGCCAGTTTCACGGTTCATTCAGCAAAGCTGAACGTGCACGTGGCATAACAGGCACCAATCTTTTGGTTTTCCTGGAACGACGCTTGGACAACGTGGCCTATCGTTTGGGATTTGCCAATTCCAGGGCACAGGGAAGGCAGTTGGTGCGGCATAATCACTTCCTGGTAAACGGTCGAAAGATGAACGTCCCATCTTATCTGGTGAAGGTCGGTGACGTTGTTGAAGTACGGGAGAAAAGCCAAAAAGTGGCCGCCATTGCGGGCGCCGTGGAGGCCGTAGTACGGCGGGGAATTCCGGCATGGCTTGAGTTTTCAAAGGAGCAGTCCCGGGGGACGGTCAAGGCTTATCCTACCCGGGAAGAATTGACGATGCCGATTCAAGAGCAATTGATTGTGGAGCTTTATTCTAAGTAATTGAGACAGAGTACGGCAGAGCAATTCGGATTCACATTTGAACTGCAATAGCGAGCGAATTTAAGAATGGTATAATTTCTTACAGCCGCTGCGAAGCACTGCCGTAAGGCAGAACATTCTCTGTCCCGCTATAGCGGGACTGCAGGGAGCTTCAATGCTAAGCAAACTCGGAGAGAAAGCATGTCATCAAATGAACCCATGTACATGAATTGGCGAGAGATGATTCCGCCAAAAGGTATGGAGATTAACGAGAGCACGCCTTCCTATGCAAAGCTCAGCTGTCAGCCCCTGGAAAGGGGTTTTGGCACAACGATCGGCAATGCGCTCAGAAGGATCCTCCTTTCCTCACTTCACGGAGCTGCTATCGTGTCAACAAAAATAGATAACGTCATGCACGAGTTCACAGCCATACCCGGTACGCTTGAGGACGTGTCTGAGGTTGTATTGAATCTCAAAGAGGTGAGGTTGCGCATGTCTGATCGGGGACCTAGGACGCTCCGGATCGAAGCCTCTGGAGAAGGAGAGGTTAAGGCTGGGGATATCGTCACTGACGGCAGCGTTGAGATATTGAACCCGGAACTTCATATTGCCACCCTGTCTAAGGGCGCAAAGCTGGATATGGTAATGACGGCGAAAGTGGGCAAAGGATATGTGTCGGCCGACATGAACGAAGGGGAAGACGATCCTGTCGGCACGATACCCATGGATGCAGTCTTTTCACCGATCAAGCGAGTCAACTACGTGGTCGGGAATGCGCGGGTAGGTCAAAGGACCGACTATGATAAACTCACCCTTGAGGTGTGGACAGACGGTAGTGTTGGGCCGGAAGATGCCGTAGCGTATGCGGCAAAGATACTCAAAGAACAGATGAACACGTTTATTAACTTTGATGAAGCACTAGAGCCTGAGCCTGAAGCTGAAGGACGGGAAGTAGAGGAAAAACCGCTCAATGAAAATCTCTATCGGAGCGTTGAGGAGCTGGAGCTTTCGGTTCGTTCGGCCAACTGCTTGAAGAATGCGAACATCCGGTACATTGGAGAATTGGTCCAGAGGACCGAGGGAGAGATGCTTAAGACGAAGAACTTCGGTCGAAAATCACTGAATGAAATCAAGGAGGTCCTGACCGAAATGGGACTCACCCTTGGTATGAAACTCGAGGGATTCGTTCCAGCTGAGGAAGAGACAAAAGAGGGCGAGAGCAGCGATATATGAGACATCAAAAAGCGGGAAGGAAACTGAATCTCACAGCAAGTCATCGGAATGCTATGTTCCGGAACATGGTGACTTCTCTGTTTCAGCATGGCCGGATTCAAACAACGGATGCCAAGGCCAAGGAGTTGAGGCGGTGGGCAGATCAGATGGTCACTCTGGCAAAGCGGGGTGACCTCCATGCACGACGCCAAGCGTTAGCAGTGATAAGAGACAAGGCGGTCGTCCACAAACTCTTTGAAGAAGCGGCAAAGCGTTTTGGTGACAGGGCGGGAGGCTACACCCATATAGTTAAGTTGGGAAAACGGCGGGGAGATGCAGCCCCAATTTCACTGGTAGAGCTTGTTATTGCGGAGGAGAAGAAAGAAAAGAAGAAGAAGAAGCCGAAGGCGGCGAAGAAAGCAGTCGACAAAACGAAGAAGAAAGCCGAAGTTAAGGCCAAGGAGAAAGAGGAGCCTGAGGAGACTGAAGCCGCGGAAAAGGCAGAAGAGAAGGCTGAACCGAAGAAGAAAACGAAAGTGAAGGCCGAGAAGAAAGAAGAGCCAAGGGAGGCCGAGGCCGCGGAAGAGGCAGAGGTGGAGGCTGCGCCTGAGGTGGAAGAAGAGGTAGCCCCGGAGGCAGAGGAGAAGGCCGAAGAGCAGGTGAAAGAAGAGACGCTCCCTGAAGCAGAAGTCGAAGTAAAGAGTGAGGAGCCGGAAGACCAATCCGAAAACTTGGAGCCTTCAGGCACCGAAGAGGATAAAGAAAAAGAATAGTCAGCCATAACAGCCGCTTCGGACGGCATACCAGAAAGACAAAAGAGGTTAGCCATTAAGGCAACCTCTTTTTTTGTTCATATGGAGAAATCCTCGGCGTCAAGTATCCACGAATATGTAAAGATATCTCTATTTTGCGATCACTAATGCCAACCGCCATGTCTTGTGTATAACTGGGACTCTCGGCCCTTATATGTGTTATGGCAGTTTAGAGCACAAGTTATTTCTCTTGTCTGGTCATAACAACGGCTAAGATTCCTCATCATCACTTTCGGGAACCGAGGGAGAATCTTCGTCCTCTACTGGTGAATCCGTCTCTGATTCCTCTTCCTCCCTTTCTGATTCTGCAGGTAACTCCTCCTCGGGATGTGGTTTGTCTATTGTAGATTCCTCTTCTGTATCTTGCATGGAATTTGTAGATTCTTCGTCTTCATACTCATTGTCTCCCTGGCGTATCTGTCGCTCTGAAGTCCTATCTCTAAACTGGCGAGACATATTTACCCGATTCGTTCTTCTGATATCCGACAAATCTTTCGGAGATCCGCCACCGCCCTGACCAAAGATCCAAATGTCGATAGAATCAGGGCCTTTCTCTCCATGGTGCCAAACAGAAGTGTAATTCACACCTTTAAGAAGATCTTTTATGATCTGCTCAATAGTCTGATTCACATAAGACTTGGTAAGTCGCTTGTTCCCCAGAGGTTTATTGGTGGATACTTCTATGCCCGTAACCAGACTCAATTTACTCAAAACCTCCGAAATCGTGAGGTCCTTGACATCCAAAGACCATGTTTGGTCTTGATCAGTTTCGGCATGCAACGGACTGTAGTAAAAGACGAGCCAAAGAGAGAAGAGGATGCACAACGTAGGCCATAAACTTATCTTTAGTCTGCTCACCGTTGCCGAGCCTGAAGCCAAGGCTTTTTGAGGCCGCGTCATGAACATGCCCTTTCCTTTCCCGTCTCGTCCCAAACTCGGATGAGGTAGTTCTTGTAATCCTCAAAGACCTGGGCCTGCTCCTCAACCACTTGCTCTGCCTGGATAGAATCCATCTTCCTGGTCTGGTTAATGAATGAAGCGACCCGGCCCAAATATATGGGCGTGACCAAATTAACCAGTTGGGTTCGATCATCCTTCCATCGATGGAATGTGGCGGCGACTTCATACAGGACCATGACCCAGGTTTTTACCGGCATGATGAATTTTGTCGTGGCCTTACCAGCACATTTCTTGAGTTCTTCGTAGCATTCCGGACAGAAGATGTTCTTGTAGAGCCCCTTGAAGTGCCGAAATCCCGTTTTGTATTCCTTCACCAGGCGTTCAAGGTCTACGTGGACAGGATCGGGTTCTTTGAGCTTATCAAGACCGAAGACAGGCACGGTTCTGCTTCCCTTTACTGACTTCCAGAGAGCTTCGTTTTGCTCCATGAGGACGAAAAGCGTGTGTATGACCTGCCGGAACATGGGTCCAAGAGACTCGCCCGGGTCTTTTGCATCGTGTATTTTCACCCCCAGGTTGGACTGGCAGATGTTGAGGTTCTTGGCAATAGCGTTTGTGGTCATCCAAATGTCAATCCCAAAGCGAGCCACGTCTGTCTCCCAGACGTCCTGATCAATGTAGTAATCTGCAAGCTCACCCACGAAGGCAAAATCTCCGCCAATAGGCTGGCGGATGCGAAGGCCATAAAGGGTCCGGGTGAGGTTATAGACGATGTTATTGGTGATGGTGCCGTCATACTTGTACCGGGAATAAAGCGGGGACACGTATTGATAGTCCATCTCCAGAATCGGTTGGAGAAGATACTTTACCCAGTCGCTGTCAATAGAACGGAGATCTGAATCCACGACCATACAGGCTTTGACCTTCAAACGTGCCGCTGCCTCAAAGATGGAACGAAAGGCTGAACCTTTCCCGCTGGGTCCTCGATAGATGGAGACGATCTTTTCCCGCCACGGCTTGATCTGAAACTCCCTTGCCACGTCCCGTGTGTCGTCGGTCGAACCTCCATCAGCTATCATGATCACGAACCGAAAGTCCTTGTAATGGTTGTAAAGACCGCGCGTCACCATCCGGATTACGTGTTCTATGGTTCCCTGGTTATTGTAGCAAGGGATTCCCACAAGGATGTCTGCACCCTCTATTTCTTCAACCCTCTTTGAGGTATAGGCCCTGAGCCCTGTATCATAACGCATGTTTCTTCTTTCCCTTTCTTTGACTTTCTTGAAACCTACGGATAGCCTGGCACTCTTTTATATTCACCGCAGGTATTTTTCTAGGCTGGGGTGTTCTATCACAACAGAGAGCTCTATTAGAAGTATATTCGAACAATGAAGATTGAAGCTCGCTGCAGTCCCGCTATAGCGGGACAGGGAATGTTCTGCCTTACGGCAGTGCTTCGCAGCGACTGTAAGGAATTTTACAATTTTTAGATTCGCTCGCTAACCCCGCAGTCCCGCCACGGCGGGACGGGGTTAGCGCTCGCTGTAGCAGTTCAAGGCCAAACTGCGCCAATATGACCCAGGCCATGCTAAAATAATTGGTGTGTGGCTGGTCGCAGATTATTGGGCATTGCAGATTGCGGGAAGTGATCAAGGATGCGGGGGGTCTTTGAAAAAGAAAACGGGGCGGCTCCGTTGTTTGGAATCATGAAAACAAATCGGTGCCTCCCCGTCTTCTGCTAAGGGGCAGTTTAAGGGGCTATTTCTTTTTCTTGGTGGTGGTCTTCTTTGCTGTTGTTTTCTTTTTTGCGGTGGTCTTCTTTGCAGCTGTTTTCTTTGTTGCTGTGGTCTTCTTTGCAGCTGTTTTCTTCTTTGCTGGTGCTTTCTTTGCTGCTGTTGCTTTCTTTGTTACGGTGGTCTTCTTCGCAGCTGTTGTTTTCTTTTTTGCTGTGGTCTTCTTTGCAGCTGTTTTCTTTGTTGCTGGTGCCATGGCATCCTCCCTTAAAGACTG
>JAQBAU010000065.1:0-40566 GCA_032126655.1 Desulfobacterales bacterium
AGGGTCTGCAGAGAGCACGTGATCCGACAATTCTCAAAACTGCCCTTGCCAAGAGGCCTCCAAAGTGAAGAAGGCATCTTGCTGGACCGTCTTGAAGTTGAGAAGTGATTACGTAAGGTGACACTGTTGGCCTCACAAAGAGACCAATATGTAGTGACGAACTCAGATCAAACAGCTTAACCCACATGAAAAGAAGAAACCCCACCAACGTTGACCTCACCAACAAACTAAAGAGGGAAGTTATTGCCCTGGGTGCAGACCTTGTTGGCGTAGCGGATATAACGCCATTCAACCAGGCAAGATTGACTCCCCCTAACCTGCTGGACCCCTATTTTCTGGCGGTTTCCATTGGCGTGAGACTCCCGGCGGCCGTATTTGAACAGATCATCGATCGTCCAACACCTCTCTATGCATCTGTGTACCAGACCGCTAATCGCTTGCTCGACCAAATCGCCTTTCGTACAGCCGGTATCCTTCAGGGTCACGGTTCTGATGCCCTTCCCATTCCAGCGTCGCAGGTTCTGGATAAGAAGAATTGGTATGGTGCTATCTCCCACAAGGCTGTGGGCCGCATGGCCGGCCTGGGATGGCAAGGGAAAAGCCTGCTTCTGGTCAACCCTGTGTATGGTCCCCGGATTCGGCTCGCCACCGTTCTCACAAACGCTCCATTGAACATTGATCAGCCCATAAAGAACCGTTGTGGGAAGTGTATGCTATGTCGTGACGCCTGTCCGGTGGGAGCCATCAAGGGTGTAGGGACGAAACAACATTACAACAACAGAAGCGAGGCCATTCATCTCGGGCGCTGTGCAGAAAAGCTGGCAGGGGAGTTTTCGAAGATCCCCGGTGTTGGTGCGCCTATTTGCGGCATTTGCATCAAGGTCTGTCCTTTTGGTCGAAAGAAGCCTGACCTGCACAAACCTCCGAGGAACAACAAGAGAGAGTAGTCAGCAAACACAAGTCATTCACCTCTTACCGAACGACTTTCATTGGATCACTTAACCGGGCAGGCAAGGTCTGTAGAAGGGAACTGCCGTGTGGGGGTCTGCTTTGAACTGATTTCAGGGACAAACCCCGGTCTGTTGGCCAGGCTGTCTCCTTTCTTCTTCAGCCATACGAACGTTCCCGAGAAACCAAACAAGCCAAAGACACCCACAAGAATATTCTCGTTGACCGGAATTACCATGGACAGCCCATGTCCAAGAACGATCCCTGCAATCAAGGCGAGTATGGGCAACATATAGACGAAAAACGATACCTTTATCAGGGAAGAACCTGCCATACTGATGGTGACGATGTCACCAACCTCGGCCCCGGCAGTATTGCGAGCCGTGATCTCCGCATTCGCCCCCCCACCTCCAAAAGTGGAGCAGGCATCTTTGGCTTGGCAACTCTCACACTCCGGCTCCATTCTGGTCACTACCAGCGCCATGTGGCCCTGGATTGCCCTTACAACACCGGTTCTGGTCAATATCTCGCCCATGTCTCTTCATTCCCCAAAATCTGGCCTAAATACCGGGGTTCTCGCTGTGATTTTAGCTCCCCCACGGCCGGTCAAACAACCAATTTCTGTTTGACTGGTGTTCGTTATCCGTTTTAAGGTACGCTCTGATTTTCCATCGGAGAAAGGAACATTATCATGGAAGCCTTCAAAAAGAAAGTCCTCGAGGTGGCTGAGTTTGTTAGATCCAGGATACCAGTCAGTCCGGTGATAGGGCTTCAGATTGGTACTGGCCTGGGTGATAGTGTGGACGGCATGGAGGAGGTTGTGTCGATTGACTACGAGGACATTCCTCACTTTTCTGTCTCCACCGTACCAACCCACCACGGTCGTCTTTTGTGTGGCCAACTGGGAGGAAAGGCGGTCCTGGTCATGCAGGGTCGCTTCCACTACTACGAAGGGTACAGCATGCAGGAGGTCACGCTCCCAATCAGGGTCATGCAGCAGATGGGTGTGAGGACCCTCATATTGTCTAATGCAGCAGGCGGGATCAACCCCGCGTTCGATGTGGGTGACATCATGGTCATTTCCGATCATATCAATCTGACCGGGAACAATCCTTTGATCGGGCCGAATATTGATGAGTGGGGGCCGCGGTTTCCCGACATGTCTCAGGTGTATGATCCCGACCTGATGGTCTTGGCGGAGAAGGCAGCCCTTAAAGGCGGAATCGGGGTTCAGAGGGGCGTTTACGTGGGACTCCCGGGTCCCTCTCTTGAGACGGCTGCCGAAATCAGGTTCCTGAAGACTATAGGGGTCGATGCTGTAGGACTCTCCACGATTCCTGAGGTGATTGCAGCGGTTCATGGCGGGATGAGGATCCTCGGGTTATCCGTGATTACGAATATGAATATTCCGGATGATTTCAAACCGGCCCTGGTGGAGGATATCATCGCGGCTGCCGAGCGGGCCGCACGCAGTCTTCAAGCTATTGTCGGGGGAGTCATAGAGGAATTGCCAGATTAGTAATTCATCTGACTGCAGTGGCACAGAATATGGAATCAATAGACATACTCATCAGAAATGGATGGGTCCTTACCATGGATCCCGATGACACTCTCATTGAGAAAGGGGCCGTGGCCGTATCCGGTGATCGCATTGTCGCGGTCGGGGAAGGTCCTGCTTTAAGTGCTTCATACAAGGCTGCGAAGACCATTGATGCCCGAGGTGGGATCATCATGCCGGGTCTGGTGAATGCGCACACCCATGCAGCCATGACGTGTTTTCGCGGGATAGCCGACGACCTGCCTCTCATGACCTGGCTGAATGATCATATTTTTCCTGCTGAGGCGAAACTGACCTTTGATATCGTATATCAAGGAACGCTCCTTGCCTGTGCCGAGATGATCCTTTCCGGAACCACCACTTTCTGCGACATGTATCTGTTTGAAGATGCTGTGGCCCAAGCTGCAAAGACGGTCGGGATACGCGCGGTCGTAGGCGAGGTGATCTATGATTTCCCATCCCCCAACTACGGTCCTGTGGAAGCGGGACTGAAGTACACGGAAGATCTCATCGAAAAGTGGCGGGATGATCCGCTGATTACCATCGCTGTGGAACCCCACTCTGTCTATGTCTGTTCCCCGGAGTTACTTAAGAAGGCGCGAGCCATTGCTGACAAAAATAATGTATCCGTGATTATTCACGTTTCAGAAACAGAGAGAGAGGTGGCCGAAGTCATGGGGAAATATGGGCTGACCCCCGTGGCCCATTTGGCAGACATAGGACTACTTGGTCCCAACCTGATTGCAGATCACTGCGTGGTATTAACTCCGGAAGACATTACACTGCTCAAGGAGTTTGACGTTAAGGTTGTACACAACCCGGAGAGCAACATGAAACTTGCTTCAGGTATTGCTCCCATCCCTGAACTTCTCGACCATGGGATCACTGTGGGGATTGGGACGGACGGTTGTGCGAGCAATAACAACCTGGATCTTTTCCAGGAGATGGACACGGCAGCCAAGCTTCACAAGGTAAACAGCCTCGACCCCACGGTCATGGATGCGCGGACCGTGGTCAGGATGGCGACGATTGATGGGGCACGGGTGTTGGGACTGGAAGACACTACAGGTTCAATAGAGACAGGGAAGAAAGCCGATGTCATCATTATTGACGTTAACCGTCCACACCTGATCCCAATGTATAATGTCTACTCCCATCTCGTCTATGCGGTTACCGGCAGTGATGTGGTGACGGCCATCGTTAATGGCAGGCTCCTGATGGAGGACCGGGTTTTGACGACGGTAGATGTGGATGCCGTGATGAGGGCTGTAAACCAGATCGCTCAGGATATTACGTAGGATGGCAGGGGACACACTCTACGACATTGTAGTCCACAACGGGATCGTCTTGACTGTGAATGGCGAGTTCGACGTGTTTCGGAAGGGTCTGGTGTGCATCGCCGATGGCACTCTGAAGCGCGTGGAAGACCGGGCAAACAGTGAACCCCTTCCTGCAGCCCGCCAGGTCATAGATGCTGCAGGAGGGATAATCATGCCTGGGTTGGTTAACAGCCACACTCATGTACCCATGTCCCTGTTTCGGGGCTTGGCCGATGACCTCCCGCTGACAGACTGGTTGAATAACCATATCTTTAAGGCCGAGACGCAATGGTTGAATCCTGAAAGCGTTCATGTAGGTACACTCCTTTCCTGTGCCGAGATGCTTCTGTCTGGCACGACCACCTTCTGTGATGGTTATTTTTTTGAGGATGCCGTAGCTGCAGCAGTGATAGAGTCCGGGATGCGTGCCGTCCTTGCGCAGGGGATCATTGACTTTCCGGCCCCTGGCGTACCCGATCCCAAAGAAAATGTTACCAAAGCTGCGCAGTTCATTGAGGCCTGGCAGGGAAAGAGCACTTTGATCACTCCGGGGCTGTTTTGCCATTCTCCGTACACCTGCTCTGAGGAGACACTCAGGAAGGCACGCAAAGTAGCGGATGAGAAAGGCGCTCTCTTTCAAATCCACGTGGCCGAGACAAAGGGTGAACTGCGGGAGATTCAAGAACGACACGGGGCGACCCCTGTTCAATACCTTGACCGGATCGGGATACTAACCAAGAGGACCCTCGTAGTCCATGCAATCTGGGTGAACGAAGAAGATATTTCATGCATGGCCGAGAATAGTGTGGGGGTTTCGGTTGCAACGGAAAGCCAGATGAAGCTAGCCTCAGGAATAGCGCCGATTCCTGAATTTATCAAAAAGGGCCTTTCCGTGGGAATCGGCACAGATGGCTGTGCGAGCAACAACAACCTGGACATGTTTCAGGAGATAGATACCTCGGCAAAGCTTCACAAGGTGAAGGGGCGTGACCCCACAGTAATGGATGCGAGGCAAGTGTTGACCCTGGCAACCAGAAGCGGTGCAGAAGCGATTGGCCTCGGGGAGCAGGTCGGGTCACTTGAGGTGGGAAAGAAGGCGGATTTGATCATTATCGACACCCACAAGCCTCACCTGACCCCGCTCTATGACCCAGTCTCTCACCTGGTCTACGCAGCAAGCGGCAGTGATGTCAGAGATGTGATCATTGATGGCCGGTTGACCGTCAAGGACAGGATGGTTCTTTCCTTCAACCTTGAACCCATCATCGAATCCGTTCAAAATCTGGCCCGCCAGATAGCTTCCTAGACAATGGCCGCGGCGGCATTCAAGGCTTCTTCCGCTGTGCCTACATACTGAATCTCGTCGATATCAGGCCACGTGGCAAGGCCTATCACTGGTTTTCCTATCTTCAGGGCAATGCTGATCTCAGACAATGTTCCGTATCCGCCCGAAATCGCTATGAGTAGATCTGAACTTCGCACCACCAGTACATTTCGGGCCTGGCCCAAGTCGGTCACGATGGGAATGGCAACGTAAGGGTTGGCTTGGTCCCGGTCATGGCCGGGAAGGATACCCACGGTCTGTCCTCCTGCCTCATGGGCCCCTCGACAGGCGCCCTCCATGACGCCGCCCAACCCGCCGCAGACGAGCGTAGCACCCATCCCGGCTATGCCAATGCCTACCCTCCGTGCTGATTCGTAGGTCTCTTTGCTGCAACTTCCCGCTCCGATAACACCGATCATCTTCATTGGCATATTTCCTCCAACTATGGTGAACCGCAGGTCCGAAAGGGATCAGGGTGGTCCCCGCCTTGACTGTTGCGCTGTGCTACTTCATATGATATCGGAGAAAAGTCCAATATCCAAGGACCAACCATGACCGTCAAACAAAAAACCTCAAATTCCGAGACAGCCAAGTTCACGCCTACCGAACTTGAGAAAAAGCTCATTGCGCTGATTCAGGCAGATATCCCCGTGACAGAGCGCCCTTTTCTGGAGCTTGCAAGAGAGATCGGTGCTGAAGAAGAAGACGTGTTGGAGACCTTACGGAGACTTCAGAAGGATGGCATCATTCGCCGTTTTGGTGTCACGATCCGCCATCAAATCTCGGGATATCAGGCCAATGCCATGGTGGCTTGGCAGGTTGGTGAAGACCGCATAGACGAGGCGGGAAAAATGATGGCTGCTTTTGAGGGGGTGTCTCACTGCTACCGGCGAAACCCCGTAGATGGTTGGCCTTATAATCTATACACGATGATTCATGCCAAGACTGAGAAGGGCTGTCATGAATTGGCGGAAGCCATGTCCACCTTGGCTTCAGTGAAAAACTATACCCTCCTTTTTAGCCGTGATGAGTTGAAAAAGACCTCCATGAAATACTTTCCGTAGACGCCCGTCAGCTTCCCGTGCAAAGCTATTACAATGGAAAAAGAACCCCCCCATGTCCTTCTGGTCAACCCGTGGATAGATGATTTTGCGGCCTATGACTTCTGGGCCAAGCCGATAGGGATCCTTGCCATCGCCGGTATCCTGAAGACATGCGGGTATCATGTACGCTATGTCGACTGTTTGGACAGGTTTCACCCCGGACTATCACGGCTCCCGGAAGCCGGTCAGTTTGGCAAAGGCCCCTACCCGAAGACGCGGATTGAAAAACCAGGAAAACTGCACGATGTCCCGAGGCATTATTCCAGATACGGCTTACCGGATAGTTTGGTGCGAGAAGGTATAGGCGATGGTCCTGAGCCGGTGGCAGTCCTCGTGACATCGTTGATGACGTACTGGTATCCGGGGGTCATTGCGCTTATCAAGGTGGTGCGAGAGGTGTTTCCCGAAGTGCCGGTAGTGCTGGGGGGGATTTATGCTACGCTTTGTTATGAACACGCTATCCGGCATGCGGGCGCAGACATAGTCTTGCCAGGTCTGTGCGAAACAAAACTCCTTGAATTCCTGGGCGACCTGACGAGGCTGAGAGAAAGACCCGAGTTTCATTCCGGTGAGCTTGACACCTACCCCTATCCGGCCTTTGAGTTACAGTCCGCTATTCCTTACGTCCCTATCCTGACCGGCCAGGGTTGCCCCTTCCGTTGTGCTTACTGTGCATCGGCGTTCTTAAGCCCGGGGCTCAGACGCAGATCACCTGATCATGTGGTAGAGGAGATCACCTACTGGAATGAAAAACACGCGGTCGTCGATTTTGCCTTCTATGATGACGCCCTGCTGATAGAGGCGGACAGGCACATCATGCCCATCCTGGAAGGAGTCATGCGTCGTGGCCCCCAGGTTCGTTTCCACACACCCAATGCACTCCACATCAGACCCTTGTCAAGAGAAGTGGCAGGGCTGCTGTTTCGGGCGGGATTCAAGACCATTCGGCTGGGGCTCGAAACTGCCTTCTTTGATGATCGCCAGGCCATCGACAGCAAGGTTGAACCGGATGAGTTTGAACAGGCGGTTGGTTACCTGAAAGAGGCTGGCTTCAAAGGAGAAGACCTGGGTGCTTATCTTCTCTATGGGCTGCCTGGACAGGACCTTTCTAAGCTTGAGCGCTCAATCAAGATGGTAAAGGCATGCGGGTTAAGGCCCATCCTGGCTCAATACTCTCCCATCCCTCACACCGAGCTTTGGCATGAGGCGGTCAAGGCTTCGCGCTATGATCTGGGAGAAGACCCCATCTTTCACAACAATTCGATCTTCCCATGTCGGAAAGCCCCGTTTTCTTGGGAAGAGGTCAGGTATCTAAAGGACTTGGTACAGGAGTGGGCTTCGGGGTAGTCCCGGCATGCTCGTGATCTTCAGTGATGCTTCATGTGTTCCAGGTCGAGGGCTCTCAGGTCCATACGTAAGTCATAAGCATGGTCATCGGCATCCCATCGAACTGCAAAACCGAGCCTGCGGGCGAGCGAAAGGACCGTCTTGTTTTCCGGCAGAACCATGCCGACAACCGATTCGATTCCGCGCTCTTTGGCGAAGGAAAACCCGTGTTCAAATAGCTTTGCCGCGACCCCCTTCCCCTGCCAGGGATCGCCCACCACGACAGCGAGCTCCGCTTGCTTTCCGCCGGGATCACACATGAGCCTGAACACGCCCAAGATCTTCTGATCTTCTGCATTTCTTTCAATGGCAACGAGGACCACATGGCGGTCATGGTCAACTTGCGCGAGTTTTTCGAACATCTCTTCTGACGGGTCGTGCAATTGCGTGAAAAAACGGAAAAAGACAGTCTTGGGAGACAGGCTATAAAACAATGCCTTGAGTCGCGGCGCATCGTCAGCCTTCATAGGACGGATGAGAATGTCCAGCCCAGCCCTGGTGGTTGTGGAGACTTCGTATTGGTCAGGGTAGTCTTTGATTATCATGGGATGCGGATCTTCCGACAGTTGGAGGAGGAGCTGATATCGAGGCTTTCCTTCAACCAATTATGATTTCGTCAAGGGATCGCTTGGGGACGTGGTGTACTCCCTTCTCGTCACGCCAGTATTCAATGTCTCCGTCCGGCCCTACACTCTCGATGACAACACTCTCCTTCGGCTTTCCAAGGGCAATCACGAGGAGTATATCCAAGTGCTCCTGGATCGAGAAGGCCTGACGGAGTTCTTTGCGTCTGACCGAGCCTATCATGCATCCACCAAGGCCCTTTTCGGCAGCTCCAAGGAGAATGGTCTGGCAAGCAATCCCGTGATCACATCCAAACGATTTGGTGACGGTGGTATCCCCCAGCACAATAATGTAGGCTGATGGTCTTTCAGCTTCCGGCGGTCCAGCCCAGTCAGTCAAGTATCCCGCCCACCCGAGATGTGTGAATATGGAGGCATTCTTCTCTGGTTCGCACGAAAGAATATACTTCAGCGGCTGCAAGTTGGCGGCCGATGCACAATAGCGTGTGAGATCAACAAGTGTTTCCAAGGTTTCAATCTCTATGGAAACCTCTTGGTGAAACCGGCGATAACTGCGGTTACTGCGTATTAGATCCGCGATCATCTTGACTCCCTTTGGGTGAAACTTGGTTGCCTGACTCCCGACATCGGCCGCTTTTTGGGGGGACCTTATGTGGCTCCGGATAAAGGCCAGCCTATGATTCAATGATCATCTGTTTGTCTCTAATCTTTAACCACTCTATGTTTTTCTTATTTTCATCCCGGTATTTCCGGTTGAGCTCTTGAACATGAGCCATTTCCATCTCGATATTACATTGTGGACAATGGTACCTGAAAGAAGAAGTTATTTTCATGTCGCAGTCGCATGTGTCACAGGTCACTTTCATTTCATGCCTCCCTATTCCAAGATGCTTACAAACTCGTACAGGAGTTGATTTTCTTAACATCTTTGGGATATGTTGTCAAAAGGCAGCTCACGCCAGGTTGTCCTCAGAATAACTCGTCCGGAGAAGTTGAGGTGTCCATCGGGGCAAACATGGCCACAAAACTTTCCAAGACCTCTGCTACTTACCGTCCCTTTGAGAGTCTCAAAGAGCTACTTGAGAAAAGATCATTTGCGTTGCCTTCCGGCCACAGGGAAGAGATAGCGAAAAAGGTTGTCGATGATAGTGCAGAGGGTACTGATTCAGAAGAAAACATTTTTCAGAAAGCCATGACAGGCGTCGAGCCAATCATACGTGAGCCAGCGTCGTTGGGTGGACGTCGAGTCAGCCCCGCCAAGGTCTTAGAACAGGACCATCAGGCTGAAGCCCTTTCCCGATTGGAGGACTTGGTAAGGGGAGTAGAGGGATTCATCATCTCTGACACGCCAGAATACATGGAGGGCACCGGGTATGGTGTGAACCCTGACTTGACCAGACGCTTGCACCAGGGTGATTTTTCTATTCAGGCCCACGTCGATCTCCATGGACTCGGTGTAGCTGATGCCCAGGAGGCCTTTGAGCGGTTTCTTAAGGAGGTGCTGCTTTGCGGAAAAACGGCAGTGTTGGTCGTACACGGACGTGGTCTTTCCTCACCAGCAGAACCCGTGCTGAAGACAAAAGTCAAGGAATGGCTTACAACCGGCCCTTGGCGCAAGTGGGTTATAGCCTTTACGAGCGCCAGGGCCTGTGACGGCGGCACTGGAGCGACATATATCCTGTTGCGACAACGCCCAGCCACAAAACGTCGCCGGAAACAGCGCCACAAGAGCACCTCGGGCTGAACCACAGACACAAGTGCAGCCTCGTTCCCGCCAGAATCCGTTAAGGCAAGCCCAGGCGATTTCCCAAACATCCATCGCGTTCCCAGTCTTCCCTCCCGTTCCACTCAGATTGCCACCCGCCAGATAACGCTGTTTTTCGAAAAACCACTATATATAGTGTCTTGGTTTGTAGGCTATAGAATATTTAGTTGACATCCCGGGAAGAATAAGATATGTTGCCCCGAATGTTGCACAGATCAGCCCGAGGGTGATGCATGCTCAAGATCCTGCTTGTGGACGACGAGAGCTTTGTTTCTGAAGTGCTTCAGGAAATATTGAACAGGTTGGGGCACCATGTAGAAACGGCACCAGGTGGCAAAGAGGGTCTTCTGATGTTTGACAGCCAGGCCTATGACCTGGTGATCACCGATATTCGGATGCCAGGCGTTGACGGGCATGGTGTTGCCCGGCACATCCGAAGTTCTGAGAGACCCTATACCCCGGTCATAGGTATTTCTGGAACTCCGTGGTTTCTTGAAGGTGACACATTCGATTCCGTCATCTCCAAGCCTTTCACCGTTAAAGCCCTGACAACAGCCATTGATGACGCTATTGGGAACCCAATAGCTCCCCCACCACTCCAACAACATCCGGTTTTGTCAATGGGGTAAGGGAGGGTATTTGGGTTCGCAAGCTCCCTCCTGCTCAGCCGCGTGGACACCGGAACACGTCATGATGTCTATCTTGACTAAAGAAGGAGAATAGGATAATCAAAGGCCCCTTTTGTCCCAAATAGGTGCGAGTGGCCCCAATGTTCCTGCATGAGAGGCAGGGCCTTTCGACTGAAAAAAGTCGTTTTGTCAGGCTGTCTGTACTATACTTTTGGAACGTGATGCAGCGTAACCCTAGTAAATACTGAATTAAGACGAGAGAGGCTTCGGGAAGGCTTGATGCGCGCAGTTGCGTGGATGCAGATTTTTGTCATCCTTTTTTTCATGGGGTATTCTACGTATGCCCTTTTTCAGGGTGATTTTGAGCGGGCGCTCTTGCCGTATCCTATATTGATCTTATATTATCTCCTGTTTGCACGGAAGAAGACAAAAGGGATCTCATCCGCTGAAAGTCATGATTAACGGGGCAGGTATGAGTAGACGGTTGCCCGAGAAGGTCCTCCTGCAGATTCCAACGATTTTGAGCGCTGACTGTTTTTGCGGATGGTTTCTCCTGTAATGAATTGCCATGATACGAAAAGCTACTGTTAGAGATGTGGAGGCCATTCACCGCCTTCTAAAACAGCATGCGGAACGCGGGGAACTCCTGCCGAGGGCCTTAAGTGACCTTTACGATGACGTGAGAGACTTCAACGTATTTGAGCCCAAGGGCGGCGTTGCGATTGCCGGTGCCTGCGCCCTTCACGTGTGTTGGGAGGACCTTGCGGAGATACGTTCACTGGCTGTTTCGGAGCCGCATCAAGGAGAGGGGGTTGGCTCTACACTGGTCAAAGCGGCTTTGGCAGAGGCCGAGGTCCTTGGGATCAAGCGGATTTTCACCCTGACTTATCAGCCGGATTTCTTCAGCAAACATGGCTTTGAGGTTGTGGACAAAGCCGCCCTGCCGCAGAAAGTATGGGCAGAATGCATCAAGTGCGTGAAGTTTCCAGACTGCGATGAAATTGCCATGCTGAAACGCCTGACAGCTGGGTAACTGAGATGACCGATACCTCGTCAATTTCCAGTTCGATCATGGACAGCCTTTCCAGCGAGGGTTTGGACGGGTACGAAGTCTATGTGGAGAATTCCAGTGGCTTTACCATAGAGGTCAAGGATGGAGACATTGACGTCTTTGTAAATAGTGATGACGTTGGAATAAGCCTGCGAGTATTGAAGGAGCAGAGGCCAGGGTTTGCTTTCTCCACAAAATTGTTGGCTGGCGATGTTCCAAGATTGGTCCAGCAGGTTGTTCATGGTGCTAGCGCCACCGATCCGGATCCTTTTGTTGGATTCCCTGTTCCTTCGGCGCAGACGCCACCTCAACTTGATCAATTTGACCACGATCTTTACAAAACACCTATTGGAGATAAGATCGACATGGCTCGAGGCCTTGAGGCCGCGGCAAAATCGAGTGATCCGCGTATCAAGAAGGTACGCAAGGCCGCCTACGTCGAAACTACGGGTACGGTGAAAATACGCAATCATTCAGGTCTGGATCTCTCGTACGACAGGACGCTAGTGTCGGGCAATATCATGGTCGTGGCGGAAGACGGCGGGAATGCCGAAGTCGGGTGGGATTACGGCTTTTCCCCCTTTCTGGGACGGCTTGAGATGGATTCAATCGGTGCAACGGCAGCTGGAAGGGCTGTCAGTATGCTTGGTGCCCGCCCAATAAGAAGTATGCAGACCCCTGCCATATTAACCCCTTGGGTTGCATCCGATATTCTGAGTATCCTTTCCGCCTCGTTCCTGGCTGACAATCTTCAAAAAGGAAAATCGATGCTCCTAGGGCGCATGGGAGAACAAGTCTTCTCGTCTCATGTGACCATTGTGGACGATGGGCTCTATCCGGGGGGCATGGCTTCGAGCCCCTTTGATGATGAGGGCTCGCTTCACCAAAGAACCGTATTGGTGTCGGAGGGAGTCATACAGGGATTTCTGTACGATCAGCACACAGCGAACAAAGAGAACCGCAGTTCAACAGGCAACGCAGGACGCTACGGCATCAAAACGCCTCCGTGGGTTGGGACCACCAATTCTTATATCCCGAATGGCTCTTTTACCCCAGATGAGCTTGTGTCTTCTCTGGAGGAAGGGCTAATGGTGACCGATCTTATCGGGCTGCACACTGCTGACCCCATCTCAGGAGATTTCTCTGTGGGAGCGGCAGGGTTGTGGATCAAGGGGGGTGAAGCCGTGTTTCCGGTAAAAGGAGTTGCGATATCGGGAAACCTCATCGATTTATTTAGGAATGTGGACGGGGCGGGCACAGATCTTGCATTTTACGGGAAAACTGGAGCCCCTAGCCTGAGGATCTCAACGCTTAATGTTGCTGGCCTTGATGATTGATCGTCGGGTGAAATCAAAAGGGGGCTTTGTTTGGCAAGAAGTTGGTTAGCACAACGTGCTAACGTGACACCGAATAGGCTATCGTGATAGAGGGCTCTTGTCATACAAAACCCTTGACAGGCCTGCATAGCCATGGTAACTACGCTTAACTTTTAGCTTTATCACTGCTTCATCCGGCTAAATTGTATAGGGAGGTTGTGCCTTGGAAAGACAACAGGCTACGGTCGTTATTATCCCCGAAAGCGGTTCCTGGGTTAGACAGTTCAAGGTTTCAAGGGCTTTTATGGCAATTGTAGGGTGTCTTGTTCTCCTATGTGTCACGGCAGTCCCCTTTTTTGTCTATGATTACTGGAAGTTGAAGACAACTCTGACGTCTAGAAATTCCTTGGAGCGGGAAGTCGCGGACCAGCGTGCTCAAATTCAATCCTTTGCGAAAAAGATCAATGGCCTGAAATCAGACATAGTTGCGATGCGAGAGTTTGAGGAGAAGATACGGGACCTTGCCGACGTTGAGGAATCTGTGCAGGGCGAGGCTATCCTTGGCGTTGGTGGTCCTATGCCTGAAGACTTGGATGCTGGCATCCCGCTGACCGAAGAACATCATAGCCTCGAGCGGGAGATGCATGCCCAGGTGGAAGATCTCCAGGAGACGTTGACTGTACACAAGGAAACGCTGGGGGTACTTTACGAGTACCTGGAGACCCGCCAGTCAATGCTTGTTTCGACGCCGACCGTCCGGCCGACCACGGGGTGGAGATCCTCAGGATTTGGCTATCGTACATCCCCTTTCACGGGCCGGAAAGAGTTCCATCAGGGGTTGGACATTGCCACACGGAGTGGCACCCCGGTTGTTGCGCCTGCCGATGGTACGGTCACGTTCGTGGGCTCCAAAGGGGGGCTCGGCAAGGCCGTGATTATTGACCATGGATACGGTATGGTGAGCCGCTACGGTCACTTAAAGAAATTTCTTGTAAAGCGGGGCACACAGGTTAAGCGTGGAGATGAAATTGGCCTCGTAGGAAATACCGGCCGGAGTACGGCGCCACACCTGCACTACGAAGTGCACCTGAACGGTATCCCTGTAAACCCAACAAAGTATATCCTCAACTAGAACCCATCTCGAAACTGCGTCTAAGGCCCCACTGCGGCGTTGCGAGTCGGCTCAAAGTGCTCACATACTACCGTGTATGCTCCGCTTTTTCGCTGCCCCGCGCCTTGCCCTGAGGCCTGATTCACATCTTTGAGATGGCTTCTGCCCTCACCTTCCAAAACTTCCGAGACATATGCTTCAGGAGAGCGGTCTGATCTCCCATAATTCCTTTGTAGGGGGTTGTATTCTTTGGTATACTAATCGTTTTAAGTTATCTTGGATAGTTGGTGTCCAGAAGCAGGGGAGTCTTTTGTGTCATGATTGGAAATGTACTGAAAAAGGTTTTTGGGAGCAAAAACGAGCGAGAGCTTAGTAAACTTACGCCGATCGTTGAACAGATCAATGCTTTCGAGCCGGAAATACAGGGCCTAAGCGACGATCAACTGAGGGCGAAGACTCAGAGCCTTAAGGAGCGGATTGATCAAGGTGCGACGTTAGATGAACTCCTTCCAGAGGCCTTCGCCGTAGTTCGGGAAGCCTCTGTGCGAACCCTGAAGATGCGCCATTTCGACGTTCAATTGATCGGAGGGATCGTGCTTCACCAGGGCAAGATTGCTGAAATGAAGACCGGTGAAGGAAAGACCCTTGCTGCCACCCTCCCGGCTTATCTGAATGCGCTGACCGGCCGGGGTGTACACATCGTGACTGTCAACGACTACCTGGCCACCCGGGACACCGAGTGGATGGGTAGTATCTACCGTTTCCTCGGGCTGTCGGTCGCCACAGTAGTCCACGGATTGGATGACTCCCAACGCCAGGAAGCATACAAATCTGACATTACGTACGGAACAAACAACGAGTTCGGATTTGACTACCTGCGGGATAACATGAAGTTCAGCTTGGAGTCCCTGGTACAAAGGGAACTCCATTATGCCATCGTGGATGAGGTGGACAGTATTCTGATCGATGAGGCCCGAACCCCGCTGATTATTTCAGGACCTGTTGAACACGTCGGTGACAAGTTGTACGACGAAGTGAAGCCGCAAGTCGTCAAGCTGAAACAGCACCAAGATCGCCTCATGCGCAGCATGCTGGACGAAGCTCTGAAAGGACTCGAGGCAGAAGGCGACACAGACGGTGTCCTCGAACTTCTGCTAAAAGTAAAACGGGGAGATCCGAAGAATTCAGGATTTCTAGATTTGCTGGCAAAGCATACCGCATTGAAGAAGAAAGTGGATAAACTGGAGGGTCAGCTTTCTACCGAGAAATTGCTTCCCCAGGTTGATCAGGATCTTTATTGCACGATCGAGGAGAATCAAAATCTTGTGGAACTCACCGATAAAGGGCTCAAACTCATCTACGGAGGTCACGCTGATGACTACATTGTGCCGGATCTCGATGAAGATTTGCAGAAGATCGATGAAAACGAAGAGTTGACCAGCATGGAGAAGAGAGCACAGTGCCGTAAAGCCGAGGCCTTCCATCGTGACGCCTCCGAGCGCTTTCATGTCACACGGCAGTTGATCAAGGCCTATTGGTTGTTTAACAGAGATGTGCAGTATGTCGTCAAGGACGGACAAGTGATCATCGTGGATGAGTTCACCGGCCGCATGATGCCGGGCAGACGTTGGAGCGACGGATTGCATCAAGCCGTTGAATCCAAAGAGGGGGTGACGGTGGCAGAGGAGAACCAGACCTTGGCGACCATCACCTTCCAGAATTACTTCAGGATGTATGACAAATTAGCTGGTATGACCGGTACTGCTGATACTGAAGCTGCGGAGTTCAAGAAGATCTATGGCCTGGATGTCAATGTCATTCCGACCAATGAGCCCATGATCCGGACTGACCATCCGGACGTTATTTACAAGACGGAAGCCGAGAAGTACGGGGCCGCAGCCGAGGAGATCAAGGAGCTTCATAAGCGAGGCCAGCCCGTGCTGGTTGGGACTATCTCCATTGAGAAATCGGAGAAGTTGAGCAAAATGCTCACCAGGGCCAAGGTTAAGCATGAAGTCTTAAATGCCAAGAACCACGAACGGGAAGCCGAAATCGTGGCCATGGCAGGTCAAAAGGGGAACGTGACCATATCGACAAACATGGCGGGCCGCGGCACGGACATTGTCCTCGGAGAGGGCGTCAAAGAGCTTGGTGGCCTTCACATCATGGGAACCGAAAGGCACGAAAGCCGACGAATTGACAACCAGCTGCGAGGCCGTTCCGGCCGGCAGGGTGACGAAGGTACTTCGCGGTTCTATCTCGCTATGGAAGACGATCTTTTGCGGATTTTTGGCGGAGAGCGAATGGGGTCAATCATGGCCCGGCTAGGCATGGAGGAAGGTGAACCGATTGAACACGGCATGATCAGCAAAGCGATAGAGAACGCCCAGCGCAAGGTGGAAGCACACAACTTTGAGATACGGAAACAGCTGCTTAAGTACGATGATGTGATGAACCAGCAGCGGGAGGTGATTTACAAACAGCGCCGTGAGGCTTTGAGCGGCGACAGCCTCAAGCCCGCTATTGATGACATGATTCGGGAATTATCAGAGAAAATCGCAGAGAGGTTTGCCGATGAAAGAGTACTCCCTGAAGAATGGGATTGGAACGGTCTGAAAGAGACTGTTTACCTGCAGTTTGGCTTCAGTCCTAAACTGGACCGCGACACCATGGACGGCCTCACCCGGGATGGGCTTGCTGAATTGATCTTTGAGTCGGCAATGAAGATATATGAAGAAAAGGAAACGATTTTTGGGAGCTCTGAGCTTCGACAGCTGGAACAGATGATCGTGCTTCAGGTTGTGGACAATTTGTGGAAAGAGCATCTCCTGGCTATGGACCACCTGAAGGAGGGGATAGGCCTTCGCGGTTACGCGCAGCAAGATCCACTGGTGGTTTACAAACAGGAGGGCTTTGCCATGTTCAAGGAGATGGTTGGGCGAATCAAGGAAGAAACAGTGAGGTTCCTGTTTCGTGTTCAGATTGCCAAACCCAAAGAGATAGCTGCTAAGGAAAAGGCCGAACAGGATAAGCTTGTTTTTTCACACGGTGGTGAGGGTGGCAAAAAGCCGGTACGCCGTTCCAAGGAGAAAGTGGGCCGGAATCAACCCTGCCCCTGTGGGAGTGGGAGGAAGTATAAGAAGTGCTGTGCCAAATAGAAACTTGTACACTTTTGACGTCGTAATCGGTTGTATCAGTCAAAGCAGTTGCTAAACAGGAAACAACAAAAATGAAACTTGAAGTTCCAGGATTTGTTGCCGGCGCTGTTGCTGCCGGGATAAGAAAGGATGGAAAGAAGGATTTGGGGATGATTTTCTCAGAGGTTCCGGCCTGTGCAGCCGGTGTCTTTACCACCAACAAAGTACAGGCAGCCCCGGTCCTCCTTGACAAAGAGCGGATCAAATCCGGTCGGTGTCAGGCCATTGTTACAAATAGCGGCAACGCCAATGCTTGCACAGGCAAACGAGGTATCGAAGATGCGGAGGCTGTCTCACGTGCAGCCGCGACAACGCTCGGAATATCCGAGGAACTCGTGCTGGTGGCATCCACGGGTGTCATTGGCCTGCATCTGGATGTTGATAGCATTAAAGCTGCCATGCCGGGGCTTGCCGGTTGTCTCAACGCTGCAGGTCTGAATGATGTGGCCGAGGCCATCATGACCACGGACACCTTCCCCAAGGCTGTTTCAAAGCAGGGTCATGTCGGTGAGAAAATCTTTACCATAGTTGCTGTTGCTAAAGGGGCCGGGATGATTCACCCAGACATGGCGACCATGCTATGTTTTGTTTGTACGGACATTGTTGCCGAGCCAGATCACCTGGAACGGGCCCTTAAGGATGCTGTGGGCAAGTCCTTCAATGCCATCACGGTGGATGGGGACACCAGCACCAACGACACGGTTCTTCTCCTTGCCAATGGCTTATCCGGTCTTCATTTGGAAGAAGCTTCAATCGCCACGGCGTTTCAGTCAGCTTTGGATGAGGTTCTCTTGACTCTTGCCTTGCAGATTGTGAAGGATGGGGAAGGGGCCACAAAACAGGTAAGTGTCTGCATAGAGGGAGCATCAGATGAAGGGGGTGCCCGGCGGGTGGCCTACACCGTCGCCAACTCGCTTCTCGTGAAGACAGCCCTCTTTGGAGAGGATGCCAACTGGGGTCGCATTATGGCCGCAATAGGGCGGGCGGGTGTCCCAGTCAATCCGGAGACGATCGATATCTCGTTTGACAACGTGTACGTGGTAAAGGACGGGCAGGGCTGTGGCAAAGAGGCCGAGAGAGATGCTGCTGCGATTTTGAAGACCGATCGCTTTACGATTACTGTTAGTCTGAAGATGGGCAGTGAGGCTGCAACCGTGCACACCTGTGACCTTTCCACGGATTACGTAAGGATCAACGCTGACTACCGGTCATAGGAGAGATTTGGGACTCGGCAAGACGAACACGTGCTTGGTTATCTCACTTTCCAGAGGCCATTGCTATCATTCCCACGGTCTAGACATGAAGGCCAGTCTATTCTAAAGGATTAGGTACCGGGTTGCGAACACGGACAGAAAAGGGTCAAATCATGCATGCGCCTAAAACTCTGAACGTAGGCATTGTGGGCGGTGGTCGCGGGTGTAAAGCGGTTATGGATATGATCCTGACCGACAAGCTCAAGCGACTCCGCATGAAGATTATCGGGGTAGTAGATCATAATCAACGTGCCGTTGGCTACGTCGACGCCGAAAAAAGGGGAATATTTACTGCAACAGACTACCGGGATTTGTACAAGCTCAAGGGACTCCACATGATCATTGAGCTAACCGGAGTAGAAGCGGTCGCTAATGAGATTGCCCGAACCAAACCGGGCCATGTGCGATTCATGGATCATGTTGCCGCACGTGTTTTCTGGGACATTTTTCAGATTGAAGAAGAAAGGATCGCACAACTAAGACGTGCAGAGGGGGCTGTCAGGGAGACCAATGCTCGCTTGAACACACTCATTCAGGCGATCCCGGATGTGGTGTATTTCAAAGACGCCGAGCGTCGGAATCAGGTGGTCAACCGGGCCTTTCGGAAAGTGTTGGGTTTGAAGCAATCGGAGATCATAGGGAAGACAGATGACGAGTTGTTCCCTCCAGACCTGGCTGAGGCTCGCCGGAAGAGCGACGAAAAGGTGCTGAAACGCGGAAAGACACTGCATATTGAAGAGAGAACCATCTCCGAGGAGGGAGTGGAAGCTTTTTTTGATACTGTCAAGAAACCACTTCGGGACAGGAAGGGGAAAGCGATAGGGCTGGTAGGCGTGAGTCGAAACGTCACCCATCGCAAGCAGGCAGAGGAAGCTGCGCTGAAAGCCGAGAGAAAGTACCGCCTCGTGGTAGACAATGCGAACGATGCAGTTTTCATTGTGCAAGATGGGATAATCAAATTTCCCAATCCGGCAACGACAAGAATCACAGGATACTCTTCAAGCTACCTGTCCAAGAGGCCCTTTGGGGACTTTATCGCACCGGAAGACAGAGATATGGTTGTTGATAGACACATGAAAAGGCTTCGGGGCGAGGACGTGGCGACCACCTATTCATTTAGGGTTATAGACAAGGCGGGCCGACAAATGTGGGTGGAGGTGAATGCAGTGCTTTTTTCATGGGAAGCAAAACCGGCAGTCCTCTGTTTTCTCAGAGACATCACCCCACAAAAGAAGGTTGAAGCCCAAATCCAATATGCCCACAAGATGGAGGCTGTTGGCACCCTTGCTGGTGGCGTTGCACACGACTTCAACAACCTGCTCATGGGTATCCAGGGGAATGTGTCGCTCATGCTGATGGAAGTGGATGGAGCTCACGCTCATTATGAGCGGCTAAAGAGCATTGAAAAGCAGATTCAGAGCGGCGCCAGGCTGACTTCCCACCTTCTCGGATATGCCAGAAAGGGGAAATATGAAGTTGCACCCATCGACTTGAACTACCTGGTGGAAGAGATATCTCACACCTTTGGCAGAATGAAGAAAGAAATCACCGTTCATCAGGACCTTGCTAAGAACCTGTTTGCCATAGAGGCGGATGCCGGACAGATCGAGCAGGTGCTGCTGAATCTCCTCGTAAATGCTGCAGATGCCATGCCCGGCGGCGGGGCTTTGACCTTGAAGACGAGGAATGTTAACCATAAGGATATAAAGGGGAAACTCTATGAGCCAAAGCCTGGCAAGTATGTGTTGTTGACTGTGACCGACACGGGCACAGGTATGTACAAGAAGACGTTGGAGCGCATATTTGATCCTTTCTTCACCACTAAAGAGATGGGCCGGGGCACAGGCCTTGGCCTGGCTTCCGCGTACGGCGTCATAAAGAGTCACTCCGGATATATTGATGTCGATTCCAAGAGGGGCCAGGGGACTACCTTCAGCATCTATCTGCCCGCGTCAGGGAAAAAGGTGGAGGGAGTTGCCAGCAGTGCTGAGCGGATTATTGTAGGAACAGGAACGGTCCTTCTGGTAGACGATGAAAAAGCTGTCATGGAGGTGGGTAAGGAGCTCTTGGAGTTGATTGGCTACCGAGTGCTAACAGCCAGAGACGGAAAAGAGGCTGTCAAGACCTACAGGAAGCAGCGGGACGCTATAGATGTTGTGGTCTTGGACATGGTCATGCCTGGAATGGGTGGCGGTGAAGTCTACGACCGTATGAAGAAGATTAACCCGGATGTAAAGGTCTTGCTTTCGAGCGGTTTTAGCATTGATGGCGAGGCTAGCGATATATTGGATCGGGGTTGTAACGGTTTTATCCAAAAGCCTTTCACCGTGAGAGAGCTATCTAGAGCAACGGAAAAGGTTATAGAGAAGGATAGGCTTGACCTGTGATCAGGATGCCACACTGTTAGCGAGGTAGGGTTTTGGGCGCCCTTCAGTGAACAGAGGTAGAACGATAGCATTCTGACAGCGGAACATCAAGCAACCAACCACGATTGGTCTTAAGCGTCAAACCCGTCTTCCGGCAGTTTCTCGGGTTCCCTCCACAAGACCTCTATCATCTTGACACCGTACCGGTCCGCCTCCACCACATGTACAGTCAGATTCCCGTCAGTAAACGTTTCCCCTTTCTGTGGAATCCGGCCCAGATGATGGAGAACATATCCGCCTACGGTCTCGAATCCAACCTTTGGAATCGTGAGACCAGTTTCATCGTTTAGGTCGTCGATATCGGTTCTGGCGCTGACTCGGAAGCGTCCCGAGCCCTCTTTCAGGATCTCGGGCGTGGTATCTTCATGCTCATCAGCAAGCTCTCCGAAAATCTCCTCGATGATGTCTTCAAGCGTAGCAATTCCAATGCAGGCGCCAAACTCGTTTACAACAACAGCCAGACTCTCGCGTGCCCGTTGCATCTCTAGAAAGAGCTTGTCGATACCTTTTGTATCAGGGACGAGGCGGGCCGGCCGTACATACGGACGAATGAAAGTCTTTCTTTGCTTGTCGTATAGCACATCATATACGTTGACCAGCCCTACGATCTGATCAACCCGTTCCCGGTAGACAGGGATGCGGGTATGTCTCTGGACGCGGGCAAGTGAAATCAATTCCTCGCTGCGCGCTGTCTCGAGAAGAAGTGCAACTTCAGGGATGGGAACCATTACCTCGCGAACAACAGTAGTGGCGTAGTCAAGTGTTGATTCCAGCATCTCCTGCTCGTGTTGCTCAAGCCCACCCCCCTCAGCCGATTCCTGGAGTACAAGTTTAATCTCCTCACGGGATGTGTAAAGACTCTTGGGGCGGGTTCCGAAAAGACGGAACACAAAGTTGGTGAGAACCGCTATTGGATAAGTAATTGGTGACAGAATCCATGACAGAACCTTCCATGCGGCGGCAGACTTGACCAGCATTTGATCAGCATGGTGTCGGAAATAAGCCTTTGGGACGATCTCGCTGATCACTAAAAGCACACAGGTCGTCACCACTATAGCTATGATGGCTCCCAGTGAACCGACCCACCGCTGGAAAGCAACCGTGGCAATAGCCCCAGCAGAGATATTGCAGACATTCGTTACTATGAGCGTGACGGCAAGAATCCGATCCCGTTGGTTAAGGAGCCCCAACGCAAGCCTTGCACGCCTCACCCTTTCAGACGCCATATGCTGAAGGCGTGTCCGACTTGCTGAAACAAGGGCCGTCTCTGACCCTGAGCCAAAGGCCGATCCCATGACGCAGAGAAGAAGCATAGCAAGATCAAGCATCGTCTGCCACCGTTTCCCCCTCGAGTTTCTTGACTCGACAACTCACGATTCGCCCCCGCGTAGACTGCAAGACAGTGAAACTCACGCCATTTCGTTCAATGGTCTGTCCCGGGTCCGGGATTTCTTCGAACTTTCCACAAAGATAACCGTTCAACGTTACCGATTCCCCCTCGGGAAGGTTCAATTCACACACTTCATTCACGTCCTCTATGGGAGCGCGACAGAACACAATCCACTCACCAGGGGCGACCGACCGAATAAGCTCCTCAGCCTTCTCATGCTCGTCATAGATCTCACCAACAATCTCCTCTACGAGATCCTCCATGGTCACGATACCGGACGTGACGCCATACTCATCAACGATTACGGCCATGTTGAGGAGATGTTGTTGCATGTGATGAAAAACCCGGTGGATCCGCGCATTTTCAGGAAAGATAGCGACCGGTTTTAGGAGTTCGCGAAGCTCGAATTCAGTAGTGAGGAAAAACTCTTTGGTACTCACAAACCCGACGATGTGGTCGACGCTTTCCTCGTAGATCGGGATTCGAGAATGTCGCGCTTCGATCATCATCTGCTCCAATGCCTCCCGGGAGACATCCAAAGAGGCGGCTGCAAGATCCACGCGGGGCGTCATGACTTCTTCGGCTGTGGTTTCCGAAAACCGCATGATGTTCCGTGCAATGCGGCCTTCCTGGGCTGTGATTGTCTTCTTCCGACCCGCTTCTTCGAACAGCACTTCCACTTCCGATGAACTGAGTGCTCGGCTGGCTTCCTCGGGGACTCTGAGTATCTTCAAGATCCAATGGGTTGAGCGGTCGAACACCCAGACCACAGGACTAGAGATCTTTCCAAAAAACAGTAGGGGCTTGATGGCAGCACGCGACAAAGGCATGGCTTGATTCACAGCAATTGTTTTCGGAAGAATCTCACCAACAAAAAGGACCAGAAGTGAGTCCACGACAATGGCCGCCGCAAGACTATGGGTTTGGATGAGCCTCTGGAAAAGAAGTGTTGCTGCAGCAGAAGTGGCTACATTGACCAGAGTGTTCCCAAAAAGGATTGTTGAAAGGAGCTCACGAGGTCGCTGCAACGCTCTCGTGATGAGCTGAGAGCGGGCTGACCTGTCCTCCTTGAGGCGCCTTCGCTCGATGCGATTCAAGGAAAAGAGCGCTGTCTCCGTTCCAGAGAACCAGCCGGAACAGATAAGTAAAAGGATGAGGAGTATGAAAAGAAGTATTGACGACGGATCGTCCAATAGAACCTCCAGGCTGTGGTAGGTCACACAAGCCCCAGGGAACGCCCGGGAGAGGCACTGAAAAACAAATCTCCGGAAGTCAGGCCATTCCGGAGATGTTTAGAGAGAAGGCAATTGCTTTTTCAATCTACGACTATTACAGATACTTTCCTTGCGAGCTGAACCACCTTACTGGAAACGCTCCCAAACAGGAATTCCCTGACAGCCGACAAACCCCTCCTGCCCATCACGAGGGTGTCATACTTTCCCATCTGGGCCTCTTTCAGGATGTCCCTTGCTATTCCAGCCTTCTTCTTCCGTATCTTAACTGTCACGTTCTTAGAAGGAAAACCGGCTTTGACTAAGACCGCCTTCGCCTTCTCCATGAATTC
This sequence comes from Desulfobacterales bacterium, assembly GCA_032126655.1. GTDB lineage: Bacteria > Desulfobacterota > Desulfobacteria > Desulfobacterales. The sequence goes on from JAQBAU010000065.1 coordinate 23,925, forward strand.
TTTCACGTGATCTTTCTTAGTGTCTTCTATAGCACAAAATGCCTTTCTGTTCTGGTTGAACAGAGGTATGAGTGCGGGGCTGTCCAGACCACACGCCGCAGTAGAATCGGGCAAGACACTAAACAGAGTGACTTTTCCGGTTGGCTGAATACCATTTGCCACATACTTGACTGCTTTCATGGAGTTCTTTGATTCATCAACCGCTAATAGGATTTTCTTTGCCATTTGTCTTCTCCTTTCATCAGACCGTCACCAAGAAGAATCTCCGATGCCACTTCTTGAGCTTGTCTTTACCAGACATATCAGTTAAATGTCAAGTCCGGACGAAAGCCCATGGACTGCGCATTGCGCTTTGGCAGTGCACCACGCCCTATTTCTTCCCCATGTTCTTGACAATCTCTTTTAGGTCCTCAGTGCGATCCTTATGAGTGATCAGTGTCATTGATCCTGAGCGTACCACTACAAGATCTTTAACTCCAACCAGAACGATGGTCTCCTTTGGGTCTTCGCAGCAGACCAGGTTGTCTGCCGCATCCAGCGTGAAAGTATCCCCTCTGCAGCAATTGCCTGCATCATCTTCTGGCAGGTAGTTTTTCAACGCCAGCCAGCCTCCGACATCATTCCATGAGAAACTCGACGCCACACAACAGACATTGGATGCTTTCTCCATGACGCCGATATCGATCGATACGGGGTCGAGCGACTCAAACGCTGCCTTGAGTGCATGATCCCAGCCGGGCATCCTATCGTGTTCAGCCGCACTAGCAAGCGCCCTGGCATGGTTTGGCAGGTGGGACTCGATTTCTTTCCAGATAGCGTTGGCTGTCCAAACGAACATCCCTGAGTTCCAGTAGAATCTGCCGGACTCAATACACCGGCAGGCTGTTTCCAGGTCTGGTTTCTCTTTGAAACGAGCGAGCTGGAAGTGTTCAATCCCCTCATCATCGGTAATGCGCACACCTCGCTCCAGATACCCGTAACCTGTGGCGGGATAGGTTGGCTCAATGCCCAAGGTGTAGAGGGTGCCGTCAATGGCGGCCCTGCGCGCTGCTGATAGTAACGTCTTCTGAAACAGATCCACAGGTTCTATTAGGTGATCGGCGGTCAAGGTCACTATGACTGGATTGCCAAAGCGTTTCCGGGAAAGAGCCGCCGCTAGCCCAACAGCAGCCGCCGTATCCTTTCTTAAAGGCTCCCCAATAATGTTTTCGACGGGAACTTCAGGGAGTTGTTCCTCCACGATTGAGACAAATGCCGCATTGGTCAAGACGAGTATCCTGTCAGGCGGCACCAGATTCGAAACACGATCAAAGCTCTTTTGCAGTAAAGTCCTTTCCCCAAACAGGTCAAGAAACTGCTTTGGTTTCTCTTCTGTACTCAACGGCCAGAATCTTGTTCCAATCCCTCCGGCCATGATGACCACGACCAGTTCTGGTCTGTCTTCCTTCATTTCAAACCCTGCCCATCATGCGCGTCCGAAATCGTCCTCCAGCCGTTCAATATCATCTTCACCAAAATAGTCACCGGTCTGGACTTCGATGAAGGCCATGTTTTCGGTTCCAGGGTTCATGACACGATGTATTGCCCCTTTTGGGATATCGACTGATTCTCCACCTCGAAGGTGCAATTGCTCATCGTTTCTGGTCACGATGGCCTCACCGCAAAGGATATACCAGTGTTCCGTCCGGCGACGATGTCGTTGGAGACTCAGCCGCTTTCCAGGAAAGACGACAATCCGCTTGACCTTGTGGTCCGGCTCGTCAGACAAAACCTGGTAATAACCCCACGGACGATGATCTTCTGTCTTTTCAGTATTCATGACCGATGCCTTTCAGAGAGGAGGTGGCATTAATGAAACGATCTGCTTGACGCAGGTCATAGTGTATTCCCGTCCCTTCACTCCGTTTTCCAGGGGATCTATCCACTCTTGCGGTATCTGGTCAAGCCCGTAATAGGCCCCGGCAACCGCACCTGCCATGGCACCAATGGTATCCGTATCTCCACCCAGGTTGACCGCCAACACGACCGCTTCCCGAAAACTGTTTGTTAAGACGAAGGCCCCAATTGCTGCGGGGACTGATTCAATGGCCCTTAGGCTAAGCCGGTATCGATCTCTAATCGCTTCAATGACTTCAATCACGGAGTTTGTGGGACGTGAAGAAAAGCTTGCACTGATCGATTTGATTCCGCCTAAGGATTCTGTAAAGCCGTTGTTTATGCTACTAACTTGGACTGAAATCCTGTCAATGAATTCTTCTGCCTCGACAGGGTTGTTCGACAAGCCATATTGTAGAGCCAGCGCCACCGCCGTGGCCTGGGCCACTGCGCCGGCAAGTCCTTCGGGGTGGTTGTGTGTTATGCGGGCACTCAGGATGGCGTTTTCTTCAACGGCTTGCAAGTCACCGTAGTAGAAACAACCGATAGGGGCAATTCTCATGGCTCCACCGTTGCCAAAACTGTCTGTGCCCACCGCATCCCACGGAATGCCCTGCCTGATTTTTTCCATGACACCGAAGATGCGTCGACCGTACCCGCGTGATGGATCAAAGTTTTCTTGAAACCTGACAGCGCACACTGCAGGATCGAACCCTCCCTTTTCCACCAGGGTTTCCAGGATCCCTATCATCATCTGAGTGTCATCCGTGTAACGGGCCTCTTCCCGGAGCATGGTGTCGAGCAGACCGAACTGGCTGTAAATCGCCTTATGAGGCCAACCCTCCACAGGTTCACCCATGGCATCTCCCACAAACGTTCCAAGTGCCGAACCAAGGAATCTATCTGTCAATTGAGCCTTGTCTACATCTCCCATGACTTCACATGCTCAACTTCATTATTCTAAACCAAGTCTACAGTCCGAGCGCTGCTCCCACAGACAAGTCAAGTCTGGCACAGCCTGGAAAATCAAAGGAATAGACAGAAGGGCAAGTCCGTGGAGGCCGGGCTATCAACGGCAATAGGTTTACCTTCAAAGTATGTGTAGTCCTATATACATGAGTCAGTTCAAAACGCCTGGTTTGACGCGATCCCAATCAATCACTGGTCAAGAATCTTCCTTATCGCCTCAGACAGCTGACTCATACTAAAGGGCTTTTGAATGAAACCGTTACAACCACGTTCCAGTATCTCTGATGCCTGGCCGTCTATGCTGTATCCGCTTGACAGGAGCACCATGATATTCGGATTGATCTCCTGGAGGGTGTCATAGGCGTCACCGCCGTTCATATCCGGCATGATCATATCTAAGATGATCAGGGCAATTTTGTCCTTGTTCTTCTTATAGATTTCTATGGCTTCTTGACCGCTTCTGGCTAACATGACTTCGTAGCCCAATGCAGTCAACATGTCCCGACCGACACCAATGATGATGGCCTCATCGTCAACAAGCAGAAGCGTTTCATGTCCTTTCTGAATCTCTTTCTCCCTCTCTTCCGGATTCTGCTCACTGATGAGACCCTTAGCTGAAGGAAGGTAAATAGTGAAGGTGGTCCCCTGACCCTTCACGCTGTAAACGTTTATGATGCCACCGTGATTCTTTATGATACCGTACGCTGAGGCCAGTCCCAGGCCGGTTCCACGGCCTATTTCCCGAGTGGTAAAGAATGGTTCAAAGATGCGCTGCTGTACTTCTTCATCGATACCAACACCAGTATCAGTCACAGATAACCTCACATAATTGCCAGGCCTTGCGCCAAAAGTCCTGGCGGAGTTTTCATCAAGGATGAAGTTGTCTGCTCGAATGTAAATGTCACCACCCCCAGGCATTGCTTGCCAGGCATTTACGTAAAGATTCAGCAACACCTGGTCGATCTGTGCCCGGTCAACAGATACGGTCCAAACGTCCTTCTCGCATTTTGTGTGTATCCTGATTTCCTTTTTTGTTCGTCCAAACATCTCAGCGCTTTTCTCTACGAGGTCGTTTAGATCCGTGGGCTTCACCTCGTACTTACCCCCTCTGGCAAAACCCAGGAGCTGTTTGGTCAGATGTGCGCCCCTCTTAACCATGTCCTCTATTCCACTGACGTGCTCGCAATGGGGATGGTCAGCATCGATATCAAGAAACATCAAGGACGTGTGTCCTTCGATCCCCATAAGCAGATTATTGAAATCGTGGGCAATGCCGCCTGCAAGGGTTCCAATGGCCTTCATCTTCTGGGCTTGCAGCAGTTGGGCTTCAAGGCGTTTCCGATCGGTTATGTCCCTTGCTACCCCGTAGGTACCTCTAAACTCTTTGTCTTGTTGCTCGATGGGTCTATCATATATGCCCATAGCTTTCAGTTCGACCGTCAGATAGCCGTTGTGGCGATTCAGACTGTGAAGCCGCTTCAGTCTCAATTCCACACCCCTGGTGGCGCGTTGACCCGTCCTCCTTTCGTCAAAATGGTATTTTGCCCCGGCTACGTCATCGTCATAGACAACGGCGCTATAGTGTTTTCCAATCAATTCGTTACTCTTGAAGCCAAGAAGAGGCTCGATAGCACCACTTATGAATGTGAAGATTCCACCGCTATTTAGGGTATAGATTATGTCCGGAGATGCGTTAACCAAATACTGGTAACGCTTTTCTGTGAGTTCGAGCTTTCCGCTGACAAGTTCATTTTCTTTCTTCAACCTGCTCTGATCAATGGCATTGCCCACTCTTTTTAGGAGCTGGTCAAAGTCAAAGGGTTTTGTGAGATAGTCGTAGGCACCCTTCCTCAGCGATTGCACAGCAGAGTCCACGGAAGCATGCCCTGTCATAAGAATGACTAAGGTTTCCTGGTTCTGGCTGTTTATGTAGTCCATGATCTGGTGACCGGTCATGTCGGGCATGACAATATCCAGGAGAACGAGATCAAAGCTGTCTCTGGATAGACATTCCACTGCTTCCTTGCCGCTGTGGCCCGTTTTCGTCTCGTAGCCTTGATCATTCAACAGTACTTCTAGGCTGTCGCACATACGTGGTTCATCGTCGACGATCAAAACCTTTGGCACATAAGACATTGTGCTTTCCACAAGCTGCCCTCCTCCTATGTCTCTGCAGGTAAGACTATCTTGAAAGTAGTCCCACTGGTCTCATCACTTTCGCAGGACATCGTTCCATTCAATCCCCTGATAATGTCATGCGAAATGGACAAGCCTAATCCAGCATGCCCCTCTCCTTTAGAGGTAACAAACGGCGCAAACAGCCGCGATTTAATGACATCAGGAATTCCTGACCCATCGTCTCTGATGGTGGTTTCCACATACTGCTGATTTCCGGCTATGCCCTCTTCCACTTCGGTTCCCAAGCCATCGGAGGCCATGCGAGTATCGACATAGATGTTTCCGCCTTCAGGCATAGCCTCAACCGCATTCTTAATGAGGTTGATGAAGACCTGTTTCAGCCCGTTTTTGTCTGTCATCACGAACGGCAACGAGGATCCCAGCTTAAGGTGTGCCTTGATACCGGATTGCATCAGAAGAGCGTCGTGCGAAATTTTGATTAGATCAGATATTAAGATATTTATGTCAACCGGCTCTTTTTTCTGCTCTCCTGGTTGCGAAATCTGGGACAACCCATGCACGATGCCGGAAACCCGATCGATTTCTTCGTTAATTATCTTTATTTCTTCCTGAGCAGGGCTGTCTTTAGCCAGTTTGAGCCCAAGGATCTTGAGATAGTTCTTTATGATACCTAATGGGTTACTCACTTCATGGACCACTTTTCTGACTGCAGCTGATGACGTTGTGAGACTCTCTGATTGAACCGGCGTTGCCTGGGTCTGTCGGGCACCAACGGTAACCACGGCCAAAGCGGCCTGGTCAGCAAAGATCTTCAAGAGGTTGATTTCCCCAGACAAGCCTGTGAACTGCGCTTCATCCACTCCGAGGACAATCACACCCACAGGTTGCTTCTGGGCAGTCATGGGAAGACAGAGCATCCCCTCTTTTTTCATTAGACCGATGATTTGGTTATCTGCAATGCTGAGATCAGCTTCTCCAAGTCGGCCGAAAGAGTCCAGAGGCATTCCCTGGGAAAGAGATTGTGCCAGAAGTGATGTTTTCTTCTCGACGGGAATCACAAATTCTTGCATCAGATAATCTTGACTGGATACTCCACCGTGTTTTCCAAGCAGCACATCCCTTTCTCGGTCATACATAAAAAAGAAAGGACTATTAACATCAAACAAGACCATGAGGCCCTGCCCAACAACTTCCAGCACAGATTCCTCGCTCTCAGCCACAAGCACGTTTTGGATTGTACCTTGAAGCAGAGAAATTTGTCTGACTGCACGGACAAGCTCTTGTTGCTTTTCAGCATCTTTTTCGGCAATTGATTGATGGAGAGTGCCGGGAGGGCCAAACTCTATCCCAAACGACTCTGCTACCCGGCCTACCTCTTTATCTGCCAATGACATCAGCTCTTCGACTTCTGATGCGGTAAACCCGAAAACCCGTTCTGCTGTCTTGAACTTGGCATCAGTTTCTTGAACCGTTTCTGAACAGAGAGCATTGGCAACAAATACGATTTTGACTAAGGGGAGGGCATCTACAACTCTTTGCACGGGCTCGTGGTGGTAACGTACTGCATCGGCCATAAACGATTGTAGGTTCCACTGGCGGATCATCCAAGCCCCCGCCTCGTAGTGCGTTGTTCCCGAGCGCGTTTCACTTGCCAGGAACAGATCCTCGGCGGACTCCGTTCCAGAAAAAGCTGCCCATAAGACCAACTTCCCAATATCATGAAGAAGTCCCGACAGAAACGCCTCATCGGGTGCAGGGTAGAAGGTCCTCTGAGCAATCAGCTGCGCCAGGGTTGCGCACATCAAGGAGTGCCGCCAAAACTGCTTCAATGCGTGGGCAGCAGATTGATCTCCAGTTTGCCTGAAAACCTGATACACTGATACACTAACAGCGAGGTTCTTGATCGTATTCCTGTCAATGTGAGGTACAGCCTGTTCAACGCTGGTCACCCTGTGAGGCAGGGCATGATGGCCAGAACTGATCAGTCTCATCAGGCCTGTGGTCAAGGAAGGATCACTGCCGATGATCCGGGATATATCCTTGGTCGTGCTGAGTTCGCTATCGCAAACTTGTACCAATTTCAGGAGGATGTGAGGAAGGGTAGGAAGGTGGGTGGCAGTTTCCAGCCTGGTAAGCAGTTCACGAAGATCGGTTTTCATGATGAAGGAATCACGGACCTTCCTATGATTTGCATAGGTGAAGCAGATGACAGATCGTGCATTCTCAACGACCAAAAATGGACCAACAACGCAACAGGGCAAACAAAGGCCAACAAGTTGTCGGCTGGCTTCGATATTAGCGAAACGTTAGCCGATCTTGAACGTTCAATTTAAACAAAACAGGGCCTACTGTCAAGGGGCTCTTGCCCCCATTCGTTTTAAGGAAGATAAAGGCCCGTGCACCTCGCTCTCTTTCAAAGAGAGCGATAATAAGTCAGCACGACCCCACAGAATTTCTCTTTTTTTATCGTCAAGAAAATGCTACCTATCATAAAATATTTGTGAAAGATATTGGGGGGTTGCTCGTGGTAAGAATGGTTATAGGGGCAAGGCTCGGCAGCATCATACTGGCAGTGACAACCGGGCTGTTAATGACCGCTTCATTTCCGAAGGTCGATTGGGGAGGGTTTGCCTGGGTCGCCTTTGTTCCGCTTTTGTACGCCATAAAGGGGGTTTCACCTCGCACGAGTTTTAAGCTCGGATTTCTGACCGGATTGGTCCATTACGGCACCCTCTTGTACTGGATCGTGGGGGTCATAAACCACTATGGCCACGTGCCGGCCCTCTTGTCTGTAGTTATCTTCATGTTGCTTCTTTTCTACCTAAGCGTATATCCAGGGCTCTTTGCAGTGGCTGTCAGTCAACTCCGTGAAAGGTCTCTCCCCTTCTATTTGATTGGCCCCTTTTTCTGGGTGGCCCTGGAATATATCAAATCATTCCTTCTCTCAGGGTTTCCATGGGAGAACCTTGGCCACTCGCAATACGATCAGTTGCACCTGATTCAGATTTCAGATATATTAGGCGTATATGGTCTTTCGGCCCTTATTATGGCCGTAAACGGCGTGCTCTTTGAATTCTCGAACACTGTCTTCAGGAATAGGACACTTGCATGGAAACCCCTCGTTGGGGTCGGTCTAGTGTTAGGTGGGTTTCTGGCTTACGGCGCCTGGCGTATAGAAAAAACTGACAGGATTATTGAGGACGCACCCAAACGAATTGTTGTGCTGGTACAGGGGAACATTGACCAGTCGGTTAAGTGGCTTCCTTCGTCTCAACATGAGACCCTACGGCGTTATGCAACCCTGTCAACTGATGCTCTGAAGACGATCCCGGAACTCATCATATGGCCAGAGACTGCACTTCCGTTTTACTTTTTGCACGACGAAGATCTCACCGCGGAAACTCTTGAACTTGTGCGCACCTCCGGGGTCCATTTCCTTCTTGGCAGTCCTTCCTTTCGCAGAACCGGTCAGGGAATCCGATACTACAACAGTGCCTATTTGGTTGGCCCAACTGGCAAAGTCGTGGGCAAATATGATAAGGTACATCTCGTTCCTTATGGTGAGTATGTGCCTCTCAAGCGCTATTTTCCTTTCTTGGGAAAGATAGTGGAGGCCGTCGGAGATTTTGACTCCGGACAGAAGGGGCAAGTCCTCTCGTGGGGTAACGAAAGGATCGGGATGTTGATCTGCTTCGAGGCCATCTTTCCGGAACTGGCACGTTCAATGGTTCAAAACGGTGCCCAACTGTTGATCAACATCACAAATGACGCTTGGTTTGGCAAATCAAGCGCTCCTTATCAGCATCTGTCGATGGTCGTGTTCAGGGCGGTTGAAAACCATTTGGTGGTGGCCAGGGCAGCCAATACGGGTATCAGCGCTTATGTGGATCCTGTAGGCAGGCTTCTTGACCAGACACCTCTGTTTGAGGAGGCGATGCGAAGCCGGGCTCTTCCGATGATGAGCCACAAGAGCTTTTATGCTCGTCATGGTGACATTTTTGCCATAGGATGCATTTTGACGAGCCTAATTTTATGGATAGGGGCATTTTGGAGGAGATTCGTTCACAGGTAGTGAATGTCTATCATCGTTCCACATTTCGGCAATACTCATACAGAAAACAACAAATAACACACAAATAAGGAGGGACTGCTATGTCGCTTGAACTAGAGAGCAGGATCCAATCTCTTCGAAATAGGCTGGAACAACTCAGAGGCTATCTTTGACTTAGATGACAAACAGAAACGACTTGAAGAAATCGAAAGGATTATATCCAAGAACGGCTTTTGGGATGCTCCGGGGGAAAGCAAAGAAATCCTCAGGGAAAGAACCACGCTTGGGGGTATCATCAATTCCTGGCAACAGCTCCACGATGAGTTGGAGGACGCCGGAGTCCTTTTGGACCTCGCGGTAGAAGAGAATGACGAGGGGAGCGTCCGGGAGGTTTCTGAGACACTTGACACGCTGGAAGATGCTGTCGATAAAATGGCTCTGGCACGCATGCTCGGCGGCAAAGACGATGGGAAGAACGCCATTATCTCGATCAATGCCGGGGCAGGGGGAACTGAGGCGCAAGACTGGGTCGAGATGTTGTTTCGTATGTACCTTCGCTGGGCTGAGCGCAAGGACTTCAAAACTAACGTTGTAGATGTTCAACCTGGTGAGGAGGCTGGCATAAAGAGTGTCACGTTTATTGCCACCGGCCGTTATGCCTACGGATATCTGAAAGGCGAGATCGGTATCCATCGCCTTGTCCGCATGTCTCCATTCGATGCCAGTAACCGTCGTCATACATCTTTTGCTTCCGTCTCTGTTTATCCGGAACTTAGCGAGGGCGTTGTCATAGACATTGAGGAAAAGGACCTCCGCGTCGACGCTTTCCGGTCCAGCGGAGCAGGCGGTCAGCACGTAAACAAAACCAGTTCTGCCATTCGCGTCACTCATCTGCCAACAGGTATCGTGGCGCAATGTCAACAAGAGTCTTCCCAGCACCGCAATAAGGCCATTGCTATGAAGGTCTTGAAATCACGGTTGTACGAACACGAAGAAGAAAAAAGGGCAGCGGCGAGGCAGGCAGACTACAAGAAGAAGGAAGAGATAGCCTGGGGAAGCCAGATCAGATCCTACACCCTGCATCCCTATCAATTGGTCAAAGACCATCGCATCGATCTTGAAGTAGGAAATGTCAACGGTGTTCTGGATGGCAACCTGGATCCTTTTATCGAAGGGGTGCTCCTATCAACTAGTGACCCAGCACAAACCTAAAGGGGGCGTTATGGCCAAGATATTGATCGTTGATGATGAGAAAAGCATTCGGACCCTTTGTTCAGAGGAACTGGAGGATGAAGGCTACGAGGTTGTTGCTACGGGCAGGTGCCTGGATGTGCTGGAACTTATCGGCTCCTCTCAACCTTCCGCTGTGATTCTGGATATACGTATGGAAGACTGCAACGGGCTCGACCTTTTGCAGGAAATCCGAAATGCCTACCCGGACCTTCCGGTTATTCTGAACACCGCCTACGACTCTTATAGAGAGGATGTGAAATCAGTTGCCGCTGACCACTATGTGGTCAAATCTTTTGATCTGGCAGAACTCAAGGCCAAATTGGCCGTTGTGTGCAAAGGAACGAAGGGCTCATGAAGGCGATTTACACGTACAATGTACTTGCCACACTTCCTGAAAGGCTAAAACCTCTGGAGGGACTCGCCAACAACGTGTGGTTCAGCTGGCACCATGACATCGGTAACCTCTTTCGACGTATGGACGCTGAGCTTTGGGAGTCTTCGAATTACAACCCATGTTATATGCTTGGGGCCATTAGCCAGGGCCGCCTCCAGGAATTGGCGGAGAATGCAGGCTTTCTGGCCCAGATGGACCGCCTCCACGAGGCGCTGGAAACCTATCTGTCTGTAGAGCCCCCACCGGACCCCAAAGCCCGTGATTTAGATCGATTACAGGTTGCCTATTTCTCGGCAGAGTTTGGGCTGGCACAGTGTTTGCCCATCTATTCTGGTGGGTTGGGAATACTTGCAGGAGATTATCTGAAATCTACAAGCGACTTGAATTATCCCGTGGTGGGGGTGGGTCTTTTCTACCATGAAGGGTATTTTCAGCAGTACCTGAATGCCGACGGCTGGCAGCAAGAGGCCTATCCTGAAATCGATTTCTCCAACATGCCAGTCCAACTTATGAGGGATGGAGATGGGCATCCCGTAACGACCGAGATTTCCATCCGCGGCGAGTCAGTCAAGATTCAGATATGGTGTCTTATGGTTGGTCGCGTGCCCCTTTACCTACTTGATACCAACGTAAAAGAGAATGCCCTCGAGCACCGCCACATTACTGCCAGGCTGTATGGGGGTGACTGGGAGATGCGACTCAGACAGGAGATCGTCCTCGGCATTGGTGGCGTTCGGGCTCTTCGCGCTATGGGTATAGAGCCTACTGTATACCATATGAATGAAGGTCACTCTGCCTTGTCTGCCTTGGAACGGATTCGTATCCTCAAAGAGGAGCACGGTCTGTCCTTTGATGCAGCAAGGGAATTTGTGATTGCCACGAATACCTTCACGACTCACACCCCCGTGCCAGCAGGAAACGATACTTTTTCGCCCGAACTCATGCACGCACACTTCAGCGATTATGTCGAATCCCTGGGAATTGCTTTCAAGGTATTTATGGGCTTTGGCCGACAGGACCCCGCCAATGATAACGAATTATTTTGCATGACGGTGCTTGCGCTGCGTCTCTCTGCCCACGCAACTGCTGTGAGTCGGCTGCATGTGGTGACTTCTCGAGACATGTGGAAAAGGATCTGGCACAAACACCCCGTGGAAGATATCCCCATTTACTCAGTCACCAACGGGATTCACATTCCGTCTTGGATTTCCCAGGAGATGGCAGAAATCTTTGACCGATATTTAGGACCGAACTGGGTCGAAGATCCAGACAGCAAGAAAGTATGGAAACAGGTGGAGCGGATTCCGGATTCAGAACTGTGGCGTAGCCATGAGAGGCGACGGGAGCGCTTGGTTGCCTTTGCAAGACAGAACCTCAGAAAACAGCTGGGGAATTGGGGTGCCTCGGCTAGAGAAGTGGATGCCTCTGCAGACGTACTCAACCCCGAGATCTTGACTGTCGGGCTTGCCCGTCGCTTTGCATCCTACAAGCGTGCGACCTTGATTCTTAGGGACGAGGAGCGGCTTATCAAGTTGCTTACCCATCCTGAACGCCCTATTCAGATCATTGTGGCGGGCAAAGCTCATCCTCAGGACGGCCCGGCTAAGGAACTCATTAGAAGGATTGTCCATTTTGCCAATCGAGAAGATGTGCGCCATAGATTTGTGTTCATCCAGGCCTACAACATCAGGGTGGCCCAAATGATGCTTCAGGGGTGCGACATATGGCTGAACACGCCCCGAAGACCGTTAGAGGCATGTGCAACAAGCGGGATGAAGGCGATTCCCAACGGGGTTTTGAACCTCAGCACCCTGGATGGATGGTGGGATGAAGCCTATGACCAGAGTTACGGCTGGGCCATTGGCCGGGGCGAGACCTATGAAGATCAGCACCTTCAGGACGAGGTGGAGAGCCGCGATATCTATAACCTTTTGGAGCGAGAAATCGTGCCGCTTTTTTATGATCGGGGCCTGGACAACTTACCAAGCGGCTGGTTGGAGAAAATGAAGGCAGCGATGGGCCATCTCTGCCCAATTTTCAATAGCCACAGGATGGCTCAGGACTATACCAATGAATGCTACATCAGCGCCTCAAGGCGTCACAATGATCTTTCGAGAGAGGATATGCAAGGCGCCAGAGACCTTGCCCTGTGGCGACAGAAGATCATGACTAACTGGGATCAAATCAGGATTGATCGCGTGGGTGTCCAAGACGGCAAACCATTACCTGTATTAGGACGGCTCAAGATCGAGGCCGAGATCTTCTTGAATGAGCTTGACCCGGAAGATGTAGATGTGGAGGCTTATTTTGGGCCGTTGAGCCTCAGGGATGAGTTTACCCAAAGAGATACCGTGCAGATGAGCGCAACAGGTTCCAGCGGTAACGGAAACTATCACTTTCAGGTTGAGATACCCTGCGGCGAGACAGGAAAATACGGTTTTACTATTAGGGTTCTACCGAGCAGCCGAAAACTGGAAACCCCGTATACCGCGGGTTTGGTTAAATGGGCGGACGAGCAGGCGATTGTATGAATGTAGACCCTCTTCACGGATGATTGGTCGATTGCGCACTTTTCGATGTCTCTATGCTCAGTGCAACGAAAAGAATAAACAGTCAATGCTTCGCCGAACACGCTTTCCATGTCTGGGCTTCAGCTGTCACCGCACTTCTACTCTTGGTCTGCATTTTACTTGCTTTGGCTGGTGAGGAGCCTTGTAAGGTGCGTTGAGTGGTTAAAATGTCCTTGTTAAGAACCTTTCGTCACTCATGGATTCGATCTCTTCCAGGGAGGGAAGATTGAGACAGGACTCGGCAAACCGGAGTACTTGTGAACAGTCAAAACGCAACCCCATTGACTCGAAGTAGGTTTCCAGGATCCTCTTGGGTCTAAGCTGGGCGTAGCGACACGGGATACTGAGTATGGGTATCGAAGCAGACCGAATAATGCGGACGACTTCCTGTGTATTGTATGCTAGCACGGGCCTATAAATGGTGAGCCCACTTTTCATTTTCAACAGCGGGTAGAAGCGCTGTCCCACCTCTGCAAATCTCATTTGACCTGCTGTCCTGTGTTCTGCACCTGATTTGCCAAATTCGACTGCCGTCAGGCATTCCAGACAATAGCTGACGAGATCCCAAAGGGTATAAGCAGTTATCAGGACCAGTTTTTCTAAGTCGGGGGATCTATTGCTTATCAATTGATATAGCCCTCGTCTCCTCGCCTGCTGACAAACAATGCACGGGCCATCATCATGGTCTAGGGAATCGTCGGACTCGTTCACCTCATGCCACTGGATCTTCACACCCCTGTCTTTCCAGAATGTATCAATTCTACTGACCACTGACATGGTATATCTGTGTCTTGGAAAAGTGCCACATAAAACTTCGAATTCAAAGTTGAGTTCCTTGCTGGCTGCCAACATGAATTGGAGGGCCAGGGATGAATCCTTGCCGCCCGAGAATAGAATCCAGACCTGCTTGTCACACAAACTCTCCAATGTACCAGCCTGACTTCTTTTCCATGTGATGTATTCACTGTCCATATCTGGACTCATGATTCCGGGACCTCTCCTTGCCATTTCAAATCAATCTGTTACGACATATTTATGGTAGGCTAACAGTTAGAATCGAGTTGGAGAACCGATCCAGATTCTTGGGTTCCACCGTAATTCCAAGCCCAGGGCCTTGTAGAGGAACTGCTCTGCCTGCATGGCTGAACGTCACGTGTTCGGTAGTGAGGTTTGCTTTGAGCAAGAAGGCATCATAAGACCCATCGTAATAGAGGGCGTCACAGCTCACGGCGGACAGCGCCCTCCCTGCTGCCGATAGTATACCCGACTCCCCCAGTTGACATCCCACCTGATAATTGAGTCCGGCATCTCGAATCCGCCGAATTATTCTCAGCGAGTTGAAAAAGCCTCCACACTTGGATAGACGCACATTGATCACATCAAAGTATCCCTTTGAAATGGCATTTTCCATGTCTTCAAGAGAACACACAGACTCATCGGCCATGAACTTCAAGTTGTGGGGTTTAGCTAGGGCCAATAGGTCTTCCCAGCCGCGGTCAAGCGGCCGCAGGGGTTGTTCCAAAAGTCTCACTCCATGGGCGTCGAGCAGAGTAAGATGCTGCTTGGCCAGAGTCAGGTCCCAGTCTCCATTCACATCTACTCTCACGTCGCAATCCAAGCCCAGGACCTGCCGAAGAATTTCTAATGCTCTCCGGTTCCATTGGAAATCTCTCCCCATTTTTAGGCGGACATCCGCCATGTCAAGTTCCTTCATTCTCCTGAACATCGAGAGAATTATATCATGGTCCGCAATGGGGATGGTAGCCCCATAATGTATATTGTCCGTAGCATAATCCATGGGGAGATAATGCAAGACGTTTCTACTTTCTTTTTTCCCCAATAAATCCAAAAGGGCCACTTCCAGAGCGCACAGTGCAGCATTGTGACTCTTGTCGGAAGTGGCAGACTCTATGAAAGCCCATATCTGTTCAACGTGATGAAGGTCCCGAGGGAAGTGATCATCAAGACACAAGAGTTCTATATCCCGGACAGCAGTGTCTTGGGTTTCCCCCGTGACATAGGGTCTCGGGCCCCCCTCTCCGTAACCTCTAAGACCTTGGGAATGAGTCAGTATCTCTACCACGATATTATCCACTGATCTGGCGTCTTTTTGGGAATGGGAAAAGGTGAATTGGAAGGGGAGGGTTATTTTGTAGACATTGACGGAACTAATCTTCATGCTGTCAGGAGGTCAGCCAAGTGAGGCTAGGTGGAGCACTTGGCCACGCTGGAAGGAAAGTCATCAACTCACTATCCTAAGCGCCCGGTCTCTTTTACGAGCAGTTGTATCAGGTACGGATTTCTCATCAAAGACGCGCCTGATCATCTTTGCCATCTCATGAGCACGAAAAGGCTTGTGCAACACGTTCCAGGCACCCGCTCGGAGCGTTTCCCCCACGAGATCACTATCTGCATGTCCGGTGGTTATCAGCACTCTGGCGTGGGGGTCGAGCTTCAATATCTTCTCAAGACAGAGCTTGCCTCCCATGCCAGCCATAATTAAATCCAGGATCACAAGGTCAATACGCCGTCCTTGTCTACCAAAAACCTCCAGGGCTTCCTCACCGCTTTTTGCTGTAAGAACCGTGTAGCCGTACCCTTGGAGCAGCTCTTTACCGTAGCCCCTCGTGCCAGCTTCATCATCCACCAGCAGAATGGTTTCTGTACCCTTGGTATCCAGAAACTCTTCACCCTTTTCCTGGGCAAGGGGCTGCTCTGTCCTAATCAAAGCTCTTAAATAGATCTTGAAAGTGCTGCCAACACCACGATCACTCTCGCATTTTATGTGGCCGTGATGACCCTTCACAATTCCGTATACTGTGGAAAGTCCCAGACCTGTTCCTTCTCCGGGGCCCTTGGTTGTGTAGAAGGGCTCAAAGATGTGGTCCACCACACTTTTCTCTATGCCGTGGCCAGTATCCGAAGCCCAGAGCATGACGTGTCCTCCAGGCCTTAGACCCGAATGAGTGCGGCAAAACTCCTCATCAAGGACAACATTCTTGGTACCGACAACCAACTTTCCACCTTCGGGCATAGCATCTCGGGCGTTCACGGCCAGGTTCATCAAAATCTGATTTACCTGCACTGGATCAGCATCAATCATCCTCAGTTCGGGATCAAGTTGAAGCTCTATGTCAATCATCTTGGGAATAGTACTGCCAAGGAGCGCCTGGACATCTTTAACCTCGGAATTCAGGTCAAGGGGGCGAAGTTGGCTTTCTTCTTTTCTGCTAAAAGTGAGGAGCTGCCTAACCAGGGCACTAGCACGTTCAGAAGCCGATTCTATTTGCTTCAGCTTACCGAAATGAGGGCTTTGCTCATCAAAGTCAAACAGAAGCAAGCTGACATTACCCAAAACAGCTTGTAAGATGTTGTTGAAGTCGTGGGCAATTCCCCCAGCCAGGTTTCCTA
>JAQBAU010000066.1:0-9442 GCA_032126655.1 Desulfobacterales bacterium
CTTCAGGGCGGGGAGGCTTCACAATTTATGAAGCAGTCTGTCTGAGCCTTCTTAGGGAGCTGTCCCGTTTAACAAAGGCTTTCAGGGAAAAGATGTCCTGGGCAGAGGATCTGGTGGCCCAGCGCCACCAGAAAAGATAAAGCCCTGCGGCAAACATTCCCAGATCTCGATACAAAGCAGACCTCAATGAGTCATGTTCCGCCAGCTCGTCTGCGGAAAAACAACCGCAGTCAATGTCCAGATCCTTGAGGATTCCAAACCACAAGACAAAGGCGAACATTACCAGTAGAGCGAGGGTGATGGTCAAGCTGCCTCGCACATCGAAGATCAGGCAAAGCCCGGCCACCAGCTCCACTGCCGGAAGAACGAACGCCACTGGTATCAGTAACTTCTCCGGCACCAGCTCATAGGCAGAGATGATGTCAGCGAAACTTTCAGGGTCTAACAGCTTTGCCGAGCCGGCCCAGACAAAGATGATACCCAGTGAGATGCGGACCAGACGATATGTCCACAATGAGACCAGTATGTTTTTCAGGTTCTGCAATTTGGTGCCTCTCCCTGCTCCTGTTTTTCTGGTGAGGCAAGGGGTTGTTTTTGTAACTAAAAACTACTTGATAAAGATTGTAGAAGTCCAATACTTAATATCGATAGGATCAGGGCATTGATATAGACAAAATCTATACAAGTAGGGGCGTTTGTACGGGAGGAATAGAAGCCGTTTCAAAAGCTTAGATAGCGTTCGAGGGCAAGGCGAGGGCCGATGAAAAAGCGCAGGCATACACGGTAGTATGTTGAGCGTTTTGCGTGAACCGCCAGAGCGCCAGCGGCGGGATGGCCTTAAGTATAAAGCGAAGCAAGTACTTAAGCGCGCCGTTAGGCGTCTATGTTCAGGTTTTGCGCAGCAAAACAACAGGCCCTCAACACAGCCATCGGGCGTTAGATGAGATTTTGAAATGGCTTCTAGGTGAGGCGGGTGCCGGGCTCTGCAGGCCCGTCCACAGTGACCAACCGGCAGGTTCCCTTGTTCGTGGCAGTCAAGACCATCCCATGCGACAGGATGCCCATCAACTTGGTGGGTTTGATGTTTGCCACAACAACAACTTGTTTTCCAATCAAATCTTCGGGATCGTAGTTTTCCGCGATTCCAGCAACCACGGTCTGTTCTTTTCCCATATCTACCTTCAATTTGAGAAGCTTTTTTGATCTTGGCACAGGTTCGGCGTCAAGGACCGTGGCGACGCGAAGGTCCATTTTTTGAAACGCTTCCAGGGGAATCTCGGCCTTTTCGGAGATGGATGCTTCCTTTGACATGTTTGCCTCGCGGCCTGAGGACTGAACTTTAGTCTGCTCGATCCTTGGAAAGAGGGTAAGCGTTTTCGGGAGCTGGGTGCCGGGAGCTGTCTTCCCCCAAACGCTGAGGTCGGCAAGTGTCTGGAATGACTCTGGCGATGACAATGCCAGATGTTCTTGCATGATTCGGGCGGTCCGCGGCATGATGGGATAGATCAGCCCGGCAATGATACGGAGCCCCTCAATGATATTATAAAGGACTGTCTGCAATTCTTCGTGCAGCTCCTTCCTCTTGGCAAGTTCCCACGGGGCAGTCACGTCAATGTATTTGTTGATGTGGTTGATGAATTCCCAAATCGCCATCAGGGCCTTGTGAAAGGCATATTCCTCCATGGCTTTATGATAATCCTGTAATGCCTTCTCAGAGTTGGCTACCAAGGCCGAGTCCAGACCGCTCTCCGTCCCCGGGACCGCTTGTGGGACCACCCCTTCAAAGTATTTGTGAACCATGGTCAGGCTGCGACTGAACAGGTTCCCAAGGTCATTAGCCAAATCTGAGTTGTAGCGTTGAACAAAGGCCTCTTCATTGAAGCTCGAATCAAGGCCGAAGACCATCTCCCGCATCAGGAAATAACGAAATGCATCTGCACCGTACACTCCTTTTAACTCAAGGGGATCTACGACATTCCCAAGACTCTTTGACATCTTGGTTTCGTCCACATTCCAGTAGCCATGAACGTTCAGGTGCTGATAGAGCGGAATTCCCGCGGCCCTTAACATGATCGGCCAGTATATGCCGTGCGGTTTGAGGATATCCTTTGCTATCAGGTGGGAGACACCTGGCCACAACTTCTCAAAGAGTTCACCATCAGGGTATCCCAAGGCAGAGATATAGTTTAGAAGGGCATCGAACCAGACATACGTCACGTAGTTGTCATCAAACGGGAGGGTAATGCCCCATTGAAGCCGACTCTTAGGACGGGAAATGCAGAGATCCTCGAGAGGTTCCCGCAAAAAGGCGAGCACCTCATTCTTGTAACGTTCGGGGCGTATGAAGTCAGGATTCGTGTTGATGTAATCGATGAGCCACTCCTGATATTTGCTCATCCTGAAGAAGTAATTGGATTCGCTGATCACTTCAGGAATCGTCTTGTGGTCCGGACACCTGCCATCTACCAGCTCACGTTCTACATAGAAACGCTCACATCCAAAGCAGTATGCGCCTTCGTATTCACTAAAGTAAATGTCTCCGCTATCATAGATTTGTTGGAGGACTTCCTTGACAACCTTGATGTGCGCCGGGTCTGTGGTTCGTATAAAGTAGTCATATTCTATATCGAGTTCGGGCCACATGGCTTTGAACAGTCCGCTGATCTGATCCGCGTAAGCTAGTGGGCTCATGCCCTCGTCCTTGGCTGCTTGGACCACTTTGTCACCATGTTCATCCGTCCCTGTGAGAAAATAGGTTTCCTCGCCGCACATCTTGCGGAATCGATTCAAGACATCGGCAACCACCGTTGTATAAGCATGCCCAAGGTGGGGACGGGCATTCACGTAGTAGATAGGGGTAGTAATGTAGAATACACTCACGCAGCTGTCTCCTCGATGACCTGATCCAATCCGACGTCCAGCTCATCACCCTCGTCGGTCTTGATGGTGATTGATTCCTTCAACATGTTTTGTCTAAGTACCTTGCCGTTCCCCAATTTCGTCCGGATCCGTTTTCCGGCTTCCGGAAACTTACATTTGAGATCACAGTATGCCTGGTGTTCAAAGGCTAAACAGCACATCAGTCGTCCACACAGGCCCGAAATCTTGGACGGATTCAGCAAAAGGCCTTGCTCTTTGGCCATTCGAATTGACACAGGCGCGAAGTCTTTCATGAAGGTGGCACAGCACAGAGTATTTCCGCACCTTCCGATTCCACCGCATATCTTTGCCCGGTTGCGCACGCCGATCTGGCGCAGTTCAATACGCATCCGGTACTCCTTGGTCAGCATCTTGACCAATTCTCGAAAATCGACGCGCCCATCGGCTGTGAAATAAAAGGTAAGCTTGGTGACATCAAATTGGCTTCGTACAGAAACGAGGTTCATTTCCAGCCCAAGTTCATGGATGCATTCCTGGCAGTAGACACGGGATTTCTTTTCCATGTCCAGGTTCTCTGTGCGCTGGGCTATATCCCGTTCGTTTGCTAGGCGGTAGACCTTTTTCATAGGAATCTTCAACTCTTCATCGGTTGCCGGCCTGGGGGGTGTGGCTACAGAGCCGAACTCCAGCCCGTTCTCGGTTTCCACAATGACCTGACTGCCGGGGGAGAGCACAAAGAGACCGGCATCAAGGGTGTACACCCTGCTTCCAGGTCCCACGCTTACGCCGACGATTTTACCCATAATTGGCTCCGATGAAAGTGCCTAAAGTGCACTAGAGTGCCTAAAATTAAAAGACAAAAAAGAGTCTTTACAGGAAGTCTGGTCCAGTCGTCAACCTCATCTCACTGCACTGCTGTTTGGTCACTTCTTCGGAGGTGCAGGAGCATCACCTCTATGGTCAGCCGGGCATTGGCGTTCCGCGAAATGGCCTTTTGTGCAGAATGCACAGCTTCCACCTTTTCCAAGAGCGAACTGACTGACTCCCTTTGCGAAGCCAACCGGATCTTGGTCTCAAAGTCCTCATTAATAATCCTGTCCGGAGTGACCTTAAACATAAGAACGTCTCTGAACCACATCATGATCATCTCCAGAGCATCGGCGAGTCTATCCTTGGCTCCGGACAAGGACTCCGCAAAGGCAAAGAGAGGCTGAATCGTCTCTCCGGAAAGCGTTGAAATCTGCTCAACGAGACTGCTACGCCACGCTTTCCACTTTTCTACATCCATTGACAGCGCCTTGCCGAGGCTTCCCTTTGTTGTTATTGCCAGCGTCCTCGCCGTTTGCCTGTCAAGCCCCCGGTCCTCGATCAAAAGCTGCGCCACTTTTTCGTGGGGAATCGGCCTGAAAGCAATTTGCTGACACCGAGAGACAATCGTGGGAAGCAGGTCTGTTGTCTGACTTGCAGTAAGGATGAAGATTGTGTGCCTGGGCGGTTCCTCCAAGACCTTGAGCATAGCATTCGATGCTTCAAGGTTCATCGCCTGGGCATCATTGATAATCACGATCCGCCAGCCTCCCTCAAGGGGGGCGAATCTCAGCTGCCTGGATATGTCCCGCACCTGGTCAATCTTGATGAATACCCCCTCAGGTTCTACGGTGACAATGTCAGGGTGGGATCCGGAAATCACCTTGCGACACGAGTCACACTTTCCACAAGCCGACACGCCCACAGGATTCGGGCAGTTGAGTGCCATGCCCAAGGTTATAGCCGTCCTCTGTCTGCCAATCCCGTCCACTCCCGTAAACAGCAAGGCGGTGGGAATACTCCTCTTCTCAAGCATTTGGGTCAAGAACCGGGCGGGGCGTTCTTGGCCAATGATAGCATCAAACATCATCTGTATCGTTCTTCTCCACAAACCACCACTCATCTGAGGCGGTATTCAGGATCTCCTTTGCGAGGGATTGACCAGCACTGGTTCTAACCCGGCCTACCACATGGGGAAGCCAGGTTTCGGGTCCATCGTTTCCTGCATCTTGCAGGGCTTTCAGTTCCAAGACAAGGGAGAGTTGATCCGCGTCATGGGCAAGCAGCGCTTCCAGAGTCTCTGCCGCATTAAACTCTTCTATGAGGTCGGCCACGGCCTCACCAAAGGGAAGATTCTCCGTAAGATCTTTAACAGCCAGAGATTCATCAACTGCAAGGTACTTCTTTTGAACATAGTTCAGATCACCGGTTCTGGCTTCCGTGAGATCATGAATCAGGCACATCTGAAGAAGTTTCAGCGCGTCTGCTTCCGGGACCACATGCGACAGGACATAACCTATAAAGGTCGTCATAAAGCTGTGATCAGCCACTGATTCACTGCCAGACCCCAGGAAGTTGAACCCGGACCTTGGAATGCCTTTCAGGATTCGGGCCTCAAAAAGGAGGTTTGCGATAGCTTTCATAAATGCTGTAGCCTCTGGACAGTCTCTGCAGTAATTACCTATGGTTTCCGCGCCGTCACGTGGCGTCTAAGTACGGGCGCAAGGCATAAGGCGCAGGGCACAGGGGAAAGGACCTTGGGCCAAAAATATTTTGCCCACTCCACCGACTATACTCCTCAACGCTTGTATGCAGTATCCCCTGTGTTTTCAGAGTTTACATTTATACAATAGGGGGGAGTAAGGCAACCGGAAAATGACTTGACACCCTCAAGAACGTCATATAACTTCGCTCCAAAATTACACATTTTGCTCAGCTGCGTTAAGGAGAAATGATGGAAAGGGACAGAATCCACGCAACAGGAAGCCACCCTCCAAAGCAAGGTAATGCCCATCCATAAATCAGTCTCTTGGTGATGGGTACTGGCGTGAGTTTCCAATCCAGAAATGAGGAATTTTTCGCAAGGTCAAGGGCTATTTCGCAGCATTGCGAAATTGGACAGCCGGCAGGCTGCCCCTTGGGGCGAGGGGCATTTATGCCCCGAGTCAAATCAAGGGATTGCGCGGAGGTGTACTTTTGGTACGTCGCACAAGCGATCCCGCAGACTTGTCCGCCTCTGGAGGACTTGTCAGCCTCCGGCTGATTAACGCCGACTTGCCTGCCTCAGGCAGGGATTGCGGAAAATGGCCATTTATGGATGGAAACAAGGTGATTGCGGACAAGAATCGCATAATTTAGCCCCTTGCGTTCCTCATTGAAAGACAGAACCCTACCTTATCGAAAGGTGTGCCATGTTAGAAGCAACGAGCAGCGACCTCATTCACATGATCGTTTACGCGGGCCCGATGGTTCGTCTTGTCCTATTGTTACTGCTGTTCTTTTCGGTCGCTTCCTGGGCCATCATTTTCGCAAAGTATCGGTCTATTAGAAGAGCCCGAAGAGAATCGGCCCATTTCCTTGATATCTTTTGGAATAGCCGTGATCTTGCCGAGGCCTTTGCAGCCTCAAAACGTCTTCGGCACAGCCCCGTTGCGAGGGTATTTCGTGTAGCTTATGTGGAACTCAGAAGGGTGAACAAATCACAGCCGGCGGCCACGGGTGACATCAATGCGGACGAAGGATTGCTGACTCAAAACATGGTTGCTGGTGATAACGTCAAAAGGGCGCTGCGGCGAGCCGTCAACATGGAACTGACCGGACTGGGCAAGGCCCTGCCTTTCTTGGCAACGACCGGAAACACAGCACCTTTCATCGGCCTTTTTGGAACGGTCTGGGGGATCATGAACGCCTTTCGAGGCATCGGCCTGAAAGGTTCCGCAAGTTTGGCGGTGGTGGCCCCAGGCATTTCAGAGGCCCTCATTGCAACGGCTGCAGGATTGGCTGCGGCAATACCAGCCGTTGTGGCCTTCAATTATTTCAACAATAAGGTCCATATCCTGGAATCAGAGATGCAGAATTTCTCGGCCGACTTCTTGAACCTCATAGAACGAGACCTCATAAGGCGAAGGGGGAATTAGACGCATGGCTACACAAGGTGGCAATAGCAGTTCCTTCATGTCGGACATCAACGTAACGCCTCTGGTAGATGTCATGTTGGTTCTTCTCATCATTTTCATGGTCACAGCCCCGATGATGATGCAGGGGGTTAACGTGTCACTGCCAAAGACCACGTCCAATCCGCTTCCTGCTGAAAAAGAGCATCTGGTCATCACGATCGACCGTAGCCAGCAGGTTTACATTAATGACTTCAAGGTCTCATTGGAGGCTCTGCAGCTCAAGCTCAAGAGGATCTACGAAGGCCGTCGTGACCAGAAGGTCTACCTTCGAGCTGACAAGGGTGTGCCTTACGGCGTTGTCGTGCGAGTGATGGCAGAAGTAAAGAACGCTGGTGTGGAGAAGTTGGGGATGGTCACCGAGCCGATGAAGGAGACCGACAAGAGGCAAAAATAGCCCATGCCTGCCCGTGCAGATCTTTGGGAGCAAGGCCCGGGCACCCTCCGTGTCTGGGTCGTAATGACAGGGCTTTCCGTCCTGTTTCATGTCCTTTTCTTTTCAGGTGTTCTCTTCCTGCCTCAGTTGAGAAGCCATAGACAATACATACCGTCTATTGTTGAGGTGGATCTTGTGAGCCTTCCGAGAGCTGCCCCCCAGGGCCAGCCGGCCCCCCGGCAGGTCGGTCCTCCCCCAAAGCCGGCGGAAGACGCTGAACCGGTGAAGCCGGAGCCAAAACCCATAGAGCCTCCTCCGCCGAAACCAGAGGAGGTGTTCGAAAAACCTGTACCCGTGGAACCAAGTAAATTGGAGGTCAAAAAATCGGAAAAGAAGACCTTTGATGCGTCCAAGGCCATCAAGAGCGCCATTGCGAGGATCGAGAAGGAGACTGTCGAATCAAGACCACACTCGGTGCTTGAGGCCATCGATAAGCTGAAAACGGAGGTTGGCAGCGAAGGTGGGGTGGTCATGCGGGGAGGCACCGCGACGGGCGGACAAAGTAAGAAGACGATAGATCTTCTGGACATCTACAACGCCGAAATCTGGCACCAGATACAAAGGAACTGGGCCTTTTCCGAGGAGATGGTTCGAGGTCGTACTGATTTGGAAGCCACGATTATCGTAAAAATCATGAAACAGGGTGAAATACGGGATGTGTGGTTTGAAAGTAGGTCAGGCAACACGTATTTCGACGACACCGTCTTTAAGGCTGTGAAGAAATCTGATCCACTACCGCCATTGCCTGAAAGTTATCGTGGGCCCTTTTATGAAGTTGGGTTTCGCTTTAATCTGTCTGAATTGCAGAGCGGGTATTAGGAGAGAATGATGAATATCGAATATCGAATATCGAAAGACGAAAGAAAAGGAAGCACGCCTCTTCATAAGGCGCAAGTTGCAAAATACGAAAGGACGAAAGTACGAAATTGAGAAAATCATGCTTTGCCATCATTCTGGTGCTTCTTATAGCGCTCCTGACCTGTGCGGCCAGGCCATGCGAAGCAAAGCGTGTGTATATCGACATAAATGCCCCCTATTTGAGGAAGATCCCAACAGCCATCCCGGTTCTCAGGGACATGGCCGGAGGACAAACCCAGGGTCAGGTGGCAAACGAGCTTTCCGATCTACTGACCTCATCATTGGACTTTACGGGCTTCTTCAAGGTCCTTAACCGCGAGAGCTTTCTGGAAAACCCGGAAGAAGCGGGCCTTGTGCAGCAAGAGATTAATTTTTCCAACTGGACCGTGATTGGCGCAGAACTCCTGATAAAGGGCGGATTCAAGTATAACGGGGACCTGCTTGAGGTAGAGCTGCGGCTTTTTGACACCTTCAGTGGCCGGCTGATTGTAGGCAGGCGCTATACGGGCAGCATGGAGGATAGCAGGCGGATCATCCACCGCTTCTGCAACGAGGTCATCCTTCGTCTGACGGGCCGTCCCGGTATCTTCAGCAGCCAGATTGCTTTTGTGTCGACAACAACAGGGGTCAAGGAGCTCTACATCGCAGATTTTGACGGATATGATCCCAGGCAGTTTACCAAGACCGGAGCGATTTCAATGTTTCCGGCCTGGTCCTCGGATGGGAGATGGCTGGCTTACACGGACTACAAGCGGGGGCGACCAGATCTTTTCATCACGAATATTAAGAACAAACAGGAAACCGTGGTCAGTTTTAATGGATTCAGTATTACGCCGGCTTGGGTTCCCGGGCAGTTTGCTTTGGCGGCTTCCCTTTCCCATGAAGGAAACCCCGCTATCTATCTGCTGAGTGGAAGCGGAAAGATCCTGCGAAAACTTACACGCCATTGGGGGATCGACGTCGCCCCTACGTATTCACCTGATGGTGAGAAGTTTGCGTTTGTGTCGAACCGATCAGGATCTCCCCAAATCTACATCCAAAACGTCAAGGACGGCAAGGTTCGCAGACTGACATACGAGGGGAGTTACAACTCCTGGCCCCAGTGGTCTCCCGGAGGGAACTACATCGCCTATGTGGGTTCTTCAGGCAATACCTTTTCCGATGTTTATGTGATTCGGGCCGACGGGGGGGGACGGAAGCAATTGACCCGAAATGCCGGGTACAATGAGTCCCCTACCTGGTCTCCGGACGGGACGCTTATTGCCTTTAGTTCTACCAGGGAAGGGCC
>JAQBAU010000067.1:0-5899 GCA_032126655.1 Desulfobacterales bacterium
TGGTTCAAAAAAGGGAAACGCTCCAGCAGATTATTGATGGGGTTCGTCTAATCCAAAAACATGGAATTCAGGTTTCAGGCACTTTTATTCTAGGGTTTCCAACTGAGACGTCGGAAGAAAGAAAAGCTGCCTATGAATTGGCAAAAGAGTTGGATCTTGCTTATGTCAGGTTCAACAATGCTACACCCTATCCAGGAACCAAGTTGTACGAAATGGCTAGAACTCAGGGTCGGTTACTGCCAGGTGATAATTGGGAAAATCTCAACGCATGCGGTTCGTTGACTGAGAATCCCTTTAGGCGAAATAGACTTTCCTTTGTTCCTGAGGGAGTGAGTGAGGGGGAGCTGAGAAATGATATTATCAAATACAACATGTTCTTTTCACTAAGACCCAAGAGAGTCTTTCGTCTGGTGTTCAACAGATTCGGACCCGCAGGATGGTTTGAACTCCCAGAGAAATGGTTTCTCAAACCTGGAGAGTGGTATTCCTTGATGAGGTTTTCAGCCAAAATCGGAATAAATTTCCTTGTTATGATGGCAGTGATACTGAAATACAAGCTGAGGTCACTAGTCCCTGGATAGGTTTCTTTCATATCAACAGATCAAGGCATGCCACCCCAGCAGTCCGCTGAACAGACAGCCTCAGCCTGCAACACATATCTACGCAAGAAAAGGCAACACACCCCTGGTACGTTTCAACAACAGAGTTGGAGATGAGAGTATTACTAGTTAGGGCAAGGCCCACCAAGGTGGAGAATACGAGACTTCCGAAGAGTCTATCATCGGAGGTGGGATATGTTATGCCGCTCGGGCTTGCCTCCATCGCTGCATATTTGCGTGAAAAAGGCGTTTCTGTGGGTATCATAGATGCTGAGGCAGAAGAGCTTTCAATCGATCAAGTCAAGAGGAAGATAGCGAGAATTGGGCCGGACATGGTTGGCATAACCAGTATGACCCCGACTGTTCATGACGACCTTGCAGTAGCCAGGGCATCTCATGAACTCGGAATCAAGGTTGTCATGGGAGGCCCCCAAATAAATGCCATGCCCGAAGAGACCATGCAGTTTGAGTTCGTCGATGTTGCCATACGTGGCGAAGGCGAACATCCCATGTTTAAGCTAATTCAGGCCATTGACAATAACTTGCCCTTTAGTGATGTTCCCGGGATTGTCTACAGGGACGGGGATGGCAGAGTTATAATGACGCCTCCATTCATTCATGATGACCTTGATGAGTTGCCGCCTCCAGCAAGGGACCTTTTACCCTATGAGCGTTATGCGGCCATCATTGCCAGGGGCAGGCTGACCACGCTTTGCCCGGGGAGAGGGTGTCCTTTCAGATGTGGGTTCTGCTTTAAGCAGCCATCGGACCGAAAGATTCGATTTAGAAGTCCAGAAGTGGTCGCAGATGAAATAGAAGAAGTCATAGACAGGTATGGGATACAAGAAATCAATTTTGTTTCGGATACATTTACCGTCAAGAAAAGTTTTGTGGAGGGGCTATGTGAAGAGTTGCTGAGTAGAGGCATAAAAGTATCGTGGATTGCTCCTACAAGAGTCGATTCTGTCACGCCTGCATTGCTTGGACTGATGAAAAAGGCGGGCTGTAGAAGTTTGAGGTTCGGCATCGAGAGTGGTTCGGAAAAGATACTAAGACTCATGAACAAGGATACCGATAAGGGACATACCGTCCGAGTCTTCAGGTGGGCAAAGGAGGTGGGGCTGGAGACCTTTGCATACCTTATAATAGGGTACTTGCAAGAAACAGAGAAGGAAACAAAGGAGACTCTGGCTTTTGTCAAAGAACTGAAACCGGATTTGCTCATGTATAATGCTGCGACCCCACTTCCCAAGACAAGATTGTTCGAGCAAGCCGTGGAGGCAGGGATCGTCGAGAAGGACTATTGGGAGAAGTTCCTGTTGGATGAAAACTATCCGAGAATCCCCTATTTAATGAAGGACACACAGAAGTGGATAGATGAAGCTTATCGCGACTTCTTCTTTTCGCCGCGATTCCTGTTCAAGAAGATGACAGAATTCCGAGGAAAGAATATTAAGAATTATCTTAGGGCAATCAGAGGAATAGTTGGACTCAGGAAACAATGAGTATTACACAGAAGAAACGTGCCAAGATAATTGCAGATGCTTACAAGAATTGGGGCGCAGAAGGGAAGAAGGCCCTGGATGTTGGGTGTGGAAATGGTGTGGTATCAGATGTCTTAGTAGCAGATCTGGAATTGAACCTGTGTGGCACTGACATAATTGACTATCGAACGACGAACATCCCCTTTAAACAAATGGAAAACCCAGGTGAACTTCCTTTCGATGACCTGTCCTTTGATTTTGTCATGTTCAACGATGTTTTGCACCATTCCGAACACATAGAATCACTGATTCTGGAAGGAAAAAGGGTTGGACACTCACTCCTGATATTTGAAGACAAGCAGAGTTTTCTACTAACGATCGTTGACGTCGTGTTAAATCATATCTATTCATCGAGGATGCCGGTTCCCCTAAACTTCAAAACCAAAGAAGAGTGGTGCTTGCTGTTTGACAAGCTCGGTCTTGAGTGGGAGGCGGGGGAGGTCTCGTATCCGTTTTGGTATCCCTTTCAGCATTTTGCCTTCAGATTGGTCAAGCGAACATGAACGTGGACCAAGAAAATTCCAGGGGTATAATACAATTACTAAAAAGGAACTGGGAGTATTTTGCCCTGATCTTCTTGTTTCTTTGGATGGTAGCTTCTCTTGCACCCTTGCCCTTCGTTCAATGTTCAGATGGTTACCATGTCTGGTTACCAAGGCTCTCCTACGCAGTGAGAGAGATGTTGAGCGGGCAAATACCTTTTTGGAACGAATTCCAGTTCTGTGGAACATCGCTGTTGGCGGACGGCAACACTAACGTACTCAATCCCATGTCAGTATTTTACGTTTTCTTTGATATGGCCTGGGCATATACGAATGGTGTGCTATTGCTTTTGTGTGTTTTGATAGCTGGTTCATGGCTTTATTTTCGAGAAAGAGGTTTTTCGAAGACGGCTTCACTGGTTGGAACCGTCGGATATACTCTGAGTGGTCAAGTTGTTTTTTGGAGCCTTTATCATGGTATGAATCTGTGTTTGGCTCTTTTTCCTCTCACCCTGTTTGCTTTTAGAAGACTGGAGAAAATAAACGCACAGCGCGACCAACATGACAAGGGCCGTGCTGTGAAGATTGGGTGGAGGTTGCTTGCTTTTTTCTTGATGTTCTTTTCTGCTTTAGGTGGATTCATTCAGTTCGCTTTTATTTCAGCTGCGTCCGTGTTTGTTGAGGGAATTGAGCAATGGTCTGTTGGTGGAGTGAAAAGAGCTCTGAAAAGCAGGGGTCTCACCGTATTCTTAGCAGTGGCTTCGGCATCGGTTGTCGTTATACCGACAATTGAAGCAAGTATTTTCAGCCACCGTAAACTGGTACCATATTTTGAAGGCCTTGTGGCTGATAGATTTTCTTTATGGTCAATGATGTTCTGGGGAAGTTCCTTTGACGGGTGTGCCTACCCGAATTACTTTTATTATATTGGCGTGGTTATCATCGCGCTGTCCGTTTTTGCAATAAGAAAGCGTTTTAGGAGCGCAGCTTCCGATCCTTTTATTGTTTATTCATGTATTCCCCCGGCTGTTTTAATGACTGTTTACCTGGAAGTTTTACCAAAGACTTTTCAATTTGGAATCGATTCAGACCCATGGCGCGGAATGTTTGTTTTTGCTTTGTCGTTGTCAATACTTGGTGCAACCGGTACCGATCTGTATGTCAAGAAGGTAATAAACGAGAAGAGATTAGTGTTACCTCCGTTTGAATTGATACTTGCCGGCCTCATTTCGCTTGGCATATATAGTGCTACGCGGCATCATCCCGATAGCACGAACATCGGGTTCTTGGGCATATTGATACTCTCAGGCGTTGTTTTATCCATCGTACTTAGAAAGGAAGAACCCAGGGTTAAAGCCGTTGTGTCGTGTGTTTGGCTTGTTCTGTTAGTGGTTGCCAACAGCTTTGTGCCCGCTGGATTGTACCTTGCGCAGAACGTTGTACGTAAACCGGTGGACCCGTGGCAAATAGAGGAGTTGCCGGTTGCAATGCTTTCTGATGAGGGAAGGTTTATGACGATAGGGTATTATACTGGAGATCTAGAAGACTGGGGCATATT
The DNA here is from genome assembly GCA_032126655.1 of Desulfobacterales bacterium. GTDB lineage: Bacteria > Desulfobacterota > Desulfobacteria > Desulfobacterales. The sequence continues at coordinate 4,184 of JAQBAU010000067.1, forward strand.
CAATAGGATGCGAGCAATAGGTGGTTACGGATCTTTCTTCCCGAGGTCAGTATTTACGAGAATGAGAGATCAGGGGCTTCTCCCATCCAACTTCCATGCGGCCACGCATTATCGAAACAATAGTAATACTGACCCCAACATCCTCGCTAGGTACGGGGTCTTGTACCTCATAGAAAGGAGATCGGCTAATATCTCATATAGGGTCGGTTGGGAACTTGCTAAAGCATTTCCAGGCAGTGTGATATACATGAACCCAAGATACGTAGGGCGTGCTTACCTTGTGAATGAAGAGGGCAATATTCTTAAAGGCGCTAGGCTGGTGGAGAATACGAATTCATATGCGAGAATCGTTGTGGAGGCAAATGCGGGTGATACACTTGTCCTGGCTGACTCGTGGTTTCCGGGCTGGACATGTTTTGATAATGGCGAAAGGGTCGAGGGCTTCAATGCTGACGGATTCAGGGGTTATCGAATACAGGCTTCGGGACGTCACGAGATTGAATGGATCTACAGGTCATCATCATTTTTCGTGGGGCTTGTGATTTCTGCGGTTAGCTTAATCGCCTTTTTGTTATTGGTTACCTGGGAAGTGATATCCAATGAGAAAAGGGGGATTGTGGTCGGTAGGCAGGATTGATCTGAAAGTCTCAGAAACACCCTGGCCAAGAGATTTGTATGTTCAGAGACAAAAAAGTAATCGTGGTCATGCCGGCGTACAATGCGGCCAAGACACTGCGCAAGACCTATGATGAGGTGATGGCTCAGGAGATAGTGGACCTGATCGTTGTGGTTGACGACGGGAGCATGGATGAGACTGTCTCTATCGCCAAGACTCTACAGGACACGATTGTTTACACCCATGACAGAAACAGAGGCTATGGTGCCAACCAGAAATCATGTTACAAACTGGCTCTCGAACAAGGTGCCGACATTATCATTATGGTCCATCCGGACTATCAATATACCCCGAAGCTGATCCCATCCATGACGGCCATGATCGGAAATGGTCTTCATCCATGTGTGCTGGGTTCCAGAATTCTCGGGGGGTATGCCCTGAAAGGCGGAATGCCTATTTGGAAATATATATCGAATCGATTTCTTACCTTTGTCGAAAACATATTTCTGGGGGCGAAGCTCTCAGAATACCATACGGGATACAGGGCCTTTTCCCGTGAACTTATACAGCGCTTACCACTTGAGATGAATTCTGATGATTTTCTGTTTGACAATCAGATGCTCGCACAGATCCTGTGGTTCGGTTATACGATTGCCGAGATCAGCTGTCCAACCAAGTATACTGCGGAGTCTTCAACCATTAGTTTATATCGCAGCATTAAGTATGGTTTTGGATGTTTGTTCACAGGCCTGATATTTCGTCTCGCTAAAATGAAGATCATGAATTCAAAGTTGTTCCCTGACACTATGTAGTTACTCACTCAAGTTTCGCACCCATTTTGCCAAGCTGCTGTCCGACAGAAGCTATGATGGAGCCTCTCCCACATATCGCCTTTCGGAAAACAACACGACCTCTCAGCTTCACGCGATGCATTAAGGCTAAACGCCGGGCAGCTTTGAACTTTGTGCGAAATAGAGGTGCGAAAGTTGAGTGACTTATTTCTGCGACACAACACCAGGATGTGGTTCTCATGAACACGGACCTCCCGGACAAGACTGGGAATAGCATTAGATCGGCAGAGGCTGATGGACCTGTGGCCC
>JAQBAU010000068.1:0-4983 GCA_032126655.1 Desulfobacterales bacterium
TGAACTGCAATAGCGAGCGCATTCCCTGTCCCGCCGTGGCGGGACTGCAGGGAGCTTCAATTGCCCCACTTGCAACCCGGACCGCGGATTTTTTATCCGTGTTTTCTCGGCAAAATAATGTTATTAACTTTTTACCCTTTCCCAATTGTGGTTGGGTATTTGATGAGGCACGAGACATGCCTGCTACAAGAGCCCTTATTGCTGAGCTGCTCACAAGTTTTCTATCCACCTGCATCGCGACCGGGGGTTGCGCTTGACAACTTCCCCTTTCCTGACCGGTAAGGCCATTTCAAAAGAATGCTCTCTGTTTCGTTCCCTCTCACCCAGAACCGAATCATTTGGCATAGGCTTTGCCTAAACACGAGCAAATTCTGTTAATATTGGATATGTTGAATGAGAAACCCTACGAAACAGCCCGAGTCACGCCCAACGGCACACAACAGATAAAAAATTTGTTTAAGCTGTAAACCTGTGTTATATTGCCAAAAAGTTGACATAACGCCAAGAGAGGCAGCATTCCAACGCACGCCTGACCAGCCGGGGAGATGGCACTGACATGAAAACGATCCTGATAGTTGATCATGATGGGAAATTCCAGCGTGTTATAGTCGATGGCCTGAGAGCTTATGGATCGGTCACATCGAGAGACACCAAAGACCTTATTGTGAAGTCGGCGTCTGATGGCAAAGAGGCGGCAAGTGTCTTAAAGAGGTTCAAGATCGATCTTGTTGTAACCGATATCGAGGGATCGGCTGTGGATGGGCTTGGACTTATAGCTTACATGAGGCAGGGAAGTTACAAAGAGATTCCGGTTGTCGCTGTAACTGCCGACCCGTCCCCTGAGACCCAGAGCAAGCTCGAGCAGTTGGGCATTACACATTATGTAAAGAAGCCCTTTGTCCTTTTAGAGCTGATGGAAAAGATGCTGGATGCGTTGCATGAGAGTTCAGGGCCCCTCATTAGAGACTTCACGGTTCCGAATTTCCTGCAAGCCCTTAAAACGGAAAAGAAGACCTGCACTTTGCAAGTCACTTCCGAGGGCCGGATCGGATACATGCACCTGCAGGAAGGGGAGTTGATCGATGCCGGGACCGACGGATTGACAGGCGATGGTGCTGCCGTCGAAATCCTCGGGTGGGAGAACACAGACTTAAATATTGAAGATCTGTCCAGCAAGGAGAGGAGAATCAAGACCCCCGTTATGCAACTTCTGATGCAGGCCTCTAAAGCCAGAGAGAAAAAGGCTGAGGCTGCCCGTACTCCCGACTCACAATTGGAAGAAATTGTGACACTGGCTGACAGCGGTCACAACGAAGAAGCTGTGAAGAAGCTGATGGCGTTTATTAAGGCCGATCCAAACAATCACGAGGGGTGGCTGTTGCACTCACGCATCACCGACAGAATGGAATGGGTAGAGAAGTCCCTGAACAATGCAAAGAAAATTGCTCCTGATGATCCCGACGTCCTGAAGGAGATCGAAAGGTTCGAGCTTGCCAGGCAAGAACTTAAGGGAAATAACTTTTTGCGCTGTCCATTTTGCTGGGCAGTGTTGAATCCGGAGGTTCTTGAATGCCCGGCCTGCGGAGCATACCTCTTTGTCGATGGAAACTTTTTGACTCACACGCAACCTGAAGACCCAAAAATACTGAGGGAAGCAGTCGACAGATACACGAAAGCCGTGAACAGGGAAGAGAGTCCAAGAGCTTACTACCAGTTGGGCATGGCCTATCTCAACCTTGGGGAGTGGGATAAAGGAATAGATCAGTTGAACAATACCGCCCAGGCGTTCCCTGAGCAAGGGCTCTATGCCGACCAACTGCAGTCGTTGATGGATCTTCTCATCTCTAATAAAGATTTTTTTGCTCAAGAGGCCGCGCATAAAAAAATCGGATCGGATCTTCCGCCCGAATCGGCGGATGAGGCCGGGCGCAAGAAGATTCTCGTCGCAGAAAGCAGCCCCGGGATACGAAAAGTGATATCCATTATGTTATCCAAACGAGGATACGAAGTTCTGGAGGCAGAAGACGGTCTGGAGACACTGAACCTCCTGGACAGGACAAGACCTGACTTGATCCTTATGGATATCGCCCTGGCCAAAATAGACGCCCAAGGTGTGCTGTCTGTCATAAGGGAAAACTCCGCGCACATAAATACTCCCATCGTTGTGTTGACAAGGAAAAGCGGGCTTTTCAAGGGAGGGAAGCAGAAATTGGTCGGCTCCACTGCAAATCTGCCAAAGCCATTTGATCTGTCGAAAATGCTTAAGACCATTGAGAAACATCTTTAACGGCGTTGTTATATAAGAACCCGTGCCTAATAAAGAAACGGCACATTACTGAAAACCTCAGGACGAGGATGCGCTGACAATGGAAGAGAAGCCAACGGAAGAGACGCCAACGGAAAAGAAGTCATTCGATCTGGACGAAACCGCGGAACTGCTCTTTCAACAGATAGAAGGAGTGGAGTTCAGAGAACTGACGGCTCTGGGCAAGGCTTTGACTGAAGAAGAAAGGCAGCTAAATGTCTTCCGGAGCCATTTGGTAGACCTCGTCCACCTTTTAGGCAAATGCCTTGAAGATAGCGATATGGTGAAAGATGCGGAGAGGGGAAAGAAGTTCCTCGGACAGTTCATGGGCGTCCTCCGCAAACTCAGCGAGTTGCCGGATCACGACGGAAAAGTCCTGATACGTTTTCGGGGCCTCAAGTCCGGGCCTGATGCCTCGGAAAAAACCGATTACGTTGTTCTGTTCAGCAACCTCGTCTTCGACATGGCCACTGCTTTTGCCATGGTTCAACACCTTGACGAATATTCAACCGATTTTCAGAAACGGTTGGAGAAAGGCTTTGAGGTGTTTGCTGAATACGGAATCAACAACCTCTTTTTGGAAATCCCGTCCGATCTCCCTGCCGCTTCAAAGGCCATGTGGGTTTCGCTGTACACTCTGTCCCGCTGCAAGCAAGCCTTGAGCAAAGACGCGCCTGCCGCAACCGGTGATGCCGCTCCAGGGGCATCTTTTCCATTGATACATGACGAGCAGGGTGACCCCGACATAAATCTGACCCTGCTGAGCAAAGTGAACAATTTAAAGAGTGAAACAATGACGGCTTTGGTGACCAAGGTCGATACCTGGATGAAAGGACCGAATTACAAAGCATCGGACGAAGGGTATTCAGGCATTTACAATGCCATCCTCGGCAACAAGAAGCTTCGGGAAAAGCTGAAGCCTCCTCCCTTGGAGGTTAACAACATCAAGTGGTTGATGGTTGACAATGAGTACGAGGTCGTTTCAAAGAAAAAGACCGAGGTTGCCAGGATGGTCATAGGCACGTACGGGGACTCCCCCATAGAGATGGCCAAGATTATGGGAAGCGTGTACGGAAACGATTTTGAGGAGATCGATTCCCAAAACCTTGGGGAGCGCCTTAGACTGGCTTCGAACCTCATGACTTCCATTGAGGAGAAGGATGCAGCCGAGGCCGAACCGGTCATGGAAGAAGTAGTTGAGAACGTTGAACTGCGGCTTGATCAAGTCTCTGACAACGCTTATGACAGCCTGGAAGTCGAAGGCGACGTAATCAAGGCCAAGCATCGTGGAAAATGGACGACAATAGGGCGAATCCACGAAAAACTGAAGGGGATGGTTGGCTTTTTCAAAGCACGGTCGGACGTTAAAAAGAAAATGGAAAACCTGGCCGAACGAGGCATAACCTTTGACGAGTCCGACTATAAGGTCATTGCAAAGGACTTCGACATTTCTACGGGTGAAGCTGAGAAGCTCATCGAGTCATTTCAGGACTGCTTTGACGAAGAAGCGACTTTTCTCAGGGACGCCTTTTCAAGAAACATCCCCCAATTTGCCAAGTATAAAAAGAAAATCTTCGAGTTTCTGTGGCACTACCTCAAACAGATGACGCGGCGTGAGGATCGGGTAGCCCTTTTGAATTCCCTCCAGATGTTGATTCCAAAATTGAAGCAGCCCAAGACCATCCTTAAAATCCTGCTTACTGATTTCTCAAGTTCCCCTGACGGAATCGTTCCCTCTGATCGGAGTGTCCTCGTTCTGACGACGTTGCTCATTAGCAATTATAACAAAGAAACTAGTACTGATATTGAAATCACTCCCGAGGAGGTTCTTGCTTCAACCAAGGACCTGGATAAGACGCTGGCCGCAGAAGCATCGAAGCTAGTCGATGGCAACCAGGAAAAGTTTTTCAAGAAGTTCAGAACGATTCACAGAAAACTCAATGAGCTTCTGGTGCGCAGCCATGCCGAAGGGGAAGGAATGTCTCTTCGTGATGTCTTCTTGCTGGAAAGAGAGGTTTATATATTCCTTTCTCTTGTAGGAGGAACCACAGCCCGTGCTCTGTTAAGAAGTGCTGCCCAGGTTTTCGGAAATCCAAGAGGATCGGTTTACCGTTTCAATGAGAGCGAGCGCTTTCTTCCAAATCTCCTGCAACTCCTGAAGATATCGAGTCGGGGGTTGGGAAGATTGGGGGCAGAAACTGAGCTGAAGCTTTTGGACGACGTTATAGAACGTGAAGGAGAATTCTATGAGGCCATAGCCCAGACAGGGAGCCAGGAACATCTCAAGAGGGCTATGGAGTTTGTGAGGGAATCTCAAACGAGGATTACTTCAAGAGTTGATCGCTCCAAATCAGCAACCAAGCCTGCAACGAGCGCTGCATAAGACGCACATCCCCGGTCGCTTTTTACTTCCTTGAGGAGCCAGTGTTCCCAGCGGCCGATCTCGGCATAGGCCGACTACCCCCTGAACCGCAAAGCGAGCGCATTCCCCGCAGCTTGACTTCGACGAGCTCAGTCGAATCGCTGCGGGGTCAGCGAGCGAATCTTAAAATCGTATAACTCCTTACGGTCGCTGCGAAGCACTGCCGTAAGGCAGAACATTCCCTGCAGTCCCGCTATAGCGGGACTGCAAGGAGCCCAAATCCACCGTCTGCCGATTTCACCGGATCTTCTTTGTT
>JAQBAU010000069.1:0-5033 GCA_032126655.1 Desulfobacterales bacterium
CCCGAGATACTGTCGAAGAGACGTTCACCGCAAAGGCGCAGAGAACGCAAAGACAGACTATTTATCAAATCTCTGAGGTCTCTGTGAGCTCGAGCCCGCCCGGCATTTGCCTGAGGCTAAGCCGATGGCGGACGGGCGAAGCGGGCGGTGAATATTCTTTTCGAAATCCACATTCTTACACAAGCGTTCTCAGGACATCCTCTTTTCCCACGATGCCCACGAGCGCTCCCTTTGCGAGCTCATAGCTCACAGCTCACAGGAAAACTAATCATAGTTTATAAGTCGCAGCTTCATGGGAAAATAGGAGCGCGACCGCTTACCCTTTTCCCACAGTTGCCCGCACAGCCGCTATCACCGCCTCAGGGCTCGGTTTATAGAACTTTTCCTGAGGTGGTGAAGCAGGTACGGGGATATTCGGGGCCGCAACGCGCTTGATAGGTGCCTTGAGCACATCAAACGCCTCCTCGGCAACAATGGCCGATATCTCGGCTCCGAATCCACCAAACTTGGTGGCATCGTGTACGACGACAAGCCTGCCGGTTCTTCTGACCGAATCCAGTAAGCAAGCCTTATCAAGGGGAACCAGACTTCTTAGGTCTATCACCTCCGTGGAAATCCCTTCCTCTGACAAGGTCTTGACCGCTTCCAGGACCGTGTAGACAGCTCCGCCGTAGGTCACAACCGTGCAATCATTACCAGGGATGACTACCCGGGCTTTTCCGATGGGTACCCTGTGGTCCCCTTCCGGGACTTCCCCCTTCATCCAGTAAAGCAGCATTTCTTCAATCACAATCACCGGATTCGGGTCGAATATGGCGCTCAACAATAAGCCTTTTGCATCTGCAGGCGTGGAGGCGAAAACGACCTTCAATCCCGGAGTGTGCGCAAGCCATGCCTCCAGATTGTGCGAATGCTGGCAGCCGGCGCCAAAACCCACACCGGCCTTGAGTCTTACCGTAAGCGGGAAGGCAGACTTTCCCCCGCTCAAATACCTCAACTTGGCAGCATGATTGACCAGCATGTCCATAGCCAGCGTGATGAAAGGAAAAAACATGATTTCAACCACAGGCCGCAGGCCGAGCGCTGAGGCACCTATTCCCAGACCGGCGATGGCAGCCTCGCTCACGGGTGTGTCCTTTACCCGTTTCCGGCCGTATTTTTCCAGGAGACCGTGTGTTGGCAGGTTGGGATCATAATGGATGGATACCCCAACACCCTCACCCGCAATGAAAACGCGGTCATCTTTGCTCATGGCAACATCGAGGGCATCGTTCACTGCCTGTCCGAATGATAGAACTGCCATGAATTACCTCCTCTGCCGTGCAACTTATTGAGGGCACCTCCAAAAATTGCCTATCCCCCATTTTTAGAGATACCCTTGGGGGACAGCATCTTCTACCCAAAGATCCTGCAAGGCCTCTTCGGGCAGCGGGTACGGGCTTTCACTTGCAAATTGAACCGCCTCGTCTATTTTTGCATCTATCTGCCCGTCCGTAACCTGAAGCTCTGCTTCTGTGACCAGACCGTCTGTTAGCATACGCTCCTTCAGGCACCTGACGGGATCCAATCGGGCCCATGCTTCCAATTCTTTCTTATCCACATAGTGCTGGTGGTCGTGCTCCCCGTGGCCGCGCATTCTGTAAGTCTTGGCTTCAATGAGGACCGGCCCCTGACCGTTGCGGCAGCGCGACACCATTTGTTTGGCAAGCGTGAATACTTTTTCTACGTCATTGCCGTCTACCAACTCACCCGGCATTCCGTACCCCACGGCACGTTGGGTGATATCCATCAAGCAACAATGCTCAGAGAAGCTTTGAGCGCCAGCCCAACAGTTGTTTTCGCAAACAAATAGAACAGGAAGCTTCCAGAGCGCAGCCAGGTTCATGGCCTCATGAACGCTCCCTTCTGCAGCAGCGCCGTCGCCAAAGAAAACCACGGTGATGTTTGACGTGCCCTGATACTGTTGGGCAAAGGCAGCCCCCACGGCCAAAGGCGGCCCGCCCCCGACGATCGTCGTTGTCATCAAGGCATTCACCTCGGGCACAGCCATATGCAGGGTTCCGGACTTGCCCTTGTTGACACCGGTTGCCTTACCCATAATCTCTGCCATGAGGTATTTGGGATCTGCCCCCTTGGCCAACAGGTGGCCATGACTTCTGTGATTACTCACAATGACATCATCCGGTTCAAGGGCCTTGACAATGCCAACGGCCACGGCTTCCTGACCGTAGGCAAGGATTTGCATACCCACCAGTTTCCCTTGTTCCTTAGAGAGTTCGATCAGCTTTTCTTCGAATTTTCGTACCAGCAGCATTTCCTCATACATCGCTTTTATTAAGCCGACGTCTACTTGCTGTGAAACCATGTGTTGCCCCCCCTCTTTACTTCAAGTTACGATATTTTTTCCAATACGCGTATTCATAGGGCCAGTCTTTTTTTCGGTAGATCATCAACGATCGGATTCTGTCTTTGAAAGCGGACATCTGGCTTTCAACCCTGGCGGAGGTTGCCTTCTTCTTCCATGACGCCACGAGCTTCTTGCCCAGCGCCAGAGCCTGTTTGTGAACCTTGTCCGGAAAGGTAGCGCCGACAGTGGTACCCATGGTGGCCCACACGGAACCGACCGGCCTGATGCCGGTGGTTATCAGGAAATGGTTCATGTACGCTGCGATCGGCTTCTCGTCCCCGCCGCCGGACGTCACCACTGAGGCCCCGTACTTGCCCTCAAAGGCCATGCAATGGATCACGCCGCAGCACCGATCCATAAAGGCCTTCATCTGTGCGCTGACACTGAAAATGTAATTGGGGCTGGCAAGCACCAGGCCGTCTGCCTGAAGGATCTTCTGTTTGATGGTTTCGAACTCATCCTTCTGCGCACACTTGCCCTTCTTGTGACAGGTATTGCACGCCTTGCAGGGGCGCACCGTGTTGCCCGGAAGAAAGATGGTCTCCGTCTGCGCCCCCGAACTCTCGGCGCCTTCCAAGACGATCTTGAGCAGTCTGGCAGTGTTTCCTTTAGCCCCGCGGGGGCTGCCAACAAGACTCACAATTTTCAACCGCTACCTCCTGTAGGCGGCTTGGGGACGCCCTTCCCTTTTCCAGTTTTGCCTTAAACACTCAGCCCATTTTTACCCATTTTGTCCCAAGGCCTGTCCGCCGTCTTTTTGGCGGGTTTACCCGCCGTCAATTTGGAGGGCCTGTCCGCCGTCTTTTTGGCGGGTTTACCCGCCGTATGTTTGGCGGACTGTTTTGGGTAAAAAACAGGGCTCACCGCAAAGACGCAAAGAGCGCAGAGATGACAAACCATTTGTCTGATTTCTTGACCCCGCTAAAGCAGCGGGGCAGGGACGAGAAATCAGACAAGACGCTCCCGTCCGCCTGCGGCGGAAAACGCTTGCCTGCATTAAGCTCAGGATCATCTGACTTTAATCGCAAACCAGCTCTCCCCAGGTCCACCGCTAGTTTCCCGCGAGAGCGGGATGGCAATTTGTTTAGATTTCCCCCCTCAGGAAATCTGAACAACGTTCTCTGCGACCTCGGCGTCTCGAGCCCGCCCGGCATTTGCCTGAGGCTAAGCCGATGGCGGACGGGCGAAGCGGGCGGTGAATATTCGTTTCTAAATCCACATTCCTACACAAGCGTTCGCAGGACATCCTCTTTTCCCACGATGCCCACGAGCTCTCCCTCATCCACCACGGGGAGGGTGTGGAAGTTTTTGTCTACCATGATGGTGCCTAACTCCTCGATACTTGTGTCACACCCGCCATCTTGTCCGTCGAAGTCTTGACGCAGACGGAAGCATTGCCTGCCCTGCTTGTCCCGCCGTAGTCTTGACGAAGGCGGAAGCGAAGCCGAAGGGGCGACGGTGGTCGGGTCTGGAAAAGACCCTGAGCGCTTTTTCGATTTGTTGTCGTGTGTCTGTGTTCATGGTTGTATCTGTAGTTTTTAGTTCCATTTCTTATCCTGCTTTATTACTGCATAGACTTCAGCAAATGTTTCCCCGCATCGGTCAGACGGTACTTCTGCAAACGGCTGTTGGGTTTGTCGGGGATGGTGTATTCAATAAACTTTCTTTCCATCAGCTCTTTGATGGTTCGCTTGAAGGCGCCTGTTTTGCTCCTCAATCCCAGTATTTCAGTCAGTTCGTTTGCTGAAAGAGGACGTTTACCGAGAGCTTGAAGAATGGATCCTGACTGGGCCCCTGACTGGGCCCCTGACTGGGCCTCTGACTGGGCCTCTGACTCTGGCCGCAACTCAGTCGGGTCTGTTTGACGGGCCTCAAAATCAGGGCATTTGACAATGATCCGGAAAATGTCGCCTTCGATCAGTTCGGGATCGGCACCGCCAAAAGCCTTGCCGTATTTCATCATCTTACGCATACCGGAACCCAGCTCGTCGGCGCGTCCGATTTGGCGAAAGAATTTGGCAATGACCGGATTCTTGGGATAGGGTGTGAACGTGTCCGGATTAAGAACACCGAAGCCATGCGGTTTATTGCTGTTTTCGGTGCGGACCTGTCCGCGCTCAATGATCAGCTTGGCAGGGAAAGCATTGGTATATTCCCGGTGGATAAGCATGTTGGAGGCCACTTCACGGAAAATGGCGTCACGAATGCTGATACGGTCAGTTCCCTCCAAGTAAAAAGGATCGGGCAAGTGTTTGGCCACAAAGGCCATGATCCGCTCATAACTCTCGATCAGATTGGTATCGACAAAGTCACGGTCGTCATAGCGATCGAGGTTGACCTTGCGCAAAATCAAATCGGTCCGGTGGTGGGGAACGGCGGAAAGAATCAACTGGTCGTTGCCAAGTAGAAGAATTCCGGCCAGCGTTACACCGCTTTTGCCCGTTTCCGGATCAGTCTGGTAGAGCTGGGCGCTTTTCAGCAATTCCATGTCCTCCATATCGAGCCAAGGATGATCCTCGCGGAAGACACCCGCCAACCGTCGACATTTAGCGATCAGGTCGGTGCGCAAGTCGGCAAGTCCGGCAAAAGGATAGATTTTGTTTTCCGAATAGGTTGCCTGCTTGCG
>JAQBAU010000070.1:0-4941 GCA_032126655.1 Desulfobacterales bacterium
TGAAACATTTATTCGCCTTCGCCGGAATACCCTGCAACGTGCCGCCGCCAAAGCGTTTGCAATGATACCGCCCCCCTCGCCCTGTTGCCCTGTGCAAGCCACGCGCGGTTGGCCTCTTGGCACTAAATGCTGGCTCACAACGCATCAGGGGCGAGGAGAGAGCGGCTACGGCGCCTTCGGCGAAGGCGGATTGGCTACGGCGCAATTCCGCTTTGATACCCCGCAGCTTGACTTCGACGAGCTCCCTTCGGTCTGAGCTACATTCGGCCTGAACTCATGTCGAAGGCAGGGTCGAAGACAGTCGAGTCGCTGCGGGGAGCTTTATTGATATGCTCGCTGTTTGAAAGAGAGACCATCTTTTTTCATCTTCCGCCAGAGTGTGGTGCGATTGATATGAAGGGCATTGGCAGTCTTCTGGAGATTCCATCCATGGGCGGAGAGGGTTTCGAGGATGGCCTCTCTCTCTTTAGCCAAAAGAGGGTTGGTCGAGGCGTCAGGGGAGTCAGGTCTAACGGCTGACGGGGGAGCACCTTTCTTCTCTAGATCAAATACATATCCAGGAAGGCCCTGCTTTAATATCTCTTCTCCCTGGCAAAGGATCACCGCATGTTCGATGATATTCTTCAGTTGCCGGACATTTCCGGGATAGGGATAATTGAGAAGGAACTTCATGGCATCAATGCTGACGCCTCTGATCTCTTGGCCGAGCCTGGACCCCATTTCCGCAATAAAATGGTCAATCAGCAGAGGTATGTCCGATGACCTCTCCCTTAAAGGTGGGAGTTCGAACTCGATTACCCTTAGGCGGTAGTAGAGGTCTGCCCGGAAGGTTCCATCCTGCACCATCATGGGCAGATTTCTATTGGTGGAGGCAACCACGCGCACATCAACCTTGATGGGGCGCCTGGATCCTAATGCGTAGAACTCTTTTTCGTCCAGCACCTGAAGGAGCTTTGCCTGCAGATTTTGCGAAAGGTCGCCGATCTCGTCGAGGAAGATCGTCCCGCCTTCCGCCAACTGAAACCTTCCGGGTTTGTCCCGTTTTGCATCAGTGAAGGCCCCCTGCCTGTACCCGAAGAGCTCCGATTCCAGGAGGTTATCTGGCAGGGCGGCACAGTTAATCTTAATAAAGGGGCCTCCTTTGCGGTGGCTCATATTGTGGATGGCCCTGGAAAACAGGTCCTTCCCAGTGCCGGTTTCACCGACAATGAGAATAGAAGCGTCCGACTCGGCCACGACCGGAAGGATGTCAAAGAGTTTGTCAATCTTTTCGTCCTTTCCGATGATGTCAGCAAACGTGTAGGATTCCTCGATCTCCTTTTCCAGGGCCACGCGGACAGAGTCATCCAGGAACGATCCAACCCCTCCCACGATTCTCCCCGCTTTGTCCCGCAATACCGCAGCCGTGATGGAGACGGGAACTTCCCTATTGTTCTTGCTCAAAATCCTGTTTCTCACCTTTACGATGTTGTTGCCGGTCTTTATGGCCTCCTTAAGATGACAGCCACTATAGCAGAGCTCCGTGCGGAAAATCTCATAACATCTACACTTCAAGGCCTCTTTTTCCGTAAATCCGGTAATTTGCTCTGCCTCCCTATTAAAGAAGGTGATCGTCCAGTCAGCGTTCACCGTAAAGATCCCCATGGGCACGCTATCCAAGACCCTTCGATAGTAAGGACTTTCTCTCATGGCCATTTCTGTTGGTGGGTACCTCTCCATTACCCTTGTCACATCTTCCACTATTGAAATGCTGATGCGTGTCAGCTCAGTCCGTCGTCATGACCATCAGGAGCTCTCTCTTTGTTCTAGTGGCACTCACCAAATCCCGTGTTCTGTTCTGCCTACCTTCCCTATACCACTGTAGCCTCAAATCATTCTGGGTTTTCTGAGCTTTATCCGTCATCGCATCTCTGTATTTGTTGCCGATCTTCCAGCACTGTATGCAATACACTACCTTATGCGAACTAAGCCAAGGCAGTTTGAAGAACTTCCTATGGCCACTGCACACATGCCTGCCACAAGCAGCGCATTCCATAATGGGCGTAATCCGACTAGAGCTCTTGTTCTTTATAGTACTGTAATCACAAAACTCACAGCAATATTCTAGGGTTACATTGCCATGAGAAGTGTAATGTTCCCTAATCATATCGTCCCCCAACGCTTCCCGGAAAGGATTCTTGGGTTTTCACACACACTTTTGCCTTGTGAGTTCCACATTGAAGGGGGGCCTGTTGAGGAACAAGTGCGTAACAACACAATAACCAGTTGTTAATCAAGTTTCATGCCAAGGCCTTCAATCTCTATGAAAAGTTGGGGGACGACAATAACTATCTTAATTCATTGGCGATTATTACCCATGCGGGCAGGAAGCCAGAAAGGAGGGATCGCAAGGGGCCAAGATACTGTTCAGTATCCAACCCAGAGGTTGTATGATTATAAGGAAGATTTCTTGTAAAACCGGTGTATTAGAATGTGTATAGAATCCAACCCCAAAAACGACTTATATTGAAGTTCCCCGCAGTCCCGCTAGAGCGGGACAGGGAATATTCTGCCCGAAGGCAGTGTTTCGCAGCGACCGTAAGGAAGCTTTCCATTTCTATATTCGCTTGCTAACCCCGCAGTCCCGCCATGGCGGGACGGGGAATGCGCTCGCTTTGCGGTTCAAAATGCAGTCAAGGTCTACATACACTTACGGCTGGATATTGTATTTTTTGAGTTTGCTGTACAGGGTCCCTCTGCTGATGTCCAGCAGGCGAGCCGCTTCGTGCTTGTTCCCGTTGCACTCGCGCATCACACGTACAATCAGATTCCTTTCGTTTTGAGACAACGAGCATCCCACTGGCGCGGTCCGTGGAGTTCTTATTCTCTGCGGGAGCTCCTCGGCACAAATGCTCTCCGTAGAGGCCAAGACAACACACCGAGCCACAGTGTTTTGAAGCTCCCTCACGTTGCCGGGCCAGTCATAGTCCATCATTAATCGCATGGCCTCGGCATCGAATCCGGTGATTTCTTTTTCCTCAAGAAGGCAATAGGTTCTCAGGAAATGATTTGCCAACAGGGGCACATCCGTGATCCGTTCTCGCAAGGGAGGCACCCGCATGGGAATGACGTTTAGCCGATAGTAGAAATCTTCTCTGAGGCGGTTCGCTCTCATCTCGTTTTCGACGTGTTTATTGGTGGCCGCAAGAATCCTTACATTAACCTGTACAGGATGCTCACCCCCCACCCGCTCGAAAGTCTTATCCTGCAAAAATCGTAGAAGAAGCGCTTGGGTCTCCAGGGGCAAATCAGCCACCTCGTCAAGAAACAGGATGCCTCCGTGGGCCCTCTCCAGTCGCCCCAGTTTACGGCCGGTGGCCCCGGTAAATGCCCCTTTTTCGTGTCCGAAAAGCTCAGAGTGAATCAGGGTGGGGACAAAGGAAGAGCAGTGAGCGGCGATGAATGGGGTGTTTTTATGTTTACCGGCCTGGTGAATGACGCGGGCCACAAGCTCTTTACCCGTGCCGCTCTCGCCTGTAATCAGGACCGTACTTTCTGAATCGGCTATAGACTGGATGCGCTGGTAAATTTGGCGCATACGCTCGCTTCGGCCGACGATCCCCATGAATTTGTCCGGACCGGTCAACTGCCTTCTGAATGTTTCCTCCCGGACCTCTTTGGCAATCTGATATCGGATTACACCGGAAATCTGGCCCATCAGGGATTCAACAAAGATCAAATCGTCTTCCACCTGGATATCTGTGGAAGGTGAGCCCACCACAACAAGCCCATGGCACACACCGTCCACTTCAATGGGCGTGGTCATCCAGGCGCGAAATCCGGCTGCCAGAGTTTGGACGATTTTGGGGGAATCGGCTTTTTTCCCTCCGGAATACGTTTTCCTGATATCCTCTGTCGTCAAAAATGATAGCAGTCTCTCCTCCATTTCTTCATCCCTGATCCTCCTTCTAGCCCGATCATAACAGGTTTCTTTAATTTGCCCTTGCTGCGGTCGAGGAAAATAGAAGCTGTCTCGGTTTGGGGCAAGCAGGAAGACGAGGGTTTCTCCATCGGAATAGAACTCCTGCATTGTATCTTCAATGACGCGGCCCATGCCGTTTAGGTTGTATTCCTTGGTGACTTTCAAAAGGATGCTGTTAATGGCTTCAAGCTCGTGATGCCTTCTTTCAAGTTCCTTTTCGGCCGCCTTCTGTTGAGTGACATCTCTGGCAATCTGAATGAGATGGACAATCTCGCCTGAGTCATCTTTGAGTGGGACCCCATGACAATCCCAATAGCTTTCGCCTTGCACACCTGCTGCCTTAAGTTGATGCATGACTGCATGTTCGATTTGTCCTGTTCCAATGGCCTTCATGCACGGACAGTCGACACAGGGAGTCTCCCTGTCAGCAAAGATTTTGTGGCAGGTTTCGCCCACTATGTCATCGGGGTCCATATCCAGGTTTGTAGCCGATGTTTTGTTTACCCACAGGATCCTCAGGTTCTTATCCACAAGCCGGATCCTATCTATGGAGGCGTCCAGAATGGCTTGTTTTTCCGCCTCCGATTCCCGCAACGCCCCCTCCGCCCGCTTGCGCCAGGTGATGTCCAAGATATTACCCAATATGGCAGGCCTTCCGTTGTACTCTATGCGGGTGTTCCGCCTTGCCACCCATATGGTCCGTCCGTTTTTTGTAAGGCCCCTGGCCTCGTACTCCGATGGCGCTTTCTCACCGTTTAGGCGTTTTTGTCTTATCTCGTTGGTCAGGGCACTGTCCTCAGGATGGACCAGCTGCCAGGATTTCAAGTGTGCAACCTCGTCTGTTGAATACCCATAGATTTCAGCAAACCGCTTATTCGCAAAGACGATCTTTCCGTCCTGGTCAATGTAAATGCCAGTGAGGGAGTTTTCAACCAGGGTGCTATGCTTTTCTTCCGATTCCCGCAACGCCGCCTCCGCCC
>JAQBAU010000071.1:0-5851 GCA_032126655.1 Desulfobacterales bacterium
AAGGGAGCTTTTCGAGGTTGTTCTGAGAATGCACGAGGTACCGTTCGAGGCAGGTGCCCTTCGGGTCGTGACGACCGTAAAGGTCGATGACCGTAGGGACCAAAAGGCATCAGCGAAAGACAAGGTGGAGAGTGTGCGGGGACAGCTTGGTGGGGGATAGGTACAAGTGCCTAAAGTGAGCTAAAGCCTGCCCTGGCGCGACATAGTCAGATCCACCAGCTAAGTCTATAGGTGTTACGTGCCCGGATTAGCCTACCATGATACCAAGCCAGGCCCGCCCTGGCGCTACCTGATTATGACCCCGGTCTGGGCCAGGGTCTGGGCCAGGGCGCCTAAAGTTAAAAAGAAGCTCTCTTTTTGGGCTTTCAGCTTTGAGCCTTGAGCTTTCAGCCCTTTCATTGCGCCTGACGGCTTGGCACGAAGTGAAGCCTGGCGCAAAACATCCCCGCATTGCGCCTTACGGCTTGAGAACATTACCACATTCGTATCATTCCTCATCGATCTCATGCCTCAGGTCCCTGCTCATGAGAATTTGGAGGGCTTCCTTGGGATCAAGGTCCTCGTACAACATGCGATAGACCTGTTCTACAATGGGCATCTCAACCCCGAGCTTGCGGGACATATTGTAAACTGATTTCGTGGTCTTGACACCTTCGGCCACTGTCCGCATGTCTGACAAAATGGCATCAAGCTTCATGCCCTGTCCCATCTTATGACCCACGGTCCAGTTACGGCTTAATGTTCCGGTGCAGGTCAGAACCAAATCCCCAATACCTGCCAGCCCCATAAAGGTTGTAGGGTCGGCCCCAAGCCTTCTTCCCAGTCGTTGAATTTCAGTGATCCCTCTCGTGATAACGGCAGCCCTCGTGTTGTAGCCCAGCCCCAACCCGTCTGAAATGCCTGCTGCAATGGCCATCACGTTTTTCAGGGCGCCGCCCAGTTCCGCGCCGGTCACGTCGTAGCTCGTGTACACCCGAAAGTAGTCCGTAGCGAACGTGTTTTGCACATCTTTTGCTACGTCCGGGTCATGAGCTGCCACGGTGACAGCAGTCGGAATTCTCTGGGCCACTTCTTTGGCAAAGCTCGGGCCGGAGAGGACCGCGATCCGATTGTGAAGCCTTTGGGGGAGAAGTTGCTCCAGGATGCCGGCCATGGTCAAGTGGGTTTTATTTTCGATCCCCTTTGAGGCAGTGACGATCAGGGTCTCCTCTGTGAAATGATGGACCAGTTTCTTGGCTACTGACCGAAAGACATGGGAAGGCATGACGAGAAGCAGCATCCCTTTGTCTGCAGCCACTTCATCAAGATTGTTTGAGGGATGGATGTTTGCAGAAAGGGGAAACCCCGGAAGAAAGACCTTGTTTTCCCGCCCTTCAAGGATGTCCGCGCAGACCTCCTGTTCAAACGCCCACAGGGCGACCTCAAGCCCTTTGTTGGCCAGAAGGTTAGCTAGTGCAGTTCCCCATGCCCCAGCTCCAATGACACCGATTTTCACACTCACCTTTATTGTTATCTTTATCGATCGTTTTGCGAAATGCTCGGACGACTTGTCATTTCGGGCAAAGCGAGAAATCTTTTGTAAAGTTTCAAGAGCATCAGATTTCTCCCGGAGCCTGTCCTGAGCGAAGATTCTAAGACTCCTCCCTGGCCCAGACCTGGATTACTATCCCAACAGCTTATACTATCAGTAAGCGCCAGGGCGGGCGCTTCGCTCGGAGTGACAGAGGCGAAGGGGTCGAAATGACACGTCTAAATATCCCGGTTCGCCACGTATTTATCAATTTTCAATATTCACTCGTCAATCTTCAATTGTTTCAGACATCCTTTTCAGCCAGCCGAGCAGCACTAACCACCAGCTCACCCGGCTTCATTGCAATCAACCTTACGCCTTGCGTGTTTCGTCCGATAACAGAGATGTCTTTCACCGGCATCCGGATAATCTTGCCACGATCAGTCATCAGCATCATATCGTCTTCATCCGTGACCAAAAGGATAGCCACTACCATCCCATTGCGTTCCGTGGTTTTGATGGTAATAACACCCTTGCCGCCGCGCCTCTGTATGGGATACTCGTCGATGGAGGTTCGCTTGCCGTAACCATTTTCGGTGATCGTCATCAGGGTCTTTCCATCGGTAAGCACCTCCATACCGACGATAAAATCACCTTCTTGGAGGCTTATTCCACGAACCCCTTGGCTGGCCCGTGCCATCGGCCTTACGTTTGATTCATGAAACCGGATGGACTTCCCGTGCCTCGACCCGAGGAAGGCATTCTGCGTGCCGTCGGTGATGTGGGCGGCAATCAGTTCATCGCCGGGAACAAGATTGAGCGCTATGATCCCTCCCGTCCTGGGGCGGCTGTATGCCATGATATCTGTTTTCTTCACCTTGCCACTTTTGGTGGCTAAAATGACAGTGTGGCCCGGTTCAAAGGATCGAATAGGTAGCACGGTAGCAAGTTTTTCTTCAACTCCCAAGGCAAGGAGGTTTACGATAGCTTTACCCCGTGCAAGTCGGCCCGCTTGGGGCAGCTCGTGGACCTTGCGCCAGTATACGCGACCAAGATTGGTGAAAAAGAGGAATGTATCGTGAGTGGAGGCCACAAACAGTCGGTCAACAAAGTCTTCCTCCCTGGTGGCCATACCGGTTTTCCCTGTACCTCCACGCCGCTGGCTGTTGTACAGGGTAATCGGATTCCGCTTTATGTAGCCGGCATAAGAGACGGTCACGACCATATCCTCTTCAACAATCATATCTTCTACACTGATCTCTTCGGTCGCTTCGATGATCTCGGTCCGGCGTTCATCCCCGTATTGGTCCTTAAGATCTGCGAGTTCCTGCTTGATGATGTTCAGTACCAAGCGCTCACTGGCAAGAATTTCACGAAACCGGGCGATTGCCTGAATGGTCTCTCTGTACTCCTCCTGGATCTTGTCACGCTCAAGGCCGGTCAAACGTTGAAGCCGCATCTCCAGGATGGCTTGGGCCTGGGTGTCAGTCAGTTCAAACTGTGAAACGAGCCGCTCCCTGGCTTCCACCGGTGTCTTCGAGGACCGAATGACACTTACCACAGCGTCAATATGATCCAGTGCTGTCTTGAGTCCTTCCAGAATGTGTGCACGGGCTTCCGCCTTGTCCAAGTCAAACCGGGTGCGCCGGATAATCACCTCTTTGCGGTGCTCAACAAAGTGGCCTAGAAGCTCCTTGATGGAAAGGAGTCGCGGCTCCTTGTCCACAATGGCAAGCATAATGATGCCAAAAGTGGCTTCCATCTGGGTGTGGGTGTAGAGTTGATTGATGACCACTCCTGAGATTTCATCCTTCTTGAGAGCGACGACGATACGCATCCCCTCGCGGTCTGATTCATCGCGAACATACTGAATCCCCTCGATTCGTTTATCCCGAACAAGCTCCGAGATCTTTTCAATCAAACGAGCCTTGTTTACCTGATAGGGAATCTCAGTTACCACGATGCTCTCACGCCCTGTTCTGCGGTCCTTTTCAATCATGACCCGGGCTCTGACCCTGATGATTCCCCGCCCCGTTTGGTAAGCGTCCTCAATACCCTTACGCCCGTGAATGATACCCGACGTGGGGAAATCAGGACCCGGCACATAGGTCATCAACTCCTGGCACGAGATATCCGTGTTGTCGATTAGGGCGACTGTCGCATCAATGATCTCGGAGAGATTGTGTGGAGGGATATTGGTTGCCATACCCACGGCAATCCCAGAGGACCCGTTTATGAGGAGATTTGGTATCTTTGCCGGTAGAACAGAAGGCTCTGTCAGGGTTTCGTCATAGTTGGGCGTGAAATCGACGGTCTCCTTGTCAAGATCTTCTAACATCTCATGGGCGAGACGCATCAGTCTGACTTCGGTATACCGCATGGCGGCCGCAGCATCGCCATCCACCGAGCCAAAATTCCCCTGGCCGTCAACCAACGGATAACGCAGAGAAAAGTTTTGAGCCATGCGCACAGTGGTGTCGTAGATCGCGGTGTCACCGTGGGGGTGGTATTTACCGATCACATCACCCACGATCCGAGCGGATTTCTTGTACGGTTTGTTCCAGTCGTTCTTAAGCTCGCGCATGGCAAATAGAATCCGGCGGTGAACCGGCTTCAAACCATCGCGAGCGTCGGGCAGGGCGCGGCCAATGATGACGCTCATGGCATAGTCCAGATAGGACCGCTTCATCTCATCTTCGATGTTGATCTCGACGTATCTATCTAATGCATTCATCAGGATTCTGGTGTACCCCTTTGTATTCTCAACAATGCAGGAGAAGGAACCTGGCTGGCTGGTGATCTTTCCTGGGAGTGGTTATGGCCTGTCCGATTAACCACAACGGATACCAAACCTGGACAGCCGCTTTTAGCCATATCCCCTTAAGAGAATTGGACGGCATAAACATCTAATATTAGAAATCCTTGCCCAGTTAGTCAAGAACTAAAAAAGGGGAGAAGGCCTTTAAAGGGGTCTTTGGGAAGCGCTATGCGACTGTGGGGGAAACCAGCTTTTCCCGTGGCCAGGACGCTGGCTCAGAACGCTTTTCCATTGCTTCTGTAAGGTGGGCTTTCATGTAGTCCTGAAAGGCTCGACACGTCTCTGCATCTTGACATCGATGCTGGCATATTTTTACATGAATCCTGGAGTGATTGGCTCTTTCTTCACAGACAATATAGTTTTCCATATGCGATCCTTGAAACTCCATTCATTAAATATAATTTAGTGCCTTTTATATACTTTTAATAAAGTTAATATCATTTTACATATAATTTGTCAAGGGAAAATGGTGTTTTGTTGGTTCTTGCCGGTAGCCGGCAAGTGGTACCTGCGAGAACGGGCCTGCAAGGGGGAGAAGATGGTTTCCGCTTGGGGATAAGTCAAGAGGGGGCCGGTTGCCGAGGCGTGCCTACCCCAAGAATTTAGGTTTGCCTTTGGCTTTAGTCTTTCCTATAAGAGCTTTGTTAAAGTCAGTGTTGTGACATTGCCTTCGGGGCGGTCCACGGCCTCGAATTCCCACTGGCTCCTGAGTGAAACAAAAAGCGTGGCAGGAGGAATGAAAACGACCACCTCCGGGCCGACCGCATAGACGCTATCATGGTCACTTTTGTCCCAATCAACGTCTGAACCGGTGTCATCGGTCACCTGCCAATGACAGTAGCCGGTCAATCCCACATCCCATATCTTCGCAAGTGTTTTGGCTATACCCCACTCGAAATGAAAATCATCACCCGGTCTCACATCCTTGCTATCTTTCTCGCTGTGAAGTTCATAACGCGCCAGAATCGATGCTGACCAAGTCTTGGCGGCATCAAAATACCAGGTCCCCCCCAGGGTAAACATGCCCGTCCAGAAATCTTTGCCCGGCGAGGCCGGTTCATTTTCGTCATATTCTCCGGTTGGGATGTAAAGGGCTATTCCAAATGCTGCATCATGACGGGGACCGTGCCACGACAAGACGAACGGTTCAACCGCAACATCGCCCAAACCAAATTTATCGTCGGTAACTCCGATTGCCCCGATCTCAACATCCGTGTAGACAAGCGGAATGATGATATCAGCACCAAAATCAGCTCCCAAGATCTTCTTGTTGGTAATCCAAATGAATCTGTTGGCCATGGCGTACACACTTAGGTCGAACCCTACGTCCAGTTCATCACCGTCTGGATCTTTCAGTGTGTCAGAGTTATAAAAGACATTGTATAAACGATAGCAAAAACTACCTGCAGGGGGTAAAGTTGCAGCCTTGATTCCCTCGACGCCGTTTACGTAATGACCCGTCTCCCCTGCAGAGACACTGCCGAAAAGTGCTCCTACAAGGCCCAGAGTGCAAAACATCACAA
>JAQBAU010000072.1:0-14971 GCA_032126655.1 Desulfobacterales bacterium
TTGAATGGAATTTTCATCCTGTCTGCTCCATTCTCTATTCTTTCGTCCTAGTTTGGATAGTTTCGCCAAAAGGCATTGAACCGTGTGAGACCTCCCAATCAGTGCACAATCAACCGCGGCCCATCACGCTGTAAAAGACAATCCCCGCCCCGTTTCTGCCTCTGAAATCGTGGACAGGCACCATTCTTACCCGTTGTCCGGGGGCTATTCGCCTGGAATAGTACGACTCCCACAAGTGCTTAGCCATTTCGTCTTGCTCGTTACCCTTGGCGTCCAGCACCACAAGCGCCTCCTCGTTGTTGATGAGCCATCTCAGAAATGCGCGGCCGTCTTTAAGCCCCAGTTGCCGCAATGCGTCGAAATAGACTGCGGAATTGATCACCGACCCACCCGGGAATATCCTCACGTCAGGGAAATCGGCAAGCTCCTTCAGCGGATGCACTGCCTCCGAGCGCAGGCCGGTTGAGGGATGCATCAACACCAGGAGAGGATCGCCGTGAATGGTTCTGTTTTTCGCGACACCCGTGCACCGTTGAATGTAGTCTTTCATCCTTTCACGTGTTGTCAAATCTGCTACGAGCACTTTCCCCTGTGCATAGACCTGTCCCAATGACAGCACCACCAGGAGCATTGCAGAAACAACGGCAATTTTTCTTGATGTCGGGGTACGGCTTCGACCCTGAAATGACTTGTTTCCAACCTGGAACATCAGAAAAGACAACCCAACCGAATAGGTGTACAATGGGATAAAGAGTCTGCCGGGAAAGCGATAGTACATGAAAAAGATGACACTACCCACGATAAACCCCAACGAACAGACAATTCTTAGCCTGTCACTCCTGGACAGCCCAAGCAGGCTGTGAAACCTGTAAAGGAAAAAGGACAGGATCGAAAACGCCAGCACAGGAGTGTAATGCTTGCTCCTATCATAACTTCTCATGATCCTCTTTGGAATCAATCCAAATAGGGAAGCCTTGTTCTGAGGATCATTTGCTTTCGTGAAAGCCGTGATGGTGTCGACGTTAAAAAGCTCGGAATCATAGAGTATCCAGAAACGGAAAAAGGCATAATCATCAAAAGTCCATCCGACCTTATCCAGTGCCCTGAGGGTAGTGTCTCCGTTGTAGAACCCTTTTACCGTATCATGAAAGACACTTCTCACCTTGTTGTATTCAGCGAACGCCTTGTTTTGATCAGTGCTTGTATAGTGGAAAAGTGCCCTGTCCCCGACAATGAAGACGCTCAAAGCGACAAGGAATGGCAACGCCTTCTTGAAGTGCTCCCTTCTCGCAAAGAATAAAACAGGAATTCCAAAGCACAGCGCCTTCAGCGCCATACTCCATCGCAGGCTGTAGGATAGCAGGAAACAAAACGACAAAAACAAGGCGAAAAACCTGGTATTCCTTACAGGGCACCTCTCCCTGATGACCCATTCCATCAGAAAGAGAAAAATGGTAAATTCGAGCAGCAGAGACGCGGCAGTGATACTAGTCACTGAAAAACAGGACCCAAGATACATAACGAAAGGGGGTATGGCCAACAGGGTGTATATCATCTCCCTTGATCTGAAAAAGAGACCCAGAATGAGTGAACAACCCAGATACACCACAAAATACGTGAGCATCCCTAGCCACGGGACCCCTGGCCAATGCTGGTAGAGAAAATAAAGAACAAAATATAAGACCTGGCTCATGACGAAAGATGAGTGGGGGTCAGGACGGATCCCTCCGTGTCCGCTCAGCCTTCTTATGATACTCAATTCGTCATTGACCTCATACCTGACCGGCAGCAGCCATAGAATCACAAGGACCAGAATCGCAGAAAAGACAAACCCCTTTAGGAATGCTCCCTTGCCGGAACCTTCTTCCTTCGCCTCAACCTTTGTCGGTGTCTCTGCGGATCTGGGCACCATTTTTCGGCTTCTATTCTTCACCTGCTTCCGCCTTCAGTGCGAGAGATCGGATGGCATCTTGAACGGCTTGCTACCGGAGGCAAAACGTTCCCGTAACAAGGAACGCTTGTGTGTGAGGAGGGATCAACAGGAGTCATGCGAAGGAATCTCTTAAGGACAACGCCAAGACCTTTTCAGAATACCCTTCTTCCAGGCCATCATGGACTTCTCGGGTACCCATCCGGGCAAAGGAACCGGCCCACGAGTGGGCAGATCTGAGTTCTTTAAGGCCTTGGGCCGGGTTGTTAGAGGAATCAACGCGGGCACCCCTCTTCCAGGCGGGGCGCTTCACCCTGTCAGAAGGAGAGTTCTTTTTTCACAACCGCCGGAACACCTGCTACCAACACATGTGAAACCACGTCTTTGGTCACAACGGCTCCCGCAGCTGTCTGCACATTCATACCTATCCGGATTCTGTCGATCGCGGTGGTATTGATTCCCAGGAAACAGCATTCTCCGACTTCGGCCCCGCCAGCAAGCTTTGTCGCAGCGCTGCAGTACGAATGGGCATGTATCTTCGCATCCTGAGAAATGAAGCTCGTTGCGCCCAGGTACACGTTTTCATGCAGCTCTGCATCCATTTCGATCGTGCAGTTGGCCAGAACCACGCATCCCGCTTTGATAGTGGCAGTCTCATCTACGTAGGAGGTTGGATGGATAAAAGTGGCAGACGGAATCTGATGACCCTTCAGAAACTCAAAGGCTTCTTTTCTGAACCTCCTGTGCGAATAGCCAACCGCAACAGTCGCACTGTCAAAAGTGCCCTTTTCATAGAGCGCAGGGATATCTGCAACCTTGCCTAGAATCGGCTTGTCGAACTTGATTGTTCCCTCTGACTCGAAATCATCAAACAGGCCGACTACTTCTCCAAAGTTCGTGCTTTCAAAGAAACGGGTCAGCCGTTCACTCATTTCTCTCGATCCGATCATGGCGATCTTCTGCATGGTCTGTCCCTATACTTCCTTATCCCTGATCACATATTGGGGCATATGGTACACCTCCTCGGTAATGCGCAGGAGATACTCTCCGATGATACCCAGTGAAAACATGATGATGCCGGAAAAGAACAGGACCAGGAGGACAAGGGTTATCCAACCGGGTACCACGATTTTTCCCAAAAGAAAAAGGGCCAAATAATATCCGCTCAAAGCAAAAGCCGCCAAAATGCTGAACATTCCGAAGAAGAAGACACATTTCAGCGGCAGTGTGCTGTGATAAAGGATACCATGCAAGAAATGCCTGATGAGTTTCCCGGGCGTATAGGTTGTCTTTCCGTGGGGACGTTTCCGGTGGTCCACGGTAACGTTAGCAATCCTGTCGGTAACCTTCAATACCAACAGGCCCACTGCAGGGTTGGGGGTGCGGGCCTGACAAATGTCATCCACTACAGGCCTGCTTATTATCCGAAAATTGCTCATGGGGAACGCTCGATCAAGCTTGAATATGCGGGAAAGAAGCCGGAAAAAGACAGAACTTCCAGCATTTCTGATCCAGGATTGCTGCTTCTTTTCAGGAACTCCGCAAACAAGATCGAGGTCCGAGGCATTTATCTTATCAATCAGCTTCGGAATTTCCTCGGGCGGGTTCTGCAGGTCATCATCCATGGTGATCACGTACTTGCCGGAAGCAAGAGAGAATCCGCACATGACGGCATTGTGCTGCCCGAAGTTTCTTGTGAGTCTCACAATCTTTACTTTGTCACTGCGCTTGCGGAGAGACTTCATCACATCCCAACTCCCATCCCTTCCGCCGTCCTCAACAAGTATCAGCTCGTAGTCTCCCTCGATGTGCTCAAATGTCTTGTCAATGCGTTCGTATAGCTCGGATAAAGATCTCTCGCTCTTATACACCGGAACGACGATTGAATATAAAGTCTCCGCCATTTTCAGACTCCAAGAAGTTCTCTTGTCTCTTGTTGACTGTACGGTTCACGTCCCATGGCTTCTGCTATGGTCAAGACCCTCTCAACCAGATCACGGTTTGACGCCAGGCGTGTCCTTTCAGTATTATACCATATGTTGTCTTCTATACCTACCCTGACGCCGCCACCCGCAACGATAGCCATCGCGTTCATTGGCAGCTGAAAACTACCTACGCCGCCGGCAGACCAGGTCGCACCTTCCGGGAGTTCGTTGATCATCAGGCCCAAGGACAACATATTTGCCTGTGCACAAGCAATATTCCCCAAGATCAGGTTAAAGTAATAAGGTGGTTTTATGAAGCCCTTCCTAATCAAATACTTCGCATAGTTTATCATGCCAAGATCAAAGACTTCCAACTCGGGCCTGATGTTATTTTCCATCATTTTCTTTGCCAGGGCCTGAATCATCTCAGGGCTATTGACACTCACCTGTTTGTTGAAATTCAGGGAGCTGAGCGTCAGACTCCCCAGATCCGGCTTGAGCTCGCCCTTTAGATCCAAAACCTCGGCACGTTTTTCAAACTCGAAGACATTGCGGCCGCTCGTGGACACACTGAGGACAAGCGCCTTGTTCTTGCTTCGAATGCCACGAATGATTTCAGCGTAGATTTCCTTTCTGTAGGAAGGAATGCCCGTCTCGGGTTCCCGGGCATGAAGATGCACCATATTGACGCCAAGTTCAGAGACCTCAAGGACCTGTTCCACGACGTCCTCAGGGACAAGTGGAACGCTCGGCGTCATTTCCTTTGTTGGAATCAGCCCGGTAGGCGTAAAATTGATGATGAACTTCTGTTTCATCGAAAGTCGTCTCCACGTGATATGTCAGAATGAGACTCTAGGCCCCCTCAAGATTTTCCCTTTTCCTTCTCCTGTCATCCCCTCCTGCCAGGGGCTCCTGATCTGTTCTGTGGGCCTCAAACGCAACATCCTATCTTTTGCGGCTTCTTGGACGCAGGAAGTTCACCCTACTGTTGGCGCCCGGGAGCCTGAATAGCACCCGGAGATCGGCCCGAGCGATCCGCTTCACGCACCAACAAGGGTGGCTCGGCCGGGCTGGCCAGTGGTGGACGCTGATGATAGGTCCCTCTCAGGATGTCTTGTGCAATGCCAACAAGTGGCCCCTTTATGTGGGGGTATATTTCCGCTTGTTTTACAAATGCTTGCAGGTATCGCCGCCACTCGAGCCTCTTGTCGAGGGGGGAGATACCCGGAGCGACCCTACCACCAGACGGCTCACCCCATGCCTCTGGATTCTCGCTCAGGTACCACTCCATGACGCCCACATTGAAAAGGGCGTAAGGATCAGCACGATTCAGGGACAGCGCCGCCCTGGCCACGCTCAAGGCCCTTTGACCATCCCTGCCGGACCAGGCCAGAACGGTCAGATGGTTATAGGAACTGACCAGCAGCGGCGTAGCCCCTATAGTCCGGGCCTGACGGCACGCCTCCAGATGCGCTACTGCCTTTTCATAATCCCTATGATAATAAGCGAGCGTCCCTTCCAGGAAATCGGATGCAGCCTGCACTTTGACCCGATGATTCGGGCATTTGAAACGTTCCCTCATGCTGGCCAATATCGTGTGAGCGTTGTCCCAGTCATGTATGGATACGGAGAACATGAGGACGAGTAGGGCCTGACCAATATTTCTGATTTCTCCTATTCCTCGTCCTGCCCGGGGTAGCTCTGGCGAAAGCAGCATGTTCTTTCTGACAAATACGGCTGCCGACGGACCGAAAAAGGCGAGTTTCCAATCCGGCGAACGGAGGAACCAATCTGTCACCCTTTCATGTTCGTACCTGACACACCAGGCGTCACAGGCGTACTTCAGGACAAAGTTCCCAACATCGCGGCCGGTACTCCAACCCCTGTACTCACCATACCAATCCCTGAACGGAAACTGGCGGGGATCAATCATCACCTTCGTGTCAGGCCACAGCGCCCACAGAAGATATCCTCCTGCGCTGTAATCGTTGCCGAGCCGGTCTATGGGAAGATTTGCCCGAATGAAGGCTACCTCCTCCACAGGGTTCTGGTAAGAAATGCCAAAGCCAAACCACCTGTATCCATACGGTTTGCAAACGGCATCAAAGCTGGCCCTTCCTGCAAGCAGGACACACAAAATGGCAATGGCTCCACCCATGCCAAGGACGGCAACCCGCGTTTTCGGCCAAAGCCAATGTGGTCTCTGGCCCAGGAGATGAACTGCGGTCAGAGAAAAAATCGGTGCCCAGTAATAGGTCGTTCTCAGAAAGCGCGTATAAAGAAAGGCAAATGCCACGTTGGTCAGGATTATTGCCCAGTCCACACGCCGGCGTTTGAGCTGATGAAACAGCAGAATGAGTAAAATGACTCCTGCAAGAAACAGATAATCTACATAATGGTAATTCCGGGCCCGGATATCAAAAACGGACGTGTATGCCCGAATGGTCTTGAATCCTTCCATGCCCTTGCCCAGTAAATGTGACGGAATGAGATACGCTGGATAGTGCCAACCGTATGGGGTTACGAATACGGCCAGGCCGCTGAGGAAGAGCCCGACAAATAGATGCCGGCGCACTCTGGGAGGAAGGGCTTCACTTGGAGAAAAGAAGATGTTCAAGGCCTCACCAACGCCCATCACAAATAGAAACGCTGCTCCAAACATGAATCCACCATGGCTATTGACCCAGATAACCATCACCACTGGGAAAAAATAACAGTACCGCCAGCACGCATCCCCTGAAGACTTGATATGCCACCAGTTCAGCACGGTGATTATCATCAGCACATAGGAAAAGATCTCCGGTTTGATGAAAGCGGCGCTCTGGGACATGAGCACCCCGAGAAGGCAGATCAACCAAGTCAGAGGGTGACCGGCTACGTCCAGACGGCGGGCCTGGTGCCACACTGCCAGTACAAAAAACAAGAGGCACAGGTATCGAAAGCCAAAAAGGATTGTGAGACCTCCTGCCTGATAGAGGAGGTATAGAAATATCTCGGCAATCCAGGCGCAGTAGATCGCAGTGCTTTTGGCTGGCGTCCACGTGAAGATCGTATGGTCTGGAATGACGGTTGCATTCTCAACAAGGTAGCGGCCATAGGCCATCTGCCACCAGAGATCCCCATCCCTTACAGGCTCTGCGAAACGGGCCCCCAGGGTGAGCAGCACCAGCAACGCAAGTGACCACGCCCAGGCCCTGTGCCATGGGTCTTTTGATGTTTGAATGGTGTTAGCAGTTGCCATTAATGGAAATTCCGTGTGTAGCTGGGTTTCAGGGAAGTAGGCCCCGCGTGAGCTTCACGAGCCATTGACTAACATTGTGGGATTGTGCGAATCCACCTCGCCGCGGGGGGGTTCTGGTGCTAGGACGGTCCCCTCCTCCCAGCGTTGCGTTTTATCCTGACCGCTTCAGAAAAATGCTTGGTGGCCTCTTCAATCCTCCCCTGCTTGGCCAGCGCAGCCCCAAGGTTATTATGCACTGCAGCATAGTCGGGTCTGATCTTGAGCGCCTCGTAGAAATGTTTAATAGCTTCGTCAATCTTGCCTTGCCTGACAAGGGCAAGGCCCATGTTCTTGTGAGCTTCCACATTCCGGGGATCTATCCGCTGTGCTTCAGAAAAATGAAACACGGCCTTGTCGATCCGTCCCTGCTCGAAGTAAACAACTCCCAGGTTATTGTGTCCATCCGCATAGTTGGGATTGGTCCGCACTGCTTCAGAAAAATACTCCAGGGCCTCTTCGATCCTCCCTTGCTTGACCAGCACAGCGCCCGCGTTGTTCTGCAGCCGCGCGGCCAGTGGTCGGATCCGTGCCGCCTCAGAGTAATGGATGATAGCCTCGTCCATTAGGCCTTGCCCCTCCAGAGCTGCTCCCAGGTTATTATGGGCCACCCAGTTATCGGTCGTGACCCCGACAACATATCCAAAGAGCGTTGCGGAGTTTTTCCAATGGCGCACCTGCAACCAGGTACAGACTGTAAGGCTAAAAAGCATCACGCCTGCGGATATCCCAAGCACAAGCCGCCGATAGCGCCACCGGACCAAAAGATCAGGGACTCCCCAGGCAACTATAATATACAGGCCGATGTACGGTAAATACATGTACCGGTCAGCTATGACAAAGGGCCCAAACGGCACCACTCTAATCACCGGAAGAAGCGCAGTGACGTACCACAACCATCCTACGGGAAGATACGGATAACGCCGCCCTTTCCAAAAGACCAGAGAGGATACGCCCAGCAAGAGCAGTGCAGCCCCGCCGATCACCCAAAAAGGAGCTTTAGGCGGATGTGTATAAGGGGCTGCCAGATTATGCGGCCAGAGTGCTTTCCCAACACTGTTTACGTAGGACACTGTAAAGCGGAGGGGATTACTTTCCTTGGTAGCCCGGGTGGCTTCCAGTTGGGCTCGGACGTCACCGTATTCGCTATCTTTTCTCTCGTCAAAATAGATATGCCTGGTAGAAACTACTAGAACGATGACTGCCCCCGCAAGAACAAAGAGAAGGGCCTTTTCCCCAATCAGACGCCGAAAAAGCGGCCTTTGATATATGCTGCGCAGAGAACTGAGTTTCAGTTTGCTCCTTTCTCCCCCTTCTTCTCCCAACTGAAAGCGGCCAAGGGGCCAGTAATCCATCAGAAGGAGTACAAATGGCAAAGTGACCACCGTTGTTTTGGCCATCAGGCTCAGCATAAATGCCACAAGTACTACCAGGTATCTGCCAAGCCCTGGATGTTCAGCATAACGGGCATAACCCCACATTGCCAACATCCAGAAAGAAGCACTCAGAACGTCCTTGCGACTCGCTACCCATGCAACCGGCTCCACCTGTACCGGATGTATGGCAAACAAAGCCGCAACAAAGGCACTTTGCAAGAGCGCTCCGGTCATACGTTGCAGAAGCAGGAACAGCAGCAGGGTATTCACTATATGAAGGAATACGCTGGTCAGATGATGCCAGGCAGGATTGAGGCCAAAAAGCTCGGTGTCCGTCATGTGGGACAGCCATGTCAGTGGATGCCAGTGGCCATGCAAGTTGCTTGTGAAAGCCCAAGAGACGCCTCTCCAGGTCAAACCCTCGCGCACAAAGGGATTCTGGGTAACGTAGTCATCGTCATCGTAATTTATAAACTCGTGATTCCTCACCTGCTGGTAGACAGCAAGCGTCATCATGATGAGCAGAATGCTGATAATGATTTCCGAACGATAGCGACTCATGTCAGGATCGTCTCAGTGTGAGGAACCTTTAGATGGTGCACGTGAACCCTGAACTGGCAAAAGTTCAGGCTGCTGAAGATCCAAGGCGTCAAGGGTGAATTCGGACCACATGTTCAAAGCGAACCTTCGACAATCCTCCAGAGGCAGACAAGTGCCTCCGGGGGCGGACAAGTGTCGCCAGAGGCGCACAAGCGCAGGAGGTGTGTCATCATCGCGCCACAGGCGAGAAGGGTAACCCCTCTCTCTGTACATCAAGTCACGAATTTATGGCGTCTTCTCCGAGTTGCGTTTGATCTTGAGTGCCTCGTCAAAATGCATAGTGGCCTCTTCAATCCGCCCCTGCTTGGCCAGTACATCTCCCAGGTTCTCGTGCACCGCAGGATCGTCAGGTTTGATCTTGAGCGCCTCCGAATAATGACTTATGGCCTCGTTGAAACGCCCTTGTTTCGCCAGGGCAGCGCCCAGGTTATTGTGTGCCTCTGCATAGTCGGGTTTGATCTGAAGTGCTTCAGAAAAATGGCGGATGGCCTCATTGCCCTGTCCTTGTCTAACCAGGGCAATCCCCAGCTTATTGTGCGCCTCCGCATCGTCGGGTCTGATCCGGAGCGCTTCAGAGAAATGGCCAACAGCCTCTTTGATCTGTCCTTGCTTAGATAGTGCAATGCCCAGCTTCTTATGCGCCTGGGCAGATTCGGGTTGGATTCGAACCACCTCAGAAAGATGCCATATGGCCTCTTTGACTCGACCCTGCCTGTCCAATGCAACGCCTAAGTTGAAGTGCGCCCCTGCATTGTCGGGGTCGATCCTGAGGGCCTCCGAATAATGACTCATGGCCTTGTCGAAATCCCCTTGCGCCTCCAGAATGACTCCCAGGTTATTGTGCGCCTCCGCATAGTCGGGTTCGATCCGCAGCGCCTCTGAAAAATGGCTGATTGCCTCATCGGCCCGGCCTTGCCCGGCCAGCGCAACACCCAGGTGGAAGTGCGCCTCGGCATAGTCAGGTCTTATCCTGAGCATTTCGGAATAATGGCCCATGGCCTCGTCGACCTTCCCTTGCTTGGCCAAGAGCATTCCAAGGTTCTTGTGTGCGATCAAAGAATCGGGTGAGAGCCGAAGTGCTTCAGAATAATGCTCCAAGGCCTCGTCATTTCTACCCTGGGTAGCAAGGGCGGTTCCCATGTTGATGTGCGCCTCCGGGAATTTGGGTTTGTTCCGAATCGCTCTTGAGAAATGCTCTAAGGCCTCATCAACCTTCCCCTGCCTCATACAAATAATTCCCACGTTAACAGAAATCTCCTCGATCTCCGGCGCGGCCCGAAGCGCCTCGGAATATTGATGGGCGGCCTCTTCCAAACGCCCCTCCTTCTCTAGAGAAGCTCCCAGGTTATTGTGCGCCAGCCAGTTATCGGTCGTGACATTGACCACGTGTTGAAAGAGCGTTTTGCTGTTCTTCCAATAGCCTACCTGCAACCATGTACAAACCGTGAGGCACAGAAGCAGCCCGCCTCCGGATATACCAAGTAATAGTCGCCGATAGCGCCATCCAGCCAAAAGATCAGGGACACCCCAGGCGATAATAATGAATAGCCCGATAAAGGGCAAATAGGTGTACCGGTCAGCTATCATCTGAGGTCCCATTTTCACCACCCCAATCACCGGTAAAAAGGTTACCAGGTACCAAAGCCATCCTACCGGAAGGTAGGGATAGCGGCGTCCCCTCCACACAACCAGGAAAGATATGCATACCATAAGCAGCAACGCACCGCCGATCGGCCAAGATCGTAGTTTATCCGGCTTTGGATAAGGGGTTGCCAGGTCATACGGCCAGAGCATTTTACGGATGTAGGTTACGTAGTTAACTATGGGGAGGGCCATTTGGCGATTCTCGGGCAACAGTTCCAATACAGCAGGGAGTTTTCCCCCCTCGTATTGCCTCTCAGCATTCTCCCTCGAAAAAGTCTGATGTCTGGCAGCAATCGTCGCAAAAATAAAGCCCCCTGCAAAAACTAACAAGAGCAGTTTCTCCCCAACCAGGCGACGGGCTGAGACGCGTTGCTCTCCCGGGTTGAGTAACTCCTGGTTCTTTGGTCTCCCATTTTTTTTCGATGGCCAAAACTGCAAACGGCCCAGAGGCCAGTAGTCCATAACAAGGAGCACCAACGGCAAGGTCACTACCATCGGTTTGGCCATCATGCCGAGTATAAACACCACAACTACCAGCAAATATCTCCTGAACCTTGGCCGATCAACGTAACGGAGATAGGCCCACATGGCCAGCATCCAAAACAGGGTACTAAGAATATCTTTTCGGTCTGCCACCCAGGCAACCGACTCTACGTGTGCCGGATGTATGGCAAACAAAGCCGCAACAAAGGCACTCCGCATGAGCGCTCCGGTCATACGTTTCAAAATCAGAAACAACAGAAGAGTATTTACTATGTGAATGAATAAACTGCTCAGATGATGCCCGGCAGGATTCACACCAAAGAATTGACAGTCGGTCATATGCGACAGCCATGTCACAGGGTGCCAGTGTCCGTGCAGTTTGGATCTGAGGGCCCAAGAGAGGCCTTCCCACGTCCATCCACTTCGAATGTGGGAATTGTGGGTCACGTAATCATCGTCATCGTAGTTGACGAACTCATGATTTCGTACCTGCCAGTAGGGAGCAAGGGTTATCATGATGAGAAGAACAATAGCTATGATTTCTGAACGATGACGACTCATATTGAAATAATCCTGGAGAAAGAAGCTTTATCCTGACGTGAGTGACTCGACTCTTTAGCGGGATTCTTTTTTATGCCGGCGACCCCGCTCCCAAAAATGTCCTGCCGCACTGGCCACCTGAGATAAGGCGAGCAATATCCTAAGCCAAATCATCCCGAAACCCCATTCTCTTGGGAACGGATACAATAGCAAATTCACATAGAAAGACTTGGACTCCACTATGATTGGCTGATTATTACGCCGGGCGCGTGTTTGGTAAAACTGGAAAGACCCTCGTCCATAGTTGAAATGCTGCCGAAGGAATGTGCGCAATGTAAGCTCGTGGAAGTGGTATACTACAGCTTCCGGGGCATAGACCAATCGGTAGTCGTGGTAAAACAACCTGTCCGAGAATTCCCGGTCCTCTCCGGCACCCAAATGGAAGCTTGCGTCATACCCGCCTACAGCATGGAAGACGCTGTACGGCATAGTAAGGTTATTTCCAGAGCAGAATCGTGCCTGATCGGGCTGGCTATTGTAATAGTTGATGAGGTAATCCGCTACAGCCTGGCTGACAGTTGAATACGGGTTGCCAGAAAGCGCATTGATGGCTCTTCCCGCAATGACCTGCTCAGATTCCCGGGCAAAACGCGTTGCCAGGCTCCGAAGCCAACTGGAAGCGGGAGCGCAGTCATCATCCGTAAAGGATAGGAATTGCCCCTTTGCCCGTGCAGCACCACTATTGCGCGCTATCGCAGGTCCGCTGTTCTGCTGCGTGAGAAGCGTCACATCAAGCTTCCCATTGAACCGGGCAATTGTGGCACCCAGTGACATTTTGCTGCCGTCGTCTACAACGATGACTTCGAAACGATCCGGTTCATATTCGAGCCTTGACAGGGACGTCAGACACAAATCCAACTGTGCTGGACGGTTGTAAGTTGGAACAATGATCGAGAAAAACGGGGTTTTCCGCCTCATTAATCCTGTTCCGTATTCTTGCTTAGCCGCAAACGGTTAACCAACCCGGCCCCAATGATGACATGGTTTGGCAGAATTCCCTTGGCAGATTTCGCTGCACCTAAGCTTTTTGTCGGGCCCCTGGAGAAGCAACGCCGACATACCTTGTGAACATAGGATAGACCGATGTAGAAGACAATTCAAAAGAAGAGCGCTCCCTGCCCTCCAGACTCCCCGGCGTAGACCGTTGTCGGGGTGAAGACTCTAGATCTGAAAACCCGGCCAAACCACCGACTGCCCAACAAGTATCCTGCGCCAGGTGTGATGGTAGTGATTCTTCCGGCTGATAAAGGTGTTCCCGATTCGGTCGAGGTGTGGGCCCTGATTCTGTTCCCGCTCATGTACATGTCAAGCTGTGAACTTTGAAAATACACACTCTGTCATGAATACGGTTCTTCCGTGCCTCAGTTGAAACGAGAAATCCTCAAGGCGGACCTTCTCCATAGACGAGGGAAGGAGTCGGCTTATGAGAGAAGGGGTGATGAAACATTTCCGTTCTATTATGTAGCGCCTAAATCTAGCTAATATCCCTGACAGAGATGCCATCGAGGGAAAATTCTTTGAGTTCAGGCACAAAAGCTGAAATACACCGTCGGATCTCAAAACGCGCCCCACCTCTTCAAAGTACGTCTTCCACCAAATCCGCGGCAAGTCCTGCAAACAACCCCTATCAAAAACAAAGGCAAACGTTCTTTCGCGGAAAGGCAAGACTGCTGCATTGGCTGCAATGTAGAGAGGGCTGTTGGCACGTTCCGGGACAAATTGCTGCGCCATCCGAATCGCTGTGACGGAAAAGTCAAGCCCAATGGTGGGATGGAAACGAGTGGACAGATAACGGGAAGCCACCCCCGGGCCGCACCCTACGTCCAAGGCAGGTCCTTCCGGGGTTTCTCCTGTTTCCAGTTGGCGTACGAGCTGTTCAGGAGGCTCGGGAATATACCACGCAAGATTCGTACCGCGCTGTTGATATCTTGTCTCCCAAACCTTGGAGAGTTTCGAAATGCGATGAAGTGTCAACAACCTCTGCGTTTTCCTGTCCTTGCTTTCAGCCTTGGCGTTTTGGGCGGCAGCGTGGAAGTTCCAGAAAAGCCTTGACTTGCCGCCACGGGATATTTCCAGGGGCCCGAGACCATCTTCTTTCGACTATTGATGCGTATTGTTTGACGAGAGACTCAACCTGTTCTTGATGAGTCATGTTGCCGGACGCGGAATCAAGGGGGTTCAGGAACTCTATGTCCACGCGTCCCTCAATATCCAGGGAAACGACAACAGGTATTACATCAGCACCAGTGGCAACGGCGAGCTCTGCAAAACCTGCCTTGAACGGGCGTATGTGACCGTAAAAGGGCATAAGAATGCCACTGCTGGTTCCAACTTGTCCATCCGCAGCCAAATGAACTATCCCTCCACGCCTCAAAGCCCTCACTGCCATGTCCATGGACAAACCACCATGTGAATCCCCTACCTCCAGCATCATTTGCCGTGACTGTCCCAGACCCAACAGATTCAGTCTGTCCGGTGATCCTCCCAGTGTAATGATTTCGTCGAATCCCAGACGGTTGAGATGCAGGAGAGATAAATGGGCAGGCCCATAGTGGAAACTACTCAAAACGATGCCGCGGCCTTTTCGATAAGACTGATGAAACGTGGAAACTCCCTTGACCCGAACCCAATGATCGAACTCCTGGGACGTCATGCGCGCAACGGCAGCATGCCGCCATTTGCGTAAGAAATTGCACATCAGGAAGTGCCGAACAACAACAGCGTCATTCATCGGAGTAGATACAAACTTCAGCAATCTCCGCATCAGATGAACCTGCGGGAAGAAGAAGACAGCTTGTGCCCAGCGTTGCCCACAAAACCACGAAGAGAATCTCATGGCTGCCGAGTACGGAAAATTTGCCCTGTTGATGGCGGCAACCAAGAGGCTTCGAAGCCGGGAGGTTTTTCTGACGAGCCGGCCACGGTTCAAAGTGGCGGGCTGGCCGGAGGAAGGTATTGAGCTGTAAGGCATCCCGTCAGTGGTAGAAACCTCTGCGGGCGGTTGGTCTTGCTGACAAAGGAAATCGGCTATGTGAGCGATCGTATATGTCTCGGGGATCGTGTCCAGCACGAGGCTTTTGCCGAGGTTCTCCTCGATTTCCAGGAAGAGATGTAAATAGAGTATTGAATCCATGCC
>JAQBAU010000073.1:0-3391 GCA_032126655.1 Desulfobacterales bacterium
GAACCCGTACTGCCGTCGGCCCCACCCTTTTTTGGTCCAAACAAGCAGAAGGTTCATTGTGAAGGCCTCAGAAGCGGTGAAGAATTGCTTTCAGTACGATGCACCGAACTCTTCCTAAACATACGAACCGAAACGGCTTCATACTGCCTATTCGGTAATTTCATAACAAATGGCCTGATGGCTCCTTAAACGCCCCCGGTACATTCCAGATGGCATGGGCACCCCTAGGTCGGCACTAAAAACATAAACTGTTTGAGGGTCTCAGGGCGCAACTCGGTGGCTGGTTTATTTGGTCCACCGGCGCGGGATAGCAAAGCATCCTCCCAGGAGGATCAGGAAGCATCCTAACCAAAGAAGGGTCATGCCAGGTTTTTTGCTCACTTCTAAAATGACGCTAGCAGGAGTTTTTTCAGCCTCCTCTCCTGCAGGAGATGCTGGTCCTTGATAGACTATATTAACGGCTTTTTGTTCCACCTCTATGCCCACAAGGATCAGGTTTGCCTCTTCTCCTCCCGGGAGTTTCACATGGCTTTTTGGGCTGTGCAGTTGGCCCACGGTGATGACCGGCCTCAGAGGAACCGGTTCTCCCCCCTTGTGGGATACGACAATATTGGCACCCACACTCATGTCATGGGCATCTTTCTTGCCCATCATGGCTGATACCTCAAAGCCCGTAAATGTGAATTCGTAGTCATGAAACTGGACCTTCTGTCCCTTGATCAGGCGTAGCTGATCTCCTGAAACGCTTTTCTTCTGACCAGGCCTGAAATCGACCGGGGATATATAAAGATCTGAAATGAGTCCCCGCCGAATGTGGGGGTGCGAAAAACGCTTGAGCTGGCCATCCGGCGTACGCTCAGAAAAAATATCCGGCTCGGCAACAAATTGAACGTCTCCCTGCTTGACATCCAGGGGAAGGTGGACTCGCATCCCTTTGCCCTCTGTTTCAAATGACGGACCGTTGAATTGGAGGTCATAGCCCATGGCACTTTGGACATCGCCTTGTGCAATCAATGTCCTTTCAGAACGATCATAAGCAGATGACGAGACTATGCCGAGAAACATCAGGCCTACGCCCAGATGGGCGACTGCCGCACCCGAAATCGTGATCTTCTTCCTGATGAGTTTTACTGCCAGATAGAGGTTGGTGCCGGCAGCTGCCCCGCCCACTACACCAAGGATAAACACCCCCAGAGAGAGGAGCGGCTTCCCCATGTCCGGATACCCGTTTAGCAGGACGATTCCCCCCGATACAATCCCGCCTATCAAGGCCCAGATCAGCTTTGGTCCAAGGTTTGAAAAACTGTTTTTCCCCCAAGTCAGCAACGGAACAAAGATCAGCAGTATCAACATAAAAATCGCCAGGGGCAAATTGGTGTTCGTGTAAAACTCCGTCGACACCTTGGACGCCTTTTCCGCCAGCCTGGTTATTAGGGGTGCTGATGTTCCCAGTCCCACAATAAGTGTAGAAAGGGAGAGAATGAAGATGGCACCAAGAAGGCCAAATCTCCTGGAAAAATAGCTAACACTTTCTCCAGGTTTCGACACGGGAATCTCCTTTACCCTGGCTATCAGAAACCCAAAGGAAATGACCATGAAGAAGGCAATGAAGAGCACGAGCCAACCGGTGATGCCGAGATCGACAAAAGAATGAACAGAGAAGTCAGCCAGAACGCCGGATCTAGTAAGAAACGTACAGTAGATAACTAGTATGAATGAAAAAGCCGCTAACACAAAATTCGTTTTCCGCAGTTTCTTGCGCGTCTGTTGCAGAATCATGCCGTGCATCAGGGCCATACCTGCCAGCCATGGCAACAGGGACGCATTTTCCACCGGGTCCCAACCCCAGTAGCCCCCCCAACCCAAAACCTTATAAGACCAATACCCACCTATGATGATGCCCGCCCCCAGACTAACGAAAGCAAAAACCGTCCACGGCAGGGCGGGCCTTATCCATCCGTCATATTCTCTGCGCCATAAGGCACCGATTGCATAGGCAAAGGGAATGGTGAAGGCTGCGTAGCCCACGAAAACCACTGGCGGATGGATGACCATCCATGGATCCTGCAGGAGCATGTTGAGCCCCTGACCGTCAGGCGGGGGAAAAGCGAGCAAGCCAAAAGGGCTTTGCTTGATCAATAGGATCATGAGAAAAATGTTGTTCAGGTTGTAGATAAGCATTACCTGGGGTTCTGCATCTCGCGCTTTGACCATGAGGAGAATACCGAGCCATGCTCCCAGCAATACCCACAGGAGGAAACTCCCCTCCTGTCCTGCCCAAAAAGAGCTGATAAGATACTCTAGTGAGAGGTCACGGGAAGAATACCGGGCCACATAGCTGTAGAGGAATTCATGGTTGAGGATGTAGTACATCAGAAGGACGGAGGCAATCGTCACAGAAGCAGTAAAGCCTACAAAGCTCAGGCGGGCGAGGTTTCGAGTAGAGATGCTCGCCTCTCTCAAACACAGTATGAAATAGGATATTGCTGATATGCATACAGCAGCCAAACCAAACCACATAACCACTTGACCGATATTGCTCATTCTCCCTTAACCCGCCCTTCATATTTCGTTGGACACTTCACGAGAAGTTCACTAGCCACAAATAGATCTTTTTTTGTATTGTACTTGCCTATAGAGACGACCTTGGTGACGTCATCAAAATTGGCAGGTTTGTGCCCGTCATATTCAATGGCCATTTCATCGCCGCTGTCTTCCCGCAACGTGAACAGGAGCTTATTGCTCCCAAGGTCATAGCGATCACTCCCCTTAACGACAAGCCCGGCCACCTGGACCACTCGCGGACTCACCTTGGCCTCACTCACACTGACATAAGCCGTCAGAGTCGATTTGAAGGAGTACATTGCCATGATCAAGGCCAAAACCACAATCACGGCTCCAATGATATACGATTTCCTTGAAGTGCTTTTCATCTGTTACCAGCTAAACATTAAGGTTGGTCCGATTGAAGCTCCCTGCAGTCCCGCCACCGCGGGACAGGGAATGCGCTCGCTATTGCAGTTCAGCTTGAGATGTAGCCCTTACCCACCTTCCTCTTACTCCTTGGCAGATGTCTCCAGCCTCTTGATTCTGCGATCCAGCACAAACAGGTAAAAGGCAATCCCACACCAGATGATAAGGTTGACCCCCATGACAAAACCAAGACCTTCTTTCATAAGCATTCACCCTTCTTCATTGACCATTCAGTCGTCCTTGCCGATTATTGCGTATTCACGTGTTCCGTCCGGCACTTGTTATTCCGCGCCGTGTCTCTTGGGTTCACGAAATAGATCCCGTACTCTCAAGCCCTCCAATTTCAATGTCCTTATCCGCAGCCGGAGCATCCAGACGAACAATCCCGTATATGCAAACAATGAACCCAGGAATACCT
>JAQBAU010000074.1:0-2952 GCA_032126655.1 Desulfobacterales bacterium
TGCCATCTGCCAGCATTATCTCCATCAGACTGTCGCGCAACATGGCCTCGAACTCACGCAACAAATGGCCTTTGCGTAAATACATCATGACGTCTGAACCCAGGCTGTTGAGCAGGCCGGCGAGCTCAACCGCGATATAGCCCGAACCCACGATGGCGACCTGCTGTGGCTGATGATCAAGTGCAAAGAATCCATCGGAGGTGATCCCCAGCCCTGCACCGGGAATATCAGGCACGACCGGGCGAGTACCGGTGGCGACAACAATGCGTTCCGAGGTCAGTGTCTTGCCATTCGTTTCCAGGGTATGCGCATCAATAAACTTTGCGTGGCCGGTGATCTCATCGATATTCGAATCCGACAGGTAGGTGTGATACCAGTTGTTGATATTGGCAATATAGGCTTCACGCTTGTGTACCAGCGCAGACCAGTCAAAGCCCCTGTTTTCGACATCGAAGCCATACTCTCTGGCATCACGCAGTGCATACGCCAGTTGCGCGCCGAACCACATGATCTTTTTGGGAACACAGCCGACATTGACGCAGGTACCACCCATTTTGCCGGCTTCGATGACGGCCGTTTTTGCGCCGTACTGTGCAGCTCGCTGGGTCACTGACAGGCCACCGCTACCGGCACCGATAGCGACCAGATCATAATCATATTGCCTGCTCATGCTGATTTCTCCAGTGGATAAACCGCCCAAAGCAATATAACAGTTGTGCAGGGCACGGACTATGCGTTAAAAAAACAGGGACAGACCAGAATGGCGCTTACTTAAGCAGTTTCATAAATATATGAATTACAACTGGCAACGAAAGCACACGGAAAAACCCGGAAAAATAAATTGTCTGACCGGAAACGGTTCCGTGTCCTTCCGTGTATTTCCGTGGCAGGGTTCTTAAGGTCGAGTAGATGGATTTCTCTGGCTGGTTAGGATCGAGTTTGTCTTCTCTGTTTCCGGCTGGTTTCCCGCCGGTGCCACAATATCCTCTCCATACAGCCATCGTCATCACAACCCTCACAGAACCGTGCTTGCGCTATTCACGCACACGGCTCCTCAACAACACACTTCACAGTGAAGTTACCATAGGTTCACCAAAATACGCGCTGGAGGCAGCGGGAATCGTCGTTGCAGCAGATCAAACTTCTCAAAACTCAAGCTCCCTCGCTTTCCTCGACGACCCAGCCATTTGAAAAGTATCATTCTGACCTCATAGGCAAAATTACTGATACTCTTACTGTTGCCGCTTACCCCGTAATAGGCGTAGTGCCCCCTCAATTTGCTGGCTGTCGTACGCATGATATCCGCTGTTGGCAAAGTACGATTTGACCGTAACCACTGCTTGTAGAGCTTCAGCTTGGCACTCATGCGCTTACTGATGGTCTTGCGACCTGTACGAAACCTCTTGCCACTCCTTGAGGTGGTGCAGTAGTGGGTAAAACCGAGAAAGTCGAAGGTCTCTGCCTTCCTCTCTCCTCGCCTCTTCGCCCTCTGCTGCGCCAACGAACCAAACTCCAGAATCCGGGTCTTCTCTGGGGCAATCTCCAGACCGAACTGGTTCAACCTCTGTTCCATCGCAGTGCGGAATCGTTTGGCATCTGTTTCTTGCTTGAAACAGGCAACATAGTCATCTGCAAAACGGATGAACCGGACTGTACCGGTACAGCTCTTTTGAAACCGCCGTTGAAACCATAGATCCAGGGTATAGTGAAGATAGATGTTTGCGAGCAACGGGGAGATCACACCCCCTTGGGGTGTCCCTCTGTCGCTGGCTCGGTAGACACCATCCTCCTGGATTCCCGCCTTGAGAAATCGCTTGATGTAGCGCAGTACACGCTTGTCGGCGATGCGGTGAGCCAGAAATTCCATCAGTTGGTCTTGGTCAACGTTGTCGAAGAAGCCTTTAATGTCGGCTTCAACAATGTACTGTGTGCCTTGACGTTCGATGGTCTGACTCAGTGTCCGCAGGGCATCGTGGCAGCTTCGCTTGGGGCGAAATCCGTAGGCATCATCGATGAAGTCTTGTTCATAGATAGCTTGGAGGATCTTGCTCAATCCGGCTTGTACCAGTTTGTCCTCTAGTGCGGGAATACCCAGTGGCCGCTTCTTCTCGCTTCCAGGCTTGGGAATATAAACCCTACGCACCGGTTGCGGGATGTACGCCATCCGATGGAGCCGCCCAATGAGATCATCGAGATTTTCCATCAGGTTTTCTGCGTATTGCTCTTTGGTGACCCGGTCAATACCGCTGGCTCTGTTTTCCTTTAGTTGCCAGAAGCATCCCCACAGCAAGTCCCGGCTCATCAGATGAAATAAACTGGTGAACTGACACTTCGAATCACTGCGGGCCTTCTCCGCTATGCGTTGCAGTTTCGTTTCTACACCTTCTTCATTACTGGGCATGATGTGTATGTCACGACAACGCTGTTGTTGTTGCAATGGCCTTCCCTCTTCCGGCATTACCCGGCCTCAACAGTACTACGCCATTGTCCGACTCCCTGCAGCACTTCAGTGGTCCTCGCTTTATTATCACTTGTTCCACCTTACTCTCTCTCCTTGAGAGACACTGTAGGGTCTCCCGGGTTGCCGTAAACTCCCAATATCCAGCATGCCATCGTCTCCGACCCCGGGGAGCCAATACAGCACTTACCATACGCACTGTACCGTGTGGGCTTCCGATCACTTAACATCGTCGCCACTCCCAGTTAGGAATGCTATCGAGGCTCTATCCGTTCAACTTGCGCTTACGGCCTGCTGTCTTGATCCCCCTGTGCTTAACCTTTAGGATCACTCCCTCCGGCCCAAGGTTCTCTATCCGGTGGCTGGCCCGCCTTGCCGGAGCGGGAATCTCACCCGCTGGAGTACACGACCTTGCCCGGCCGCACTAAGTGCCATTCGGGACAGACCACGATCAAGCTGGTAAACAAGCTCTGCAAGCAGGCGGGGATTATCGA
>JAQBAU010000075.1:0-2596 GCA_032126655.1 Desulfobacterales bacterium
GTGTCTCTGCATTGACTATAATCATCGAAAATTCTTGATAGATCCTCTTCTGAGATTCCTATTCCGGTGTCGCTGACTGAAATCCGAATCAAGTCCCGCCTGTCTTCCGATCTCTTGCCTTCTAGCAGCTTGGCCGCAATCCGGATTTCTCCTCCATGAGGGGTAAACTTTATGGCATTGCCGACTAAATTGGTGAGCACCTGGATGATCCGGTCTTCATCTGCTCTAAATGCCGGGAGTCCTGTTTCTATCTGGGTAGCAAGTCGGAGATCTTTCTTCTGCATTAGACAGCTTACAGCATCTATTGCCTTCTGAATCACAGATACGGAATGCAGTTTTTTAAGGTGCCATTCGATTTTTCCTGCGCGGATTTTAGAGAGGTCCAGAACATCGTCAATGAGCCTGCTCAAGCGTTCGCTCTCCCTCTTGATGATTAAGGGTCCGCGCAGAAATAAC
The DNA here is from genome assembly GCA_032126655.1 of Desulfobacterales bacterium. GTDB lineage: Bacteria > Desulfobacterota > Desulfobacteria > Desulfobacterales. Next base: position 457 of record JAQBAU010000075.1, read on the forward strand.
TTCACAATTATGAGGGCCAATAGTCTCATTTAAGGGTTAGAGATTCAGTCTTTCCATGTTCTATTGGCCTTTATTTATAGGTTCTGTATTAAATATGCAAGATGAGACTTTTAGCCTTGACAACTCTTTCTAGATAGGCTAATAGTCTCATTATGGGTGCTCGATATTCGCCAGATGCTCTTGCAGGGTTCTTGAAAAGGCACAAGATAGCCACGCGAGAACAACTCGAGGAGGTGTTGGGGGACCCTGCTCGATGCACGTTCTTTCGTAAGCTTGGGCAACTGGAATATCTGAGCAGCTATTCGCACCGTGGAATGTACTACACGCTGAAATCGGTCGCCCGGTTTTCCTCCGCCGGGCTGTGGGAATGCAAGTCGGTATGGTTCTCGCGATTTGGGAACCTCTTGGATACCGCCGAGGCATTCGTCCAACGGGCGGAAGCTGGCTACAGCGCTGCGGAACTGATGGATATTCTGCACGTGAAAACTAAACATGCCTTGGGTCAGCTCTGCCGCGATGGGCGATTGCAGAGAGAGAAGATGGGCCCGTCCTATGTCTACCTGTCCCTGGACGACGATGTGGCACGGCGACAACGAAAGGTGAGAGAGACTCATGGCAGGCAATCCTTTGCAGCCCTGATCGTCAAGAACCCGAAGTTGGCAGAGGAAGAAGCCAAGGCGACCATTCTTCTGTTTTGCAGCATCTTGGACGAGAAACAGCGTCGGCTGTATGCTGGCCTGGAATCCCTGAAACTGGGCCACGGGGGAGATGTACACATCGCATCCCTGCTGGGGATGGATCCCCATACCGTTGCACGGGGCCGCCAGGAACTCATGGGCGGAGAGCTTGACAGTGAGGGGCTCCGAACCGAAGGCGGCGGCCGGCTTCCACAGGAAAAAAAACTCCGGAAATCATAGAGGCGATTGCATCCATCATGGAACATGAGACGGCGGGTGATCCGGTCACCGGATGCAAGTGGACTCGCAAGACGACAGAGAAGATTGCCAAGGAACTCAAGCGGGCTGGCATTGCGGTCTCGCCCAAAACCGTTGGGAGACTGCTCAAGGAAATGAAGTTCTCTCTTCGTATGAACCTGAAAAGCCTGGAGTCGGGTCTGAGCAAACCGCCCGACCCCAGGCAGCGCGACCAGCAGTTTCGTTATATCCGAAGCCAGGTGCGCGAACACACCGGAAAGCGAATGCCTGTGATCAGCGTCGACACGAAGAGCCGAGAACTGATCGGACTCTTCCATCAGCCCGGCCGCAGGTGGAGTTGTGAGCCCATCAAGGTTCTGGATCATGACTTTCCTTCCGATTCCAACGGCGTGGCCATCCCCTACGGCATCTATGACACGTTTCGCAATGAGGGGTTTATCGGCGTTGGGACAAGTCGGGACACTTCCGAGTTTGCCGTCGACACCATTTCCACATGGTGGGTCAAGATAGGCAGGAAGCACTATCCCGCTGCCAAGACGCTTCTCATCCTTGCCGACTGCGGAGGCAGTAACGCGTATCGTACCCGCTTGTGGAAGTTCCAGCTCCAACACGCCTTCTGCAACCACTTCGGCATAAAGGTCAAGGTCTGTCATTATCCCCCGGGTTCCTCCAAGTGGAATCCGATCGAACACCGAATGTTCTCCTTCATAAGCAAGAACTGGGCTGCGCAACCGTTGGTGGACTACGAAACCGTCTTGAACTTCATCTCCTCCACGAAAACGGAAACCGGCCTGACCATCAAAGCCTGTCTGATTGACGGGGCCTATGAGAAAGGCATCAAAATATCCGACGGACAAATGCGAGACCTATCCATCAAACGGCACACGCTTCGCCCGAAATGGAACTACTCCATCTGTCCTTCAAAAATGTGAAGTTATTTTTTCGCGGACCCTAAGTGTGGAAATGTTGATTACAGAGTATGCAACCCGTTGACAACAAAACGTCCATTAGTACGAGCATGCACCGTGTCTCTTCGGTCTTCACAGCACCACATCATATGGGGACGCTGCCTTTATGGGCAGTCGTTAAATACGGACACACCTCTACCTTCCAGTTGTGGAATGCACACCGTGCAGGAGGTTGTGGAAAGAGGGTTGGAAGCGAGAGAGACAAAATCCCCAGAATCCAGTCCGGGGTTGCCGACA
>JAQBAU010000076.1:0-8816 GCA_032126655.1 Desulfobacterales bacterium
GTATTGGGATTTCCACTTTGGCGAGGATAGCTGGCGAACATTCTTGTACAAGTACCCTCACGATATGATAGTTCTCAAAACGAACTCCCGGACGCATAAACTCCTTCAGAATGAGCTCGGCTGGAAGGAAGCCTATGCGGATATAGGGTGTGTTCTTCTCCTGAAGGAAAGAACGGGTAATGATCCGGGCGCTCACACAAAAAAAAGGGGCCAGCTGTAATATCAGCCAGCCCCCCAGTACGGTCTGGTGCGCCCAGCCAGATTCGAACTGGCGGCCTACGGATTCGTAGTCCGGCGCTCTATCCACTGAGCTATGGGCGCATTCATACTGGGAGCCGTTATAGTGTCCCGAAGGTGAGCTGTCAAGCTGATTGAGAATTGGGGGTTTCATGTTGAACCATGTCCTCTTCATGCAGAAGGCCCTGATTGAAGCACAGCAGGCCGCCCGGGAAGATGAGGTGCCGGTTGGGGCTGTCCTGATTGCGCAAGATGGCACGGTTTTGGCCAAAGGACACAACCAGACCATCTCCTTATGTGACCCAACTGCGCACGCAGAAATACTTGCGCTGCGAGCCGCATGCCAGGCCGTCGGAAACTATCGGCTGTTGAACACGACGCTTTATGTCACCGTTGAGCCTTGTATCATGTGCCTGGGTGCCCTGGTTCATGCACGGGTGGCCAGGATTGTTTTCGGCACCAAAGAACCCAAATGGGGCGGAGCAGTATCATGCTGTAACCTGATTGCTGAAACAGGTTTGAATCATACGATTGATATCCAGGGAGGGGTGCTCGAAAAAGAGTGCAAGACATTGATGCAAACCTTCTTTAGAGGCAAGCGATTGAAGAGTAATGAGGAATAGGACGCCCCATTGTATATTATAGACAGATTCTGGAAATGCCTTGAAGGGAATGAGAAAATGTGGCATTGAAGCTTCAGAAGCGAAGGCTTGAACGAGACGGCGAACCCCACACTGCGTCTTCTGTCTTAATCTATGAAGGAATACCAACCGAGTGAAAGTGACTCTCGTTTATGACAACACAGGATCTAAGAAAGGTCTTATTCCTGACTATGGGTTTTCCTGCTATCTTGAAATCGAAGACACGCCCAGGATACTCTTCGACACGGGTGCCAAGGGCGACACCCTTTTGTACAACATGCGGCAGCTTGATATTGATCCTGCGGCCATCGACATGATCGTTGTGTCCCACGCCCACTGGGATCACACCGGAGGGCTCAACAAATTGCTGCAAGTCAATCAGACAGCCACCCTCTATCTGCCGAGCTCTTTTCAGCCGTTACTTCCGGACAGGAATGTGATTGAAGTCACCACTCCCGTTGAGATTGCCAGCAACGTCTTTTCTACTGGCGAGCTCATGCAGGTTGAACAATCCCTTGCGATCAGAACAGACACTGGGCTGGTCGTAATCTCGGGGTGTGCCCACCCGGGCGTAGGTCCCATCCTTGAAGCTGCTTCCTCTTACGGAAAGGTTTCGGCACTCATCGGAGGCCTGCACGGTTTTCGAGAATATGATCTTCTCAAAGACCTGGATTTGATCTGTGCGTGCCATTGCACTGCGAACAAGTCACAAATAGAGGCAGTTCATCCGGATAAATGGCTTGATAGTGGCGTAGGCACGGTTATAGAGTGCTAAAAGATAGCTACTTGGCTTGGGACGAATGGTGAGAAGAGAACCCATCTCAAAAGTGCGGATCAGGGTTCAGGGCAAGGCGCGGAGTGCCGAAATAGCGCAGTCCCGCTGTAAGCGGGATGAGCTTAAAGATTTTGAGGCGATCCACAACGCCGCCATGGGCACTTAGACGTATTTTTGAGATGGGTAATAGAAAGGAGTTCACTTATGAAGATCACTATGGAGAAGAATCTGGTTGAGTTCTTACCTGAAAATGATGACGAAACAGCCATGATGGAAGCCCTTTGGCAGGTTATTGTGGATTGCGTGCGATTCAACAAGAAACTCGTGCCGGTGGGTGAGTACATCCCACAGAAGAAGAACATAGCCAGATTTGTGGTGGAAGAATAGTAATAGACAGGAGGATACAGGCCATTATGGATGAGAGGGTTAGAAAAGCCATTTTTCAAAGAGTCAAGGAAGAGCCTTTTGCCAGGAAGATGAACATAGAACTCGTTGAACTCGACTTGGGCTATTCGGTAGTTGAAATGACCTTCACCGAGGACATGGAAAACATCTTTGGAATGGCCCACGGTGGTGCCGTGTTTGCTCTAATCGACGAAGCCTTTGAGACAGCCGGCAATTCTCACGGCACGGTCGCCGTTGCCCTTAATATGAATATCACGTACACTGCTGCCGCCGCACCTGGCTCCCGCCTGCGGGCAGAGGCCCGCGAGCTGAATCTGACCCCGCGCACAGCCACGTATGACATCAAAGTGACAGACGAAAAGCAGACCTTGATTGCAGTATGCCAGGCCCTCATTTACCGCAAAAAGGACCCTCTACCATTTCTGGATGAGCTTTGATCCTTGCTTCTAACTGAAGCATTACAATATCCTGTACGTCACGAGTTCCGCCTGAGCACATTGCGGATGGTCCCACCTTGCGGTACTTACATTCTGTGCGCCTCTTCGGGCTCTTGGAGAAACAAGTGGCGCAGGTGGCCATCTATACTTTTCTATAACCCATCTCAAAAATGCCAATCAGGCTTCAGAGCCGAGACGGCAGACTAATTTCGGAGTGTTGGAGTACTGGAGTATTGGAGTGTTGGTTATGAAGGAAAGCAGTTGTTCTTTCGTTCTTTTCCAGTACTCCCTGGCCCAGACCTGGACTGCCAACTTCAGAGTTCTTCATAGTACGGTGCTATACTAATAACAACAATGGCGTACTGCACACATATCGCGCCAGGGCGGGCCATTACTCCCGGCTGTTGTGTTACTCCCTTACTCCCACTCTTGAGCGTGACGGTGAAGCCTGGGATGTATTTTTGAGATAAGTTCTAGTGTGAAATGGCTTCCAGATTTCGTTTTGCCGCCGCATCTCCTGGTTTAATCCGCAGCACCTCTGAGAAATAGTCAACAGCCTCTTCAAGCCTTCCTTGTCTGGTCATGATGACCCCAAGCCTGTTGTATGCGTTTACATAGAAGGGGTTCAGTGAAATGGCCCTCCGCAACTGTTCAACAGCTTCCTCTGCCCTGCCCGTATGTTCAAGTGCAAGCCCGAGATCGTAGTAGCCTGAGGCATCCCCGGGATTGATGGCCAGATGCTTGCGAATCCTGTTGACCTGGCGTTTTGCGCACTCTGCTTTCATATCCTGACACGGAAACATCTCATAGTGCTGAACAAGCGTCTCCGTACAGTATCGATTCAGGATGGCCTGCAGCCGTTCCCTTTGAGAAATCGATTCATCCTGAAGATCAGGGATTTCCAGACTTGGGGAATGGGCGGATGCTGAAAATTCGATTTTGTCCAGTATACCATCAATGCGATTCCCTGCTTCAATAACTTCTTTGGTTTTCGACGAAAGCCCGTGCCCCTTCGTCATTCTGTCTTGAGACGGGAGATCGTACCTGTGAAGCTGTCTGGGAGCGGAAAACTCGAGCCGCGGCCAGCCGTCCGTATGGAGCGGCCCCGGTCCAAAGAACTCCTTGAGATTCTCTGTGATAATCATTCGAAACAACAGACTCGCATTTGCAAGAGAGACGTTCTTGGATCGCTGTGCGTATTTGATATTTTCTTCACCCACTTCGAGGTTGAAGCCTTCCTGTCCCGAGAACCCGACCAGCAGGTGATCTGCTTGGACTGTTGTCAGCAATAGACCACTCTCAAAGACTCTGGAAAACGTTCTCCCGATTAGGGCAAAGGTGGGCCAGTCCATCTCATATGAATGGACCCACTGGACAAAGATGCCGGGACTTCGAAGACGTTCCTTCACTGTTTTAAAGAATTCCAGTGTATAGAGGTTTGCAAGCCCGGCCATCCAGGGATTGGAAGGCTCCGAAATGATTACGTCGTATTTATTCCGGGTCAGAGCAAGGTGATTCCGACCGTCTTGAACGATGATTTGCGTTCTGGGGTCACTTAAGCAGTCATTATTCCAGGGCGTGAAGATTTCACAGGCTCTTACCGCCTCTGCATTGATTTCAAGAACATCGAGCTGTTCAATGGGATAAAGAAGTGCTTCCCCGGCTGTCATTCCACTGGCAAGCCCTAAAACCATGACGCGTTCAGGGTGCGGGTGAAAAAGAAGAGGAACATGAGCAAGAAGGGTCTGGGTAGACCTGTCTTCATGAGATGATGCGTCCGGTTTTCCACTGTTCAGCAGCGAATACTTGACCGTACCCAGGCTGTTGGTCTCCTTTTCCACAGTGGTAAACCCTCCAATGCCGTCTCCATAGAAAACAATCTCCGGCCTGGTTTCGTATTCGGCCAGGCTGCTGGAGCCGCGATAGAGCGCCTCAGGCCACGAAGTGGCCGTAAGATAGTCCCCCATGTTTTCCAGGTTCCGATACCGACCATACGAAAGGAGTTGACGGTTCCATGAGGGAAAGCTCACCAAAAGGATCACTCCCAAGACCACCATTCCTGCCAGCATGCGCCATTGGGAAGCCATGCGTTTGGTGTGCATGGCGTGTGCCAACCAGGCTATGAGGGCCACGCTGAACTGCAGGGCCATAACAAACCTGAGACCATTCTCTTTGCCCAACCAGGGAATCAGAATGAATCCCGCCGCAACCGATCCCAAGATGGCACCAACCGTATTCAGGGCATAAGCGGTTCCTATCGACTTACCCAGAACGGGAATAGAGCGGGCGTATATGCGATTCACCAAAGGGAACGTAGCACCAAGCAGGACCGTAGGCCCTAGTATAACAAGAAAAATGATGATGAATTGCAGCACGATCATTTCGTGGAATTGATCTCGAAAAGTATAAATCAGTTTGGCAAAGAAGAATTGGCTGTTTCCAAAGAACTGGCTGACCAGAAGAGCAAGGCAGGCAGCACAAAGCTGTGTTCCAACAAGGAGGGAAAACACCCCCTTCACACGATCGCCCAGCAAACCGAAGTACAGACTCCCCACGGCCAGTCCAACGATGAATGAGGCAATCACGAGCGTGAACGAATATGTCGTAGGGCCGATAACCAACCCTAAAAGGCGCGTCCAGATCACCTCATAGGCCATGGCAGAAAATCCGGAAACAGCAAAAATCAGAAGCGCCCACACCACGGTGGGGTCGCGAGTTATTTGTGCCGGCGACTCCGTCAGCTTTCGCTTCTGTGGAGCAATATCTTCCTCCCTCAATGGTAACCGGTCAGAAACGTGAAGACGAGGCACCCGGCTCAGCATAATGCAGAAGACGCCCACAACCTCGTTAATGGCCGCCGCCACAAAGAGAGTTCCCCAAATGCCAATCTTGTTGATGAGAAAGAATCCGCAGAACATGGCACCGGCAGCAGCCCCCACCGTGTTAATGCCGTAAAGCCTTCCGGTCCGCGATCCGAGGTGGTCAAGGTGGGTTACGTAGAATCGGCACAATACCGGCAATGTCACGCCCATCAGGGCGGTGGGAATGATAAGAATGACCGCGCAACCCAGAAAGGCGAATATCTGGTACAGCCAGAAGTGTTGAAAGAGATAGTTGTAAGCCACGGCATAGATCGGTTTGGCCCATGTCGTAAGAAAGGGTATCAAGAGCGCATAAAGGCCAATAGCTACCTCTGCCGAGCCGTAGAGGAACAACAAACCACTTTTGGACAGTCGGTCTATGTACTTTCCTGCCAGATAGCTTCCCAGCGCCAATCCACCCATAAAAATCGACAACACGGTGGCCACAGCGAATGGTGCACTGCCGACGACCTTGTCGATCATTCGTACCCACAGGACCTCATAGGTCAATCCGGCAATACCAGAAAGAAAGAAACATCCCAGGATGAATGCGGAGAGCATGGAATCTTGATTGGTTGGGTGTTGTTTGGTGTGTTCGTTTCGCATGGAGAGTAAAGTTCTCAAGAACACGCAGAATCAGATGACCATGCGTTCTAATACGATTCACACCTAAAGGCAATGATGACTTGGACTCGCTCACGTGAACGCGCGCCAAGATTGACAATCAGGCGCAATTTTGCTATTAGGAAAATTTCCTTGAGGGCAGCCTATCGATCAATAACGGTATGTCTTCAGAGGTTGAGCAGCCAATTAGTAAACAACCGAGCTGTTTACTCTCCGTGACCCGGTCTAAGTGGACCGGGTTTTCACTCACGGTAACGCCAAACACTACGGCGAGTGAAACGGCCAAGGAGCCAAAAATGTCCAACGTCATAGTCATTGGAACCCAGTGGGGAGACGAAGGCAAGGGAAAGGTCGTAGACGTTCTCGCAGAGAAGGCCCGGCTTGTCGTCCGGTTTCAGGGGGGCAACAACGCCGGTCACACCATGGTTGTAGACGGAGAATCGTTTATAAGCCATCTGATCCCGTCCGGAATTCTTCACCCGGACAAGGTCTGTTTGATCGGAAATGGTGTTGTCGTCGACCCCGGGGTCCTGATTGAAGAGATTGAACATCTGCGGGGACGCGGTATTTCCGTCAACCCCGACAATCTCATTGTCAGCGAGACCGCCCACCTCATTATGCCTTACCACAAGCTCATAGACCATGGCAGGGAGAGGGTAAATGGAGACAAAAAGTTGGGCACCACAGGTCGGGGTATTGGGCCCTGCTACGAAGACAAGGCAACGCGTCGCGGGATTCGTTTTTGCGACCTGATTGACGAGGATATATTCAAGGACAAACTATCTTTTATACTGGGCGAAAAGAACTTTTATTTAAAGGAGTTTCTTAAGTCTGAAACCATAGATGAAGCAGCGATTCTTGAAGAATACCTCCCCTATGCAGAAACCCTTCGCCCCCACGTGGCCAATGTCTCCGTCTTGATCAGTGACGCGATCAAGGCCGGACACGACGTCTTGTTTGAGGGCGCTCAGGGAACGCACCTTGACATTGACCATGGAACATATCCGTACGTGACTTCATCCAATACAGTGGCCGGAAATGCGTGTTGCGGAGCGGGAATCGGTCCCACCCGGATAGATGCCGTGGTGGGCATGGTCAAGGCTTACACGACACGTGTGGGAGCGGGGCCCTTTCCCACCGAACTCGAAGATGAAATCGGAGACCGTCTTCAGGAAAGAGGTGCCGAGTTTGGCGCCACGACCGGGAGACGCCGGCGGTGCGGGTGGCTTGACACTGTCGTAGTGCGCAATTCCGCGCGACTTAATGGCCTTACCGGTATTGCCATTACCAAACTCGACGTCTTGAGTGGTCTGGATACCCTAAAGATTGCTACAGCATATCAATACAGAAACGATACGCTCACCGAATTTCCTCCTTCCATAAAGATGCTTGAGGGGTGCGAGCCCGTCTATGAAGAGCTTCCGGGATGGACAGAGGACCTCACGGATGCAAAGCACTTCGAAGACCTGCCGGAAAATGCCAGGAACTATGTCAAGCGGGTGGAAGAACTCGTGGAAACACCGGTTCAGATCATTTCAGTTGGGCCCGGCAGGCAACAAACCATGGTGTTGCAAGACCCGTTCTAATCGTTTTGGCCCCAGAGAAAGCGCCTTGACAGTGTTGGGCAAGTGACGTAAAAAGGGGACGTTTTGCGGAGGTTCCGTGTCGGGACGTGGCTCAGCCTGGTAGAGCACAGCGTTCGGGACGCTGGGGTCGCTGGTTCAAATCCAGTCGTCCCGACCATTTTGCTGTCATTTCAGATACTTAACGCCATTGAAGCTGGCGCTTGTGTCTATTTTTGTGCTTATTTTCATTTTGTCCAGTCGTCCTCTCCAGGTATCGCTACTCAAAGGCTGAGCCGCCCGCCTTCTGGCTCAAGCAACTTCAATTGAGGATAACTACATCCTAGGACGCAAATACTTAATCAACTATTTAGAAATTGGGTGTCTGGAGATGTTACAGAGAATGGCTGAGAAGAACGACAAGGGTTTTACACTTATTGAGTTGATGATCGTTATTGCCATCATCGGTATCCTGGCAGCTATTGCCATCCCGAACTTCATCAGCTATCGAAGACGCTCCTACAACTCATCAGCCCATTCGGATGTCAAGAACGCCTACACTACTGCTCGGGCGTTTTGTGCGGATAATCCGACTGGATCAATTTCTGGCATCGGAATATTAACAGGTTACGGATTCAGGCAGTCCGATAATGTAGCTGTAACTGTCTCTGGCACCCAAGGCACATTACAAATCACAACTGCTCACGGTTCAGGAGACAGAACCTATACAGCTAACAGCGACGGGGCTATTACCAACAATTAGTCGTCAAGTGAATTCTTAAAGAGCAAGAAGGAATAATCAATGAGAGTTCTGATAACAGGCGGTGCAGGCTTCATAGGATCCCATTTGGCTCAAGCCCTTCTTGAAAAGGGAGACGAAGTATATGTAATCGATGACCTTTCAACGGGCTCTATGGAAAACATTAAGCCGCTCGCTGAAGACAAGGTCTATGGACCCCGCTTCTTCTTCACCCAGGACACGATCCTCAATCACGAAAAGATGCTCGAGCTAATAGGTATCTGCGATCGAGTGTATCATCTTGCAGCTGCCGTAGGTGTGCTTTACATCCTTGAACATCCGTTTGAGTCGATCCGGACCAATATCCAGGGCACGGAAAAAATCCTCGAGCTCTGCAACAAATTCAAGAAAAGGGTGTTGATCACCTCATCGTCTGAAGTCTACGGAAAGCATCTCCACGCCCCGCTTGTAGAAACCGAAATATCATATACGGCCCCTCCAGCAAGTTCCGCTGGAGCTATGCAGCCTCCAAGCT
>JAQBAU010000077.1:0-4011 GCA_032126655.1 Desulfobacterales bacterium
GGTGGAGGGTTTTGAAGTGAGGCCTATTGCCATGTGGCCGGCGGCCACAGTCTATGCCTGGGCCAATGGACAGTCCTGGGAGCGGGTGTTGGAAATTGCCGGGATGGCAGAAGGAGATCTGGCTATGCTCATTTCCAGAACGGGCGACAACCTGAGACAGATTGCTTCCTTAACCGAAGCCTATCCCGCCATCGCCCGCAGCGCCTCCGAGTCCATTGCTATCATTATCAGGGAACCGGTGCTGGGCGACTAGAAGTCGTCTCAAAGCCCCGTCATTGTCTTCATAGGCCTACCAAAGGGCGGGAGTATTGGAGTGGTGGAGTAATGGAGTAATGAGAAAGAAGTCCAACACTCCTGGCGAAGTCAGTAGTCGGGGCATTGAAACGTGATTGAAAAGGGAGGAGATCAAAGATGGAGAAGAAAGTGTTCAATGCAATGAGGAAGGCGGGAAAACCGGTCAGGCCGGGTGACGTGGCGAAAATGATCGGCGAAGAGAGCAAAGAGGTGTCAAAGATCATGAGCAGGCTGAAGAAGAAGGGAAAAGTCATGTCTCCCAAGCGATGCTACTACTTCCTCTCCAAATAGACGCATTCCCTTCCAGAAGCATAGGTTTCAGCAAAACCACCCCCATACCCATCATCACAAGGGACGGACCCGCCCCATATATCCGGATCCCACGCTATGCGTGAGCCCATTGCCGGTCGACTGTGTTGATAAATGCGTTTTAGCCCCTTCAACCTGTGCCAAAAACCTACGAAAATTCTAGCCCCAATCTACAATTCCTGTAGATTCTCATCCTGCCTATCGGAATCCAGCCGTCACTACGAATTGTTAGAAACTGCTTAACCATTTATCTTTACACAAGTTCTTAAATAGCTGTCCCCGAAAGAACCCGATTGGCACAATTGATGCTATATGAATTCAAGGGGAGACTGCCCAAAGTGGTCTTCTTTCCGTTAACGTGGGTTTCATTCGAGGGTCGCAGAGGTCAGAGATGGGAAAAGAGCGGGTTGAACGAAGGAAGCATCAGCGGTTCCAGGTGCCATCAAGTGCATTTGCGGGGATTGGCTCCTATTTTGGGAAGGTAGGACGCATCTTAGACTTGAGTATGGGGGGACTTGCCTTTCGTTATATTGGTCTCGAAGAGCCAAACGGTTGATCGTATATAGACATATTCATGAACGACCTTGATTTCTATCTGCGCAACGTGCCGTTCAAAACGATTTCGGACTTTCCAGTGATCACGGACGGCCTAACAACCGTAACCTTGAGACGAAGGGGTGTGCGGTTTGGAAAACTGACACCCCCACAAAGGGCCGCGCTGGAGGATTTCATTGAGGAACACGCCATCGGCGAGGCATAGACATGCCTTTTGCCTTGCGGCCAAAGATCAGCAAGGGCCATTCCAAGTCTACAGCCTGAACGGTAGAGAGACAACCAACAGAGAGAGTCCATACCCGACCCCCCTTTTGCGCTGATAAAAGGCCCTGAATCAACGCCCTTCTTCACAAAAAACGAGTGACGCCTGCTCTTCAAAACCTTTTCCTGTCTGCGCCTATGCAGCCTTCAACCATGGCCGACAAAACCTACCTCCGACAACAGTCCCCCATATCTTGTATATTTTTGCCCATCAGCCACAATATATGCTTGACAGACCCATCACATCATGTTAGAAATACGAAACGGAAACATGCCACATCATGTGTGCCTGTACCACCCGGCAACAAAGAAAGCGGGGTGATAGCTCACAACGCACGGACTTGAAGCCTGTGCGCACAAGCTGAAGGTTTACCGAATGTGGAAGTCTGGGGTCGGTGGCGAATTTTTTCTCTCTTCACCTACAAACCCTTGCTGAGATGAGATAACGACCCCGACCCCGGACCTCCCTTCGAACTTGCCAGGCCTGAAGGGACCTCCTCCTTGCTCTACATCACACACCTTGCGCCAACCAGTCACAAATCCTCCTTTTGAGGAGGTCCCTCGGCCGTATTTTTTTTCTTTCACCTCTTGTTTCTTGTCTTGAAGTACTTAACTCAGTCGTACTGACATGGCCTTTATCTGAGAACAGTCCCTCCTGCCGAGGGAGGCTTTTTTGCTTAGCCTGATCCAAGGCAAAGATCAGGAGGCCATGAAGATCCGGCCCAAAAGAATCTCTTGCTTTCCTTATGAACCATTTGATAATTTTGTGACTGCGGAACCTTGGTTTAGTGGGTTTGAGAAAGGGAGGCTTGTCATGAAAGCGATTGCCTTTGCTGTGATCGTCGTACTTACGCTGGCACCGGGCGTCTTAGCTGAAGAAACATTTAACCCGTCCGCGGGTGAGTGGGAAGAAGACTCTGACGCGGACGAGGTGCTTCAGGACCCTTACGGTGCCCAGCCGCTGTACAAAGACCCGGATATTGGGACTTCCTATGATCCGTACCGGGATCAACAAGGCCAGCAGCAACCTCAAGACGAGACGTGGTCGGATGGTCCGGAGGATCAATGGGATAAGCCACAGGCAGAGGACGACTTGTCTGACTCCGATGACGATGAGTGGAATCAACCCCCACCGGAAGAGGGCTATTCCGACGGGTACGAGGATCAGGGGAGTCAGGAGCAGTCACAGGAGGAATCATGGTCCTATTCCCCTGGGACCGGGGAGAGAAGAGGGCCTCCCCCGTTCCTAAAAGTACCTTCTAACCGTCGATAATCAGCCCAGAGCGGGCCTCATAATGTGTTGTACAAGCCCCCGTCTCTCATGGGGAGAGCGGGGTCTTTTTTTGGCTAGGAGTCGTCTGGCCTTGCGATGAAACAGTAGGGGTCCCGGTCTTCAAAGACGTTCAGCCCATGGCTGTGGGCGATGGCCATGCAGCCGCCACAAACGGGACGGATGGTGCAGTCTCGACACGCCTGACAGCCCGAGCGATAACGAGCGGCAATCTCCGAGTCATAGATGTCGCTGATGCTCTGCTCAAGGACGTTTCCAATCGGGGAGGGGAACTTCCGGCAGGCGTGGGCCTGTCCGTCTGAAAGGGCGACGATGAAGTTGAAGGCGGCCCCGCAGCCGTAGCCTGTGCAGCCCCCAAAGGGCTCAAGGCCCTTTTCCTTACACAAAACATTAATCAGGTTGTCTTTCAAACGCAAAACCGGGTTGTTTTCCGCAGCTTCCATGTAAGCTTCCAAGAAGTTCATGTATTCGCTGCGTGTTGGGAGATGCAGACTCGCGCCCTCTCCCACCATGGAGAGGCGGTTGAAGTTGAAGCTGTCGGTCAGGTCGCGTAGCATCTCGCCGAGGGGCAGAACCTGGTCAATATTGTCTCTGGTAAGGGTGAGCATTACCATTGAGAAGACATCAAGTTCACGGAGCACTTCGAGAAATTCGATCACACGTTCGAAGTGTCCTGACCCACGGATCGTGTCATTGTGTTCCGGCAATCCCTCCAAGCTCACCTGAAAAAAAGAAGGTTGCTGAATCTCAAGGAGTTCTTCAACCCCTTCTTTCGGAGCAGGGTTCCCCAGGATGGCAATACCCAGTCCTCGGTCTGACGCTGCGCGGTAGAGGTCTGGGAAACGCGGGTAGAGAAGTGGATTGCCGCCCGTGAAAGATACGTGACCCCCCACGTGTCTGGTCAGGCAGAAGGCACGCAGGTCATCGAGAATCTCAATTGCTTTTTCCAACTTGAGCGGCGAGCGGTTGCTCCTGTCATAACAGTGCTTGCAGTGGAGATCGCACACCTGGGTGATGTGCCACTGGAGTGCAAAGACGGAGGTGGACAAGAACTGTTCGTCGGTGTTCTCACCAACCGGGAAGCTGGCAGGATTCCGCCTGATGCGGGACGGAGGCTGAAGGAGAATCCCCCTGCCCACGGCCCTGTCGATTGCGCTATCAACAGCCCCGATGGGCAGCTCCCCTGTGGCTGCGGCCTCCTCCGGTTCGATTCCCTCAACGTGCATCTTGAGCACTAGCAGGTCTTCATCAGACGCGGCTTGAGCCCTTGTTTCGGCAGTCTTCGGATCCCGCCAAACCAG
>JAQBAU010000078.1:0-9880 GCA_032126655.1 Desulfobacterales bacterium
AGCAGAACCCTTCGTTTCCCGTCTGCAAACTCAGTGTTGATGGTTTCCAAGAGAATCAGAATGAACACAAATGTCATTTCGACCGAAGGGAGAAATCTTGCAGTTGTGCCAACTTGATGGGATCAAGATTTCTCCCTGGCCCAGACCGGGATCATAGGCTTAGTAGATTGTTCTAACCAGGCAGCGCCAGGGCGGGTGCTACGCTCGAAATGACAGTGGGAACATAACTCTTGAAATAAATCTTCGTCTCAAGATGAAAGGGAGCGAGGGGGGGGATAAACCCCGCCCGTATTCATTGTCATCAGTTCTATAGAGGGAACGCTATTTGAAAGAAGCTTTTTAGAGGCGTAGGTGTACACTCACTCAGAATTGTCTTCGAGAGCTTCTTTGTAGGTGCATTCCTTCTTGAAGCACTTCAGGTGTCGTCCATCTGTCTTCGTCGTGTGTTCTACAACAAAAGGGGCATCGCACTCAGGGCAAGTTTGGGGCACTGGTTTGTTCCAGACGGCAAACGAGCATTTGGGATAGCGATTGCAGCCATAGAAAACCCGCCCCCGCCTTGATTTCCTTTGAACAAGCTCTCCACCGCATCCGTTCTCGGGACACTTAACGCCGGTCGACTCAGGTTTGGACGTATCCCTGGCCTTGAGAGAGCGGGCGTTTTTACAATCTGGATAAGCTGAGCAGGCAAGGAACAGGCCGAAGCGCCCGGTTTTTTGCACCATGGGGCTTCCGCACTTTTCACATACCTCATCTGTTGGCTTCTCTTCGGCCGGCTCTTCGATTTTGACTGCTCCTTTTTCATCTCGCGTGTAGTTGCGCGTAAATTTGCAGTTTGGGTAACCCGAGCAGGCAAGGAAGGGGCCGCTCTTGCCTACTTTGATAGTGAGGGGTTGACCGCAGGCCGGGCAGTCCAGGTCCACGGCCAAACCATCACCCTTCACGCCGCGCATCTCTTTTTCTGCCCGTTCCAAGCGTTCCTTGAACGGCTTGTAGAAACCTTCCAGGACGCTAACCGCATCGACACCCCCTTCCTGGATTCTGTCCAGGGACTCCTCCATTCGCGCGGTAAAATCAACGTTAAGAATGTCTGGGAAACTCTCTATCAAGAGATCATTGACAATAAAACCGAGTTCACTTGGCTTAAAAAACCCTTTGATCCAGTCTACGTATCCTTTCTCTCTAATGGTGGATAGGATAGCGGTGTAGGTGCTCGGTCTGCCGATCCCATTTTCCTCCAGTTCTTTTACGAGCGATGCTTCGGAAAAACGCGGGGGCGGTTGGGTGAAATGCTGTTTGGGATCCAGTCGGTGGCATGTCAAGTCCATCCCTTCAGTGAGCAGTGGCAGGACGACTTTGCTTTCACCTTGACCCTGGGTGTCATTTGAAGGGGGATTCAAGACCATAAAACCTGGAAAGCGTGTGACCGAACCCGAGGCCTGAAATCCGTACGGTCCAGCTGAAATGGTCACGGACGTTTGATCTATCAGTGCCTGCTTCATCTGGCAGGCTACAAAGCGCTGCCAGATCAACTTGTAAAGCGATAGCTGATCCTTTGAAAGGAATCCGGCGATCTCCTCGGGCTTCTGAGAGACCGACGTGGGACGTATTGCCTCATGGGCATCCTGCGCTTTCTTCTTGTTCTTGAAGAAACGAGGTTGCGCCGGGAGGTAGTCCGGCCCAAAATCAGCCTGGATAAGGTTGCGGGCCTCCTCGATAGCCTCTTGGGCAAGGCGGGTGGAGTCGGTGCGCATATAGGTGATCAGGCCTACCGGTTCTCCAGGACCAAGTTCAATGCCCTCATAGAGCTGCTGGGCAACGACCATCGTCTTCCTGGCAGAAAACCGCAGCTTTCTAATAGCCTCTTGCTGGAGTTTGCTGGTGGTAAAAGGGGGAGGCGGGTTCCGCCTTTGGGTTTTCTTGACTACTTTTTCGACCTTGAAGGAAGCATCAGCGAGGTCATCGAGGATATTTTGAGCCGATGCTTCATCAGGGATACAAAGCTTCTTGTCCAGTTTCCTGGCGAGTTTTGCCGGAAACGGGGGAGGAGCCCCACCTTCAAGCTCAGCCGTTATGCTCCAGTACTCTTCGGGCTCAAAAGCCTGAATCTGACGTTCTCGTTCGCATATGATACGAACTGTCACAGACTGAACCCGACCGGCGCTCAACCCACGCTGAACCTTCTTCCACAGGATGGGGGAGATCTGATATCCAACCAGACGATCAAGAATCCTCCGCGCTTGCTGTGAGTCAAACTTGTGCTTGTCAAGTTCTTGCGGAGCGGCCATGGCAGCGAGTATGGCGTTTTTCGTGAGCTCATGAAAGAGGACGCGATGAAAGTTGCGCCCTTTCTTCTTGAGCATTTCGGCAGTGTGCCATGCTATGGCCTCACCTTCCCGGTCCGGGTCAGGGGCCAGGTAGATGTTGTCCACATTGCCGGCAGCTTTTTTCAACGCACGAATCACCTTTTCCTTGCCCGGTATGGTTGTGTATTGCGGCTTGAATCCTTCTTCTATGGAAATGCCAAGCTCTTTCACCGGTAAGTCCTTGATATGACCAACAGTGGCAGCCACGTCATAATCAGAGCCAAGGTATTTCTTCAACGTCCGGATCTTGGTGGGCGATTCTACTATGACTAGGGATTTACTCAAAAGGCGTCCTTTCTTAAAGATGTAATAGAAGCTATCTCAAAGACACACTTAGAACTTAATGGTCCCGTCGACTCGCCTCAAAGAGCGGGAGTATTGGAGTACTGGAGTATTGGAATATTGGAAAAGAGTGTGGAATTTGATCTGGTGTAGACTGTGCTTTTTCCATCACTCCATTACTCCAATTGTTTGGTAATCCAATACTCCTGGCGAATTCAGCAGTGGGGGCCCCGATACCTGATTGGCATTTTTGACCGGAGACCGTGTTTCCTTTCACTTTTACAAGTGACGTCTGAGACACGACACTACAATTCACCCCTGGAAAAGAATTTGCCAGGGGTCTGGGTAACCAGCCCTTTCAGCTCAAGCTGCAAAAGGAGGCCTGAAACATGCCCTACTGAAAGGGAAAGCTCTCGTACCAAGTTATCGATGTGTATCGGATAAGGGCTCAGTTTGTCCAAAACTTGTTCTTCTGCTGATGTCAATCGTATGCTCGACGCAACACTGGTATCGTTTGGGAGGGCTTCTTCGGTAATGTTCAGCTCTTCGACGATGTCATCGGCATGCTCTACCAGCTTGGCACCCTCCTTGATCAACCTGTGAGTGCCCATACTCTTGAAGGACTTAACGCTCCCGGGCACAGCAAAGACTTCGCGACCCTGCTCGGCTGCGAGGCGTGCTGTAATAAGACTGCCACTCTGATGGGTTGCTTCCACAATTACGGTTCCTAGCGACACACCGCTTATGATCCGGTTTCGTACCGGGAAGTTGTGAGCTTCGGGTGGAGTCATGAACGAGAACTCCGAGACTACTGCACCATTTTCGGTAATCCGGTGAAACAGCTTCCTGTTTTCGGCCGGGTATATGGTACCAAGGCCGCATCCCAACACAGCGATTGTCTTTCCCCCAACAGCCAGCGTCCCCGCATGGGCAGCGGAGTCAATACCCCTCGCCATACCGCTGACGATGGTGAAGCCCCGTTGGCTCAGGTCACTGCTCAAACGTTCCGTGACAGTGAGACCATACGATGTAGCATTTCGCGACCCAACAATCGCGATGTTCAGACTGTCCGGGCGAAGCCTCCCGTACACGTAAAGTACGGGAGGGGGGTCATGAATGTGGCGGAGGAGGGTAGGGTAGTTACTGTCTGAAAAAGTGATGATGCCTACTCCATTCTTCTCGACCAGTGCAAGATCTTCATGAACCTCTTTGGGAATTTCATATCCCTTAATGACGGATGACAAACGGTCACTTACCCCGTCTACTTGCAAAAGGGCTTCTCGTGACGCTGAAAAAACCTTTT
This sequence comes from Desulfobacterales bacterium, assembly GCA_032126655.1. GTDB lineage: Bacteria > Desulfobacterota > Desulfobacteria > Desulfobacterales. Next base: position 3,952 of record JAQBAU010000078.1, read on the forward strand.
CCGGCTCTCCGAACTGTTGAAGGAGATTCAAGAACAGGCGGTTGCCCACACCGGGAACAGATCTCAAGCCGAGCCAAGGGACAAGTGATTCCATAAGTACTAATGAAGTTGCGAGTTACGTGTTGTTCAACGCTGAATATCAGATACTACACTATATACTTTTCTGCCTTCAAGAATCTCCCCGATAGGATTAACATCCAGGAGCCAGAATCCAATTGCTATCGGAGCATGACCCTATACGAAGAACAGACTAAACGTGTCAAGGGATTTCAGAGGAAGGGCAGGTGGTTTTCTCTTATCGAGATTTCTTCTTTCTCTTGCCTTTGGAGCTCTTGGCGGCCTGCTGCCAGGCAATGAGAACCGGGCTTGCCACATAAATCGAGGAATAGGTACCTACGACGATACCGACAATGAGAGCAAAAGCAAAATCGTGAATGATCCCACCTCCCAACACGAAGAGGGCTACGACGACCATCAAGGTGGTCAAAGAAGTAAGGAGCGTCCGGCTCAAGGTTTCGTTGATGCTGCGGTTAATGATGTGTTCGTAAGGTTGCCGGTGGTACTTGCGCGAGTTTTCCCGGATACGGTCAAATACAATGATGGTGTCATTCAGGGAATATCCAATGATTGTCAACAGAGCCGCAATGATCGGCAGCGTAAACTCTTTATCAAGGACCGAGAAGACGCCAACAGTAATACACACGTCGTGTATCAAGGCCACAATGGCTCCCATGGCAAATCTCAGCTTCAGATAGAAACTCAATGCCAGAGTAACGAGCACGGCGACCAGCATCAGGATCGGAATGCTGAAACCAATACTGGCAAATACGTAGAGTACCCCGCCAAGGCATCCGGCCATGATCATACTCAGCACCCATTTCAATTCGAATCGGCCGGAGATGTATACCACAATGAACAGAATGGCAAAGTACATGGCAAAGAGGGCTTTTTCCCGAAGGTCTTTTCCCACCTTGGGCCCGACCATTTCCACACGGCGCACCTCCGACGCGTTGTCAGGATATGCCGAATCAAGCCTCTCTTTGATCGTCGTGGATAGACTCTCCAACGCTTGAGTCGATTCCGCGGCCCTGATCAAGAACTCATGCTCTCCCTTTTCTCCAAACCCCTGGACTGAGGTGATGCCCAGATTGACCTCTCTCAAAGCATCCTTGATGTCCCCAGGTTGAATTTCTTTTGAGAACTTGACCTGAACCACGGTTCCCCCGGCGAAATCGATCCCGTACCGGGGTCCCCCTCTAATGAGCAGTGAGACAATGGCCACCAGGATCAGTGCCATGGATGCAACAAAGGCGATCTTTCTTTTTCCTATGAAGTCGATGTTTATGTCAGGTTTAATAAATTGCATGGTCAAGAAACATTGGAGTGATGGAGTACTGGAGTATTGAAGTATTGGACAGAAGACCGAAACTGAAATATTACTTGCATTGCTTTTTCCATTACTCCATTACTCCACTACTTCAGGTTTTAGATACTGAGCTGCTTTATTCTTCGTTGAAAAATCAGATAGTCAAATATCACCCTAGTTACCAGTATCGCCGTGAAGAGGCTGGCCACGATGCCAAGACTCAGTGTCACAGCAAAGCCCTTTACAGGGCCGGTGCCAAACTGAAAGAGGACCAGGGCTGCAATAAGGGTCGTCACGTTGGCATCCAGAATTGTCAGGGTTGCCTTGCTGTATCCGGCATCCACTGCTGCTCTTGGCGTTTTGCCCAGCCGAACCTCTTCTCGAATACGCTCAAAGATAATAACGTTGGCATCCACAGCCATACCAATAGTGAGTATGATCCCGGCTATACCGGGGAGTGTAAGGGTTGCCTGAAAGGCGGCCAGTCCGGCCGAAATTAGTACTATATTCAGAGCAAGGGCGATATTCGCAATGATACCCGCGCCTTTGTAATAGAGCGCTATGAAGAGAACGACAAGGATGCCGCCCACAAACATGGACATGAGACCCCTTTCAATGGAATCCCGACCGAGAGAGGGCCCAACCGTGCGCTCTTCAAGAATCGTTACAGGGGCGGGTAGGGCGCCGGCCCTAAGAACGATGGCAAGGTCTCTGGCCGCCTCCATCGTGAAATTCCCTGTAATACGGGCGCGGCCCCCGCTGATTTTATCCTGGATAACCGGGGCTGAGTGGATACGACCGTCCAGCACAATGGCAAGTCGCTTCTTCACATTGGCTTCCGTGATTTGTTCAAAGAGGCGAGCCCCTTTCTTGTCAAAGTCCATGGAAACATACGGCTCACTGAATTGAGAGTCGATTTGAACCCTCGCATCCGTCAAGTACTCACCCGTGAGGAAGCTCCGCTTCTTGATCAGAAACGGAACTTTTGTACTACGCCTTGTGACTTCGTCTTCGTTGGTCTGATAGAGGATTTCAGTACCGGCTGGAACGCTTCCCTTGAGGGCTTCCTCCACATCATGTTCCTCATCCACCAACTTGAACTCAAGAAGGGCTGTTTGTCCGATGAGGTTAATGGCCCTTTGAGGGTCGCTAATACCAGGGAGCTGGATGAGTATTCTGTTTTCGCCCTGGCGACGTATGTCAGGTTCGCTGACGCCGAACTGGTCAATCCGGTTGCGGATGGTTTCCATGGCCTGCTTGGAGGCCATTTCCTTGATATACTCCACTTCTTCCTCAGGTAGGTCGAGGCGAATAACAAGGCCATCACCTTCAGTTTCTTTGGACAGGAGCCGCAGCCTCGGGAACTCCTTATCCAGTATGCCGTCAAATTCCTCGATGCTTTCTTGATTCAGAATGCGGAGTGAAATTTCCGTTTCTTTCGATCGGTCGAGCTCTGCGTAACGAATCCCGGCCTTTCTCATGGCATCTCGCAGTTCTTGTGACGTGCGCTCCATCCTGTTTTTAACGGCCTTGTCTGTTTGGACTTCCAGTACCAGGTGCATACCCCCTTGAAGATCAAGTCCCAAATGGATCTTTTCAGTGGGAAGGATGCTGACACTCGTCCACCAGGATGGAAGCTTGCGATAGACCGAAGGCATGACATACACCAGTGCCACGACCAGGAGCGCAATAATGGGAATTACCTTCCATTTAAGCCGCATCGATCCAATATTCCTTAAGAGAAGCAGGCCGAAGTGCCTTTTCTAAACCCCGGGGCGTTAAGGGAGACTACCCGGATATAAACCAAGAAACGGCTTATACATGACGAAAGGCTATTTGTAAATCGAAGATCCTAGGATGGCTCTTTTTTTCCCTGGGAAGCTTCATTTTGTGCCAATCCAGCGATGTTACTACGCGCCACTTTCACACGCACTTTTTCTGCAATCTCAACGGTCGCAACCGTGTCTGTAATACCAGTAATCCGGCCATGCAGGCCGCCACTCGTGATAACACGGTCCCCCTTCTTCAGGTTACCGAGCATTCCCCGATGCTCTTTCTGTTTCTTTTGCTGAGGTCTTATCAGGAGAAAATAGAATATCCCGAACATCAGGATCAAGGGGACAAAAGCGCTAAAACCGCCACCCTCTCCAGATGCACCGCCTCCTGTACCCATGGCATACGCAATGTCAATCAAAATAGATCCTCCTTAGTGTTGTTATTCGTTATTGGGTTTTGTTATCCAGAACGTGGGAATGCACCCTTAACTTGTATGTCTTCAATCGTCAATCCCTATGTTCCATTCCATCTGAGCTGTGCCAAGCACACTGGTGATGATGAGCTTGAAGTTCTTTGTTCCCTCTGAAATAAGGGGCCGGTTTGTGCCGGGGACGTCATAGGGAAACCTGATGGTGTATACGGATTTCCAGGGTGTGTCATAGGGAAGAAAGTGGGACCTTACAGAGTCACGCCGTCTAACCTTGCCCTGCCGCTTAAACTGCCTTATCTCAGCGGGCACCACGCGGTCATCTTGATCATTCACAAGATAGATCTGCCACATGGAATCTGCCCGATGAAAATCGTCCCACTGCTCTATTGATACAAAGGTTGCCATCACGAACTCACTGCCCCGAGTGAGGGCGTCCAGTTGGTCCTGCCAGAACTCTTCTTTCGCCTCATCCGTCAAGGTGTAGGCCTTCGCGTATTCATCCGTATATGCACGTCGATACTCTTCGGACTTATAAGTGGCTGTGGCAATAAGCTCAGCCGATAACGAGCGGTAGATGCGTGCATCCCGGCTCCAGGCGTCACAAACAGGTTCATACTCTTCCGTGAAAAAGGGAGCGAAAGGTTTCGTAATGTGGACGACCTTGGAGCAGTTTCCGGTAACCAGCAGAGCGGTGGCCAGGACAAACACGGACAACCAAGGTCGAATAGGCAGAACGCTCATGTTGGGTCTCCCTGCTATCTCCTACTTTTTTTCGTGGTTTGAGCTTTCCTCTTTGCGCTCTTTGCCCCAAATACGCGGCCAAAGATCGTATCTACATGCTTAAGTTGAGCCTTAAGGTCAAAGAGCGTCTCAATCTCTTCGGCCTTAAGGTGACTTCGAATATCGGAATCGTTTAAAATGAGCTCCTTAAAGTCCTTTTCTTTTTTCCATGCCCGCATGGCCGGCTTTTGAACCATGATGTACGCTTCTTCCCGACTCACCCCACGCTTGGCCAGGGCAAGAAGGACCTGCTGGGAAAAGATCAACCCCCGAGTCAGTTTGAGATTCTCCTGCATCCGCTTTGGATACGCAACCAAGTTGGTGATGATACCAGCCATCCGGTTCAGCATGTAGTCCACGAGAATAGTGCTGTCAGGGGCGATGACCCTTTCTACAGAAGAGTGGCTAATGTCGCGTTCATGCCACAGGGCTATGTTGTTCATGGCAGCGTCCGCATTGGAGCGAACCAACCTGGCCAGCCCTGACAGGTTTTCACTCCCTACTGGATTGCGCTTGTGAGGCATTGCGGAGGATCCTTTTTGGGCCTTTGAGAAATACTCCTCAGCCTCTCCGACCTCGGTTCTCTGCAAATGACGAATCTCCACGGCAATCTTTTCTATTGTAGACGCCGTGATGGCCAGGGCATTGAAATACTCAGCATAACGGTCTCTCTGAATGATCTGGCTGGATATGGACGCCGGCTTGAGACCCAGGTTCCTACAGACATAAGCCTCCACCCTTGGCGAGATGTTGGCATAGGTGCCAACGGCCCCGGACATCTTCCCAACACATATGGTTTCCATGGCCTGCTTGATACGTCTGCGATTGCGGCCCATCTCATCATACCAAAGCGCAAGCTTCAATCCGAACGTGATGGGTTCGGCGTGTATGCCGTGGGACCGACCGACCATGACGGTGTGTTTGTGGGCTATGGCCTTTCTTTTGAGGGCAAGAAGTAGACGGTCACACTCCTTCAAAATGAGCTTGGATGCTTCCTTCAGCCGCACAGCCATAGCAGTATCCAGGATATCGGATGAAGTCAGCCCTAAGTGGATGTATCTGGCGTCGGGACCAACCGTCTCTGCGACACTTGTCAGGAAGGCAATCACGTCGTGCTTGGTCTCTGCTTCGATGGCATGGATCCTGTCCATAGAAAAACTTGCTTTCCTGCGGATGTTCTGTGCCGCCCGCTTGGGTATCTGGCCAATCTTGGCAGACGCTTCACAGGCCAAGATTTCTACACGAAGCCACGTTTGGAACTTGTTTTCTTCCGTCCAAATAAGGCCCATGGCTTCTCTGGTATATCGTTTGATCATTTTTCTCTATTTCGCCCTGTTTAGGTTGTTACCCTTCAAGGTGACGTCTTATCCGTTATGCCGTCCCTTGTTCAAACATGAAGATATAGCAGGTAGTTACAGGATTGGCAACTGCCTGTCAACCCTGATCCACCGTCTGTCAAGTTTGCCGGAGATTCGCGGCGGTGGGTGCGCCGACGTACTAAGGTACTTCAAGTGCCCACCAACAAAGAAGATCCGGTGAAATCGGCAGACCCGAAGGGCCATACTGTTTTCAAGGCG
>JAQBAU010000079.1:0-11208 GCA_032126655.1 Desulfobacterales bacterium
GATGTGCAGGAAAAGATGATCAGGTCACTCGAAAAGCGCGCACAGAAAGCTGAGTTGTCCGACAGGATTGAAACACGCGTATGTCAGCCTAATTCTCTTAATCTGGGCGACCTTAAGGAGGACATAGACTTTGCTGTTGCATTAGCTGTTGTACATGAAGTCCCTGATGTGCCTGATTTCTTTTCTGAGACATATGAAACGATCAAGACGGCCGGGAAACTCCTGGTGGCAGAACCAAAGGGGCATGTATCAGAAGAGGAGTTTGATACAGCTGTTTCTCATGCTGAACAAAATGGTTTTGAAGTAATCGAAAAGCCCCGGATGCGGCGTTACCATGCTGCCCTGTTAGAAAAGAAAGGAAAACAAGAAGTATAAAAGGAGACACGGTGAATTTTTATCAGGCAGAGTTGAAGCAAAAGCTGACTACACCACAGGATGCCGTACAGAAAATAAGTGATGGTGACCTCATTGTCCACGGGCCCCTTAGTGCTGAGCCCCCTGCCCTCTTGGCAACCATTGCTGACAGGGCCAGGGCAGGCACGCTGAAGGACATCAAAATCTATTCCTTGCTCCCAATGGAACATGCGGCCAAGACAGTCCTGTCTCCTGACCTCTGTGAGGTTATTCATGGTTATACCTGGTTCGTGAGTTCTTCAGACAGGGAACTGGTCAAAACGGGCCATGATTACTTTGTGCCCAATTATTTTCATCAAATCCCAAGGTTGTGCCGGGAGTTCATGGACATAGATATCACCATCACCACCGTTTCACCCATGGACAAGGCAGGATTTTTCAGCTTTGGCACGGCCAACGATTTCATCTCTACATCTGCCAGACACTGCAAAACGCTCATTGTGGAAGTGAACGAAAACATGCCAAAGGTATTTGGGGATTCTCTGCTTCACATTTCCGAGGTAGATGCAGTCGTGGAAAACCATGTCCCCTTATTGGAGATGAGAGTTCCGGGCTCAAGACCCGAAGACGAGACAATTGGCGGATATGTCGCAGACCTGGTCCCTGACGGGGCCACGCTTCAATTAGGAATCGGAGGTATCCCCAACACTGTCACGGATTATCTAACTGGACACAAGGACCTCGGCATTCACACAGAGCTTTTCTGTCCGGGGATGGTTGACCTGATAGAAAAAGGCGTTGTCACTGGCAGAAAGAAGACGCTGCATCCGATGAAGCATATCTTCACGAACGCTATTGGCAACAAGAAGATGTATGATTTCATGGATGCAAACCCTAGTATGGAAAGCTATCCCGTGTCCTACGTTAACAATCCTGCTGTCATTGCCCAGAACGACAGGATGATATCGATCAACTCTATTATTCAAGTGGACTTGCTGGGACAGTGCAACTCTGAATTCCTTCATGGTTCAGAGTTCAGTGGAACAGGCGGACAGCTCGACTATGTGCGCGGGGCCTTTAATTCACGCGAAGGGAAGTCCATCCTGGCCTTCTATTCCACTGCGGAAGGTGGTGAGGTTTCTCGCGTAGTGCCGCGCTTTGAGTCGGGTGCAGTCGTGACGACACCGAGAATGGACACGGAGTTTCTCGTCACGGAGTACGGAGTGGTCAATCTGAAGGGAAAGTCCACAAGAGAAAGAGCACTGGATATCATCAGCATTGCCCATCCTAAATTTAGAGACGACTTGCTGAAGGAGGCTGAGAAGATGTGCCTTGTGTGATAGAGAGAATAGACTATGCAATAATATTGTTCGATGCAACAAATGCCATTATGGCTGAGATAAAACCGTAGACCCTTTACCTGTTACTCAGTAGAGAGGAGTCATTATCATGAAGAAAGTGATCATTGCGGTACTCATCCTAACCCTGATGAATTTTACACCGGCACTCGCCTGTACAACCATGCTCATCACCAAGGGTGCATCAAAGGATGGCTCGGTAATAGTCGCGCATTCGGACGACAGCGAACTGTTCGATCAGCGCCTGGTCTACGTGCCGGCTGCAGATCACAAACCCGGATCTTTTAGGCCTGTATACTACGATGCTGCAGCCCTGGGCGACAGACCGGAATATCACGGGTATGAGCTGCTCCGTTATGTCGGTACCCACCGGGGACCGACGTATGTCGATCCCGACCAGCCGCAGAGCATACCGCTTGGCGTTATTCCGCAAGTCAAACATACTTATGCATACTTCGATGCCAGCTACGCCGTCATGAACGAACACCAGCTTATGTTCGGCGAGTGTACCGACGGAACGAAAATCCAACCCGACCCGGTGCCCGGCAAACTCATTTTCTACAGCGCTGAACTGAGCCGTGTAGCTGCGGAACGCTGCAAAACGGCACGCGAGGCTGTTGAATTGATCGGTCATCTTATTGAGACCTACGGCTACTACGGCACGGGCGAGACACTCCCCATCGGGGATACGCAAGAAGGCTGGATAATAGAAATGGCACCCAGTCCTGAAGGCACAGGGGGCCTTTGGGTGGCAAAAAAAGTACCCGACGGCAAGGTGTTCGTGGCGGCAAATGAACTGCGTATTCGCGAAGTCGACCCGAATGACCCTGACATGCTTTACTGCAAAGACCTTCATGCCATCGCCAAGAAACACGGATGGTGGAAACCGGGGGACGGTAAGCTGGACTGGCTGCGAACCGTGAGTTTGGGCGAGTACAGCCATCCTTACTACTCACTGCGCCGAGTCTGGCGTCTCCAGGCACGGATTGCACCTTCGCAGGCAAAATCGCCGTGGGTCAAAGACGGCTTCACCAAAGAGTTTCCATTCTCTATAAGGCCGGATGAGAGACTTGGCGTCCGTGACGTGATGAGTCTTTACCGCGATCACTATCAGGGAACTCGGTTTGATCTGTCAAAAGGAGTAACCGCAGGGCCCTTTGGCTCCCCCTATCGCTACCCGGGCCCCATGGATGCCGGGGGGGGAGACACCGGTGATCCAAACGCCAAAATGAAGGGTGGCTGGGAACGTCCGATTTCCATCTTTCGCTGCGGGTTCAGCTATGTCTGCCAGGCACGCGGCTGGCTGCCCGATCCCATAGGCGGTGTTGTCTGGTTCGGTCCGGATGAGCCGATGAGCACCTGCTATGTCCCCTTCTACGTGGGAGTAACAAGGATCGCCGAGCCATTCTACACATGTGACACCACAGCCTTCAGTGAGAAAAGCGCGTGGTGGGCTTTCAACTTCGTGGCCAATTGGGCGGGCCTGAAATACAGCTATATGATCAAGGATATTCAGCAGAAGCAGGACGAATTGGAACGCGCCGCAATGGAAGGCATGAAGCAAATGGATTTTGAGGCATTTGCTCTTTACAAAAAAGACCCGGATAAGGTCAGCCAGCTGCTCACCGCATACTGCGAAACACAGGCAAACCAGATTGTCGACGAGTGGTGGAAGCTTGCCTGGACTCTTGTAGCCCGTTATGACGACGGCTATGTCAACGCGCCCGGTAAAATGGCCCAGGAAGTCGGTTATCCTGAAGACTGGTATGGTAAGTCGGAATGGGCCAATGGCCCGACCACATACGAAAAACCAGAAAACAAACCGGCGGAGTAAGAAGACACGCCTTAATGCCTATTGGGTTTTGGACAGTTTCTCTCTTAATACTTATCATGGTCGGATTACGCTCGAGGTTATGATGTAGCGTTGAAGGCCACAGCTTTAGGTCGGGGGATTGCAGTCTCTTGGGTGGATTCAACCTCCCCATGTTTATCTTTTTCCTTCTGGTAGCGGTCGTTGTGGCCACACCATTCTTGATTTGGTCCAACCTTGCTATATGGCTCATACTTTTGGTAGCACCAATCGTGAGTTATCTCGGAATATTTTCACTATCTATGATACTCGACCTGGTTGAAAGAAGTGGAGAAGAACCCGACTTCGTGCCCGTCCCAAAAGCAGGAGAAGCGGATTCCTCATTGCCGAAGAAGCCAGAAGGCCTTTCGTGCCCATCATGCGGATCTGAAAGCATTGCCGTGATCCTGTACGGCCTGCCAGCGATGAGCGAGGAACTTAAGAAGGCAGTCGAAAATCAAGAAGTCACACTCGGGAGCTGTCTCGTTCATGATGAAGCGCCCAAGTGGGTCTGCAATGCGTGCAGTCACAAATTTGGAACATTACGAACATTCGAAGAATAGCGAGCAAAGACAAGGGCTGTATTCTTGACACTTGGCAGGATGAACGCAGGCTATCCACAGCAGAGACTTGACGCCGCCAACATATAGGGAGACGGTACTTCATGAGCACCAAAGAAGAACTCAACAGACTCTGGTCCGACCCGGCAAATTGGCGCCGGGGAGTCGTTTATTGGTGCCCTGAGGACCCACGGATCATAGTCCCCAAACAGGCCAAATGGACGGGCTATACGATGAATTTCTCACACAGAAATGCCTACTGGGCCCTCCTGGCAATAGTTGTGGCCCTTCTCGCCCCGTTCTTCGCACCACTGGTGTTTCAGCCCCCCACTGGAGTCATGGTTCTGACGGCATCCTTCCTATTGATCGTCGCGGTGCTGATATGTCTTTGCTATTGGGAATCACATAGGGAAAGATGAAAGGAGATAACAATGGACGCCATTGAGTGCATCAAAACAAGGATGAGCATACGCAAGTTCAAACCTGAGCCGGTTCCGGAAGAAGTGCTCCTTGAGGTGATCAATGTCGCCAAATGGAGCCCTTCATACAAAAACACCCAGCCATGGGAAGCCGTCATACTTTCCGGTGACAAGAAGGAATCGCTTTCAAAGATGCTGATCGGACTTCTGGAAGATGGCGTTGAGGCCCGTCCTGACCTGGAAGCACCAACATCGTGGCCGGCGGCTGAGGGTGCAAGAATTGACCATCTTTTCAAAACCCGCGCTGCGGCCACTGGCGTTGACCTGAGTGATCCTGCAAATGTGAAAAAAGGAAAGAAGGCAAATTTCCGTTTCTATGGCGCCCCGCATGCCATCTATCTATTCCAGGATGCCTCTCTGACCCTGTGGTCTTTGTTTGACATGGGACTGTTTGCCCAGAGTATCATGCTTGCCGCACATGCCAATGGTCTCGGTACCGTCCCCCAGGCGTTTGTCACTGATTATGCTCAGGACGTAAAAGAGTTTCTTTCCATTCCTGATACAAAACGCCTTGTTCTTGGCCTGTCAATTGGGTATCCGGATATGGAATCCCCGGTGAACGCGTTCAGGACGGACAGGGCGGAGACGGACAAAATCGCGAAATGGATTGCGTGATAGAGGAAGGGGCAGGAAAGCCACCTGCCAAGAGTAGCAAAAGGTCGTCATTCGCCGGCCAAACGTGTGTGTCCCACTGGTTTCATCCCTTCAGGCAAATATTGGGGCACTATGGCCGCTAACAAGCGATCTTCTTCCACACTGTAAACGAGAAAGTCTCGAGAAGATTGGAGCACAACGTACTTCCCATCTTTGCTGGGGTTCATGGAAAGACATATTCCAGGGTACGTTGGACAAGCGACGTTACCTGTTCTCGACAAGTCGAGAGGCGGCGTTGGAAATAACTCGATTCGTCGCCACAAGCTCATGCTCTCAGCATCGATCAAATCCAGCTTGTTTGGAAAATTCGTCACTGCCACCAATACACGACCTTGATAAAGAAAGGGGACATGCTGGGTCATGCGGAAAAACTGATCATCGGAATACTCTCCCTCAATCAATGTCTCCCCATCCCCTATTCTCATTTTTAACAGCGAGGCTGGACCTTCCAATATCAGGTCACTTTCCGTAGGACAGAAATGATGGGTGGAAACGTAGAAAAGAGAGGGATCGATAGGGTCAAATTCAAGATGTGCCGGCACCGGCACGGGAATATCTGTTCGCCAGTGACGGACCAGTTCTAAGTCTACTGTCACCAGCTTTTCCCTTTTCATACCTGCTTCATGACTTCTGCGATATCCTTCCGGATCCTCATCCATGGTGGCCTGAGGATATGGACTTTTCAAGCCCCACGTGAAGGGCGAGAAAACAACATGCCGGCCGCTGGGCGAACATGTTATTTGGTGAATCCTGTCAACGTTCTCAATTCGATAGAGGATTTCATTCTTAAGGTCTGATATTCGTGCCCGCCCTATCTCACACGCAGAGTATTCTCTCTTACCATTGAGAATATCGATACTGTCCCTAAATGGCCATCTGACATACAACCAATGATCCTGGTCCGGTGTGAAGTCACCGGTAGACGAGTAGAGCATCAATTCCTCTTCAAATGTGTCCGGAAAGATGTGTGCCTGACGCGACTCGCAGTCGATTACATACGCGTAAAAGCCATTATAGAAATTCCCCATGGACACAAAGATCTTCCCCTGGGGTGACAGTTGGGCAGCATGCGAACTCATCATGCAGTCGTCATAATAAGATTGGTGAGAAGAGCCAAATGGCACTCTCTCAGCAGGAACATTCTTCTCCAGCTCTTCTATCGCCCTGGGAATCCTTGTAACAGGAACGGACCACCTGTCGATATTCTTCAAGGAAAAATCCAGAACATCGATAGTATAAGCACCCTGACCAGTGCGACAGGCAGTGAAGAGCAAGTCGATCTCCGGCAGATCGGAAATCTCTGCAAATGATATCAGCTCATGATTCGTCATGAGTTGCTTCAATTTCTTCTTCTTGTGTCTCCCTTGAACAAAGTTTTCGCAAATAACCAGGACTATTTACTCACCACAGCATCAAGTTCCAACTCAAAGAGCAGGTCATCACGGCAAATGTCCCCGCGCGCCGTTGCAACAGGGAGCCGCGGAAGGCCGTGACTCGCTAAGTAATCACTCAGCCGCGGAATGTCATTGCTGTTCTTGAAATAGGCAATCGCCCGGAATACGTCCGACCAGCTCATGCCACAGGATTCCAGTATGCCCCGCACCACGTCCATGGTAAATTCAATTTGCCGATCTACCTCACCGGGATGGGCCGTTGCCCCTTCTGACTCTATGCTCGCTGTTCCGGACACATATACCCTGCGGTAATCAGACATCACCACTTCCATGGCCCTGCTGAAAGAGCTTCCATACGCCTGGGCGGAACATTGCATGGGCGATTCAACAGTACGGATGAGGACATCTTCCTGTTTAGGCTCTATTGCAAGAACGTTCGCTACGAGGCCAACACCCACAGGATTCGACATACCAACTCCCGTACTTGCCGGAACCCCGCGTTCAGGTAACCCCTGCTCGGCGAAGAATGTACTGCGAACACGGTTGAACTCACCATACCATGACAGAATGCGATCTATGTACAGCCACGTGCGAACAACATGGTGAAAATTCATTCCAGCAAGACGGATGGCCGAGTCGATTCTCTCGAACACCTCTCGGGCCTGAACCGGATATGAATGGGATGTGCCAGAGGGCATGATATTCCCAAGCAAACAGTATTTCGCACAGTCTGTTTCAAAAATGTTTCCGAGAACCTGTCCGTCCCGTTTCAGTGGTTCGACCGAGATACCCGATACAGCGTAAGCCTGACAGCCAACAAAAAGCTCTCCGGCACCTTCCTGGTATTCCATCCAGGTTACAGGCCATTGTATCTCATCGAAGGCCTGTCCCAGAGAACGAACGGCATCGTTAAGAATGCGCGAGTCGGCAAAAACGTCCTGCACAACAATTGCGGCATTCGTCTCTGCAACAAATTCCGCGAGTCTTGCGAAGACCGAAAGCGGGTGACTTCTTGATGGATGAGCTACGATGAAGTGTTGCTCGCAATCTGACCCAGTCAGAGTAACAACCTCAAGTCCGTCCACATGGCTTTTCTTCAATATATCGGACACAAAACCTCTCTATGAAACCTGCCCTGGTGTTGAGTCACTCACCCTCGGCGAGATCAGACAGCGACAATCCCTGAACTTCCCGCTGGATTCAAAGGGAATATGATCGACCAGTTCCATACGGAAATCCCCTCCCTTGCCCAGCCTCTCCGAGATGGCCTTCTGCACACGTTCCAGATCCTCGGGCATCGGCGTTCGAAGAGAAGATATCCGCAGAAAAAACCGGCTTTCAGTCTCCTGCGTCATCTGAAATTGGTCGAGCCACGAAGCAGCCTCGCTGAATACCGGCAGGATGATCTCCAGTGGATGAACGTGACGTCCGTCAGGCAGGTAGAAATAGTCGCGCACGCGCCCCTTGATGCTTTGGAAAGTCGAGAACGGCTGGCCGCAGGGGCACGTTTCTGAACCCTTTTCAACCATGTCGCCCATGCAATAGCGAATAAAAGGCATAGCATAGGAATGTAGCGCCGTTATAACTACTTCTCCACTTTCACCCTGTGCAACGTGTTCCCCGTCTCGCAAAACTTCAACGACCGCGTTATCGTCACATACATGATAGAGACCTGTGTCCGTACATTCCCAAGCTACTACGTTGCACTCATGAGCCCCGAATATGTCAAAGGCGCGCACGCCGAAACCCTGTTCGATTGCACGGCGCTTGACTTCATCCAGTGACTCCCCCCCACAGACTACATGACGGAGTTTCTTGCCCGAGAACCGCCCCTGTGCCAAGGGGGCAACATGTGCGAGCGAGCTTGGATATCCGGCGATCACATCAGGGTTCATAGCCTCCAGACTATGACAGATCACGCGAGCGGGTTGCAGACATTTCACCCGATAAGAGCGATACACGTGCAATGCCTGGCGCAGGTGCGTGAGGAACGTCTCCCTCTTCTCCTCTCCCACCTCCCCCAGGGAAACCATTACCCTGCGGTCCCGTCTTCGAACACCGTACTGACGCAAAGCACGGATGCGGAACGTGTTGATAACGTGGTCTTCGATTCGGCCCCGACGGACAATGAACGGACGTCCGGAAGATCCGCTTGTTACTAAAGCAGCAAGCCGATTCGAGTCGGAGCCTCGGGCAAGGATATCCTCTGCCGCACATGCTCGCAGGTCGTTCTTTTCGGTTATCGGTATGATATGAAGGTCATTGACCGTTCGAATGTCCCCCGGTTTGATTCCAGCCCGGTCGAAAAGATCCCGATAGTATGTGACATTATTGTAGGCATGCCGGATAAGGTGACGGAGCTTCCGGTTCTGAAACGCCACGATATCCGTACGAACGGCACGGGGATGTTTCCATAGTCTCCAGAGAGTGTGAATAAGTTCGTATCGAAACAAGAGAGGAGCCCTCGCTTTGTTGACGCAAAACGTATAAAGAAGTTGCCGTTGCATGTCAACTTCAAATAACCTGCATTATGTCCTGGTCGGCGCTTGATGCAAGCTCCCTGTACCGCTGAGGCTGGGTCTCCGCGAAATTCACCTGTAAAGGGTCTGAGTTCATCGTTGACCCCGGAGGTCAATCTGCCTATACTTCTTTCCCGTAAAAGCGATGTCTTGTCCGGGTAGCTTCTTGTGGCTTTTTCCCAACCGATAGGAGGATCCAAAACCGTTGGAAAAAGTGGATTGCAATGATCGTTTCTAATATAAGCAGCCACTCCCGTGAAGGGGTGTCCGAACTATCCGCCAACGTGTTTCCGGATATGACGCCCCGGCATGCATTCCGCGTCTGGTTCCGCTTCCCCCCTGAAACTGGTGCGCTCCCAACACTGGGGGATCCCTTTCTGGCAGGTTTCTTGATCCCATGCATGTGTGCCGGCGAAAATCTGCATATTGAAGCACCTGTGTCGAGCCGATTACTCAAGTCAGTA
The DNA here is from genome assembly GCA_032126655.1 of Desulfobacterales bacterium. Taxonomy (GTDB): domain Bacteria; phylum Desulfobacterota; class Desulfobacteria; order Desulfobacterales. The sequence continues at coordinate 9,632 of JAQBAU010000079.1, forward strand.
CCGGCCATCCAGAAATTGATTTGCGATTGGTACCCGGAATTCGTTCAGATTTCAACCACAGGCACGGAGTCGCACGAGTTGATTCAACGGCAAGGTTCCCCGGAAACGGCTACATTCTTTTCTGGCGGGGTGGACTCCGTGTACACACTTTTGAAGCATCATGCCAGGATCAACCAATTGATTCTTGTTCATGGCTTCGAGAACCCTGTTCAACAAAAAGAGTTTTTGTCAGCAACCAGGAAGGCGGTATCTCCCACTTGTCACGGATTCGACAAAGAAATGATAGTGGTGCACACCAACCTCAGACAAATTGCGGATCAGAATATTACTTCGTGGGGGAAAGAATATAGCCGTTCCTTCTTTGGTTTTTGCTATCAGGGGAGCATCCTGGCAGCTGTGGGACTCTGCCTGCAGAATAGCCTGGAGCGGGTTTTCGTTCCAGCCTCTCATACTCACAATGCACTGGTTCCATACGGTTCCCATCCGTCACTGGATCCGTTATGGTCCACGGAAAACCTGGACTTTATCCATGACGGGTGCGAAGCCAGCCGATTTCAAAAGGTCAAAAGGATCACAGCCGAGGCATCTTTTGCAGCCAATAGCCTCCAGGTATGTGAATCCAACCTGCCGGACGAACCCAATTGCTGTCACTGTGACAAGTGCGTGAGAACAATGATGGCCCTGAGATTATGCGGCGTTAAGGGACAGTCGCGGACGTTTCAGCGTCCTCTTGATCTGCGCATGGTCCGACGGATGGCCTGTCCTGACCGTTGGCAAAACGACTACCAGGAGTTGTTGTCCGAAGCCCGCACACTGGGAGACGATGAGATAGCCGATGCGCTTAGCGTCGCTCTGAGAGAGCGCTTTTCGTTGGATCAGCTGTGGGGCATGGCCATACGCGGACCACTCTCAGCAGTGGTTCGCCTGATGCCATGGCTGCCACGCTTGGTGAACCGGAAGAGCTTCAGGAAATGGTAAACGTATGAGGGTTTACTGCAAAATAAGGGGAGAGTCACCGTATGGCAAAACTTAACGGTCCTATGGACATTCTCAAGTTGCTCGACAAGTCAAATTGCAGAGAATGCAACAAGCCCACATGCCTGGCCTTTGCTGCTGCGGTGTACAAGGGCGAAAAGCAGCTCGACGAATGTCCCCGCCTGGAGAAGGAGATCATTGAACATTATGGCGGGAAAACCGCTGTTCGGATGCCTGTTGAACAACAGGCGGACGAGGCCGTAGCGCAATTGAAAAGGAAAATAGCCACCATAGATCTTGCTTCATCAGCCGAGAGATTGGGGTTACACTTTTCCGGCGGGAAACTGACCATCAAGTGTCTCGGCAAAAACTTTGGTGTTGATTCAAACGGCAACATCATCACGGACATCCATGTTCATTCATGGATAACCATACCGGTCCTGAACTATATCATGGGTGGTGCGGGAATCCCGCTGTCAGGAAAATGGGTTCCGTTCAGGGAACTGGAAGGCGGCAAGACCTGGTATCGGCTTTTCGGGCAGAGATGTGAAAGACCCCTGAAAAAGGTTGCTGATACCTACACAGATCTTTTTGAAGATATG
>JAQBAU010000080.1:0-9104 GCA_032126655.1 Desulfobacterales bacterium
GGTTTCCCGCTCAGGGGTGTTTCGAAGCCCCTTCCTGCGGGAAAACTCTCTGAATACGTCAATTTCACTTCTCATCTTTACGATCTGCAATTGATTATCAATCTTTTTAACAACACTTCATCATCGTGTCAATACCCAACCGGCAGTGCGAAGAATTGCTGCCCTTTGCGTTGCCTCTCACAAGTCGCCTGCATAATCTGCGGTATCCCACAGGACCTATGAAGACGATCTCATAAATCCGAAATACGAATATCGAAATTCGAAACAATATCGAATGACCAAAATTCGAATGACCAAAACAGATGGTTACACACACTTAGGCGACCTGGCGTGGCCAAAACAGGTTGTTTGGAACATTTGGTAATTCGGATTTTGAATTTGTTTCGGATTTCGGATTTCGTGCTTCGAATTTGGCATGTTAATCACTCAACGTAGCGAGCGTGATTGCGTTGACTTCTGCAAATTACTTCGTGGACACGACCCTATTCTCCACGACCACGGAATCGAACAGCCACACCTTTGAGGATCGTGGCCAGAAGGTAGGCTATTCCTGCAATCACGATGATCGTTGCTCCGGCAGGAAGATTGGGCTGATACGATACAACAAGCCCCGTAGTCGTGAAGACGGCCCCTAGAATGGAGGCCAAAACCATCATTTGAACCAGGCTGTGGGCATAATACCTTGCAGTTGCTGCAGGTAGGGTCAGCAAAGCAATCACCATAATAATGCCGACTACCTGAATGAGGATTACCACAGTGAGTGCGATGAGACAAAGGAGTAGCAAATATGTGCCCACCACCCCGACCCCCTGGAGTTGACTATATTCCTCATCAAAGCACACAGCCAGAAAACGCTTGTAAAAAACAACCACGGAAACAATGATCAACGCATCAAGATAGGCCAGCACGCGAATACTCTCACCCTTGACCATCAAGATATTGCCAAAGAGATAGCTCATCAGATCCACATTGTAGCCCGGTGTTTTGTAAATAAAAAGTAATCCCACGGCCATCCCCACTGCCCAAAGAGCGCCGATAAGTGTGTCTTCATGCTCGTGATAGTACACGCTTACAAACCCGATGATAAGAGCCGCCGCAAGGGCTGACACCACAGCACCATGTATGGGATTGTGACCATAGTAGTAAGCGATTCCCATACCCCCTAAGACCGTATGAGAAATGCCACCACTGATAAAAACAATCCGTCTCACAACCACATAGGTTCCCATAATCCCGCAGGCCACGCTGGCAAGCAGCCCGATGATGACGGCGTTTTGCATGAAACTCTGGTTTATGAGAACATCGAGGAACTCAAGCACCGAACAGCTACCCCTTTGGTTAAGTGGTTGTTGCAGTAATCCCTTGTGCCAGGTACAAACCGGAATATTGGAATAATGGAATATTGGAGTATTGATAAAAGACTCGTTTGGTTTTCCATCATTCCATTATTCCACTGTTCCATTATTCCAGTCTCTTATTCTGTTTATAGCTCACACTTGTGTTTCAACATATGCACCGGCCCACTATAGCAAGCCTCAATGACATCCCCCGTGATTTTCTCCGTGGGGTTGCATACAAGTCGCCGGTTTATGCAGGCGACACGGTTCACGTAGGTGGAGATGAACCCCAGGTCGTGAGAGACAAGCATAATAGTAACCTTTTCGTTGAGCTTCTTTAGAAGGTGATAGATGTCTTGCTCGACCCTGCCGTCAATGCTCGCTGTGGGCTCATCCAACAGGAGCAATTCGGGTTGCCCAACCAGCGCTCTGGCCATGAGAACCCGCTGCTGCTGCCCGCCCGAGAGAGTGCCAAAACGCCTGTTGCGAAGATCATAGACTTCAGCCTCACGCATTGCCTCTTCCGCTGCCCGCCGATCGGTTTTCCGATACCGCCCCAGCACAGGGGCCTGACCCAACCGGCCTATGAGCACCACGTCTGTGACACTGATGGGAAAGCTTGTGTCCAGGTTTGCGTGCTGAGGAACATAGCCGATGAAGTGACGCCCCCGCTCAGGGGATTCGCGGAACACCGTGACTTTTCCCCTTGTGGGATGAATGAGGCCCAGGATGATCTTCAAGAGGGTTGTTTTCCCGCTTCCGTTCGGGCCAACCACGCCAAGGAAATCACCTTCCTCAACAGTAAGCGTGATGTCTTCAAGAACGAGATTCCCATCATAGGCGAAATCAATGTGATCTACTTCGACAATTGCTTTTTTCGGGCTCACTTAAGCACCTCTGCAAATGTCTGAGCGATCTTTCTCATGTTATCCAGATAGTCCCTGGCCACAGGATCGATTTGGATGACCCTCCCGCCGATGGCGTTTGCCACGGTCTCGGCACTTTTCTCACTGAACTGTCTCTGGACAAATATGACCTTGATCCCCTCTTGTCTCGCCTCCTCGATAACGGCGGCAAGGCCCTTGGCAGTTGGCCCTTTGCCCTCGGTTTCAATCGGTATTTGCTCCAAAGCGTAGTCATAGGCAAAGTATCCCCAGGCCGGATGAAAGACCATGAATTTACGGGTTGCAGCGTTTTTCACGATTTCAGCGATTTCTGCATCCAGTTCATCCAGGTCATGGTGAAACGCTCGCAAGTTGTCCTGGTAGAATGATTGGTGAAGCGGATCTTCAGAAACAAGGGCTTCGTAGATGTTCTGAGCTATAGTCTTGGTCAGCCTGAGACTCAGCCAGATGTGAGGATCCTTCAAACCTCTGTTCTGACGCTCGGCCAGGAATCCCGAGTGATCAGGGCCCTTCATGGACATAAGTGCGATGCCTTTGCGCGTGTCTACCACCTTCATGTCCGGATTTGCTTTGCTGATACGCTCCATCCACACGTTTTCAAACGGCACACCCATGCGGAAGTAGAGCCTTGCTTGACTGAGACCCGCCATCTGCTTTGGTACAGGTTCATAGGTGGCCGGGCTGTGTCCGGGACCAACCATGACCGAAACATTCACGAGTCCACCGCCAACACGCTCCAAAAAATAGGCTTGAGGAAGAATGCTGACAAAGATCTTGATTTGCTTATTCGAATCATCCAGGGGTTCCGAATAAACAGGTGTGGTCTTTAGAGAGGCAACGGCAAAAACAACGGCAAAACAAAAACCTATCCGTATACGGTCCCTCCCAGTCATTTCACCCTCCGTCTATTTCGCGGGCAGCGCAACTCACTCGCATTCCTGGGCAAAAAAACGAGACATGAACCTGTCTCAAGAATAAGGTTAGGGTTCAGGGCAAGGCGCGGAACGGTGAAAAAGCGGAGTCCCGCTGTAAGCGGGATGAGCGAAGAGATTTTGAACCGTTTCGCAATCCCGCCGCAGGCGGGACCACTGGACACTTAGATTGTTTTTGAGAAAGGTTCATGTGTCTGCCTTGGCCCTAAGTTAATCATTCTGGAGACAGCTTTCGCAGATCCCCTCAAACCGGAGTTCCACATTCTTGACAACCCGGTTCCCTTTGCTCTGTATATCCTTCACATTGGAAGGGAGCAAGTGCGGCCCTAAGCACTCCATGACCCCACATGCACTGCAAACAAAGTGAGGGTGATCGGGGTGGTGTCGTGTCTCGCCCATGCCATACCTGAACGCCCGATCCCCTGCTGAGAGGCGCTTTACCAGGCCTTTGTCTACTAGGAGATCCAGGATGCGATAAAGGGTGACCTTGTTGATGGACATCTGGTCTTGCACAGCCGCCATGATTTCAGCCGCTGCCAGCGGTCTTTGCTCCTCTCCGACTGACCTGAGAACTTCCTCGCGAAGCGGGGTCGGATCCACACCGCGAACTTCAAGCATCTGAGTGTAGTCACAATGTTTACACATAGCCTGACTATAGTTCGAATGCAACTGAGTTGCAAGCCCATTCGGTCACAAAAAAAGGGCATGACGACAAGAAAATCGCCATGCCCTTTACCTTGTGCCTTGAGCCTCCCTGGCGCGCCGTAGCCTTGCCTGTCCTGAGCGAAGTCGAAGGACCTGCCCTGGAACGCAGCCGAAGGGGCGAAGGCGCGTGCGCCTTACGCCTATCTAGTAACTGTCGTAGGTTAGCCCCGCCTGGAATGACTCGTCATGGAGTCTCGCTTCAACATCTACGTTAAAGAAATCCCCAATAGGCTGAAGAATTTCCGGATTGTTCTTCCACACCGTGCGACCAGCCTCCAACACCGCATTTAGGCCATTCTTGGTCATCTTCCCTAAAGGCTGGCGGCATGTTCCGGCCGACATGCCAAGAACAGCCATCAGGGTCTTCGTGCCAAGGGGATTCCTCGCGCGACAACCCACTGACCCCTGAGGTGTGTTTTCCTGGGTCTTTACGGTCACAATCCCAAAAAGAGGACCCAGCGCCTTCAGCAACTGCTCGCCCTCAGCTGTGTTTCCCTGGGCCAACAGCGCGGTCATCTCCTGAATCGCCTTGGGCGCTATGTTTGAAGCAACAGAAATGACACCGCTTGCCTTGACGGCAGGATCGGTCATCATGTCAAAGGTCATCCCATCATCGCCGGACAGGATGGTGAAGTCAGCCCCACAGCACTCCCGCGTCCTTTTCATGTTGTCAAGGCTGGCTGTTGCCTCCTTGACATGGTTCACGTTGGCAAATTGCTCGTTGAGTATTTGAAGGTCTTCCGGCAAGAGCTGACACCCTGTGCGCCCGGGTATCACATACGGAATCAATTCCATCTGAGGAAACTTGGCAGCAACAGGCGCAACATACTCCCGTCGTATCTCAAGAGAGCTTGGCCCGTTGTAGTAGGGATCGACGAGCAAAGCTGCATCTGCCCCTACATGGACGGCATGTTCGGTGCTTTCCAGTGTTTCACTGGTGTTGTTGCTGCCCGTACCTGCAATGGACTGGCACTTCCCCTTGCATTTCTCTGCAACGATCCGAACAACTTCATTGTGCTCTTCCCAATTCAGCGTGGGACTTTCACCTGTCGTGCCCATAGCCAGAATCCCGCTCACACCGCCTGCGATCTGAAATTCAACCAGTTGTTCCAGACTCCCATAGTCAACATCATAGGCGTCTGTGAATGGGGTCATCAGTGCCGTATAACACCCGCTTAACATGGTAACACCTCCTTGCTTTGCGTTCCCAAAAAAAAACAGCTGGAGAACGCTCCAACTGTGCCTTAGCCGAGAGAGCGCTCCACGGAGAAGCCGTGACAGTCATGAGGATCTTATCCCCAAGCCCAGCCTGCTTTTGCAACAGGACAAAAGCAGGCTTCGGCGATCCACCCTTTCACCGCAAGATACGGGCCTGTCACCTTTCCTGCGGTTACTGATGAGGACCGCTCCTCAACTCCCGTAAGCACTTAGACTAGGCAAATAGCGGCGGATATGTCAAGGAAAAAGATGCTGCAGTTCAGCAGCGAAGTGTGGCGATCATCTTGGAAGGATCTAAGAGGATTTCAAATGCCTGGTTGATATGAGTGACTACAATGTCTGCAGCCAGCATTGCCTGCAACGTGGCACCTTCTGCCTGAATGGTACAAATGGAAAGTCTGGCGGCTTTGAACATCTCCACGTCAATGTTGCCGTTGCCCACACACACGGTGCGTTCTGCGCCTATTGACTCAACAAAGTCCTTTTTCTCATCAGCAGTTCTTGTGATAACCGCCTCGACGTCGGCAGGTTTTTCGAGGCCCTGCTTGATGGCTCCTCGCGTATCGCCGGAAAGGACATAGATCCTGAATCCCTCAGCCCTCATCTTCTCCAGATAGTCAATGACCCCAGGAATGAAATCTCCCGATTCGGTAAGTGTGCCGTTCAGATCGAGGACCAGGTTTTCCAGTTCGGCCGAACCCCAGCCGGGAACAGTAATTGTTTTCACTTCTTTCCAAAGCCCCCCTTATGACAGCAGTCTGTACCGCACCAACTTCGACTTGTCAATTTGAACCGCCCGGCAACGCAGATTTGCCATTGACCTCTTTTCCTCATTCTCCTATGTTAATAGACATGTACATCAAGTGTTGGGGATCAAGGGGTTCCATTCCTGTTTCCGGGAAGGAGTATCTCAAGTACGGCGGCGATACCACATGCCTGGAAATCAGGACAAAAGACGACCGCCTTATCATCGTGGATGCAGGGACCGGTATTCGAAGGCTCGGGAACCAGATGGTCAAAGATGGCCATTATAAGTGCGACATCATCTTCACCCATGCACACTGGGATCACCTCATGGGTTTTCCCTTTTTCAAACCCGTTTATCTTCCGAGATGCGAAATCCAGATGCAGGGATGCCCGTTTGCTCAGAAGTACGTTGAAACCATGCTTACCAGGGTTATGTCTCAGCCCAACTTCCCGGTGAGATATGCGGATATCATGGCCCGAATTGGGTACGAACCTGCGTGTGCACCACACTTTGACATTGGATCCGTCACCGTTATACCGATCCGTCTGAGCCACCCAAATCAGGGAAGCGGGTACAAGTTCATTGAAGATGGGAAGACATTTGTCTTTCTCACGGACAATGAACTGGGCTATACCCACCGGGGCGGTCTTTCATTTGACAGCTACCGAGCGTTTTCAGAAGGAGCAGACCTTTTCATGCATGATGCCGAGTATACCGAGGAAGAATACAAGGTCACCAAACAGTGGGGACACTCTGTGCACACCGCCGCTCTGGAGCTGGCCATAAAGGCAAAGGTCAAAAAGTTTGGTCTGTTTCATCTAAACCAGGACAGGACAGACCAGGGTGTGGATCAAATGGTTGAAGAATGTCAGCAGATTGTTGCCAAGAGGGATGCCAAGTTGGAGTGTTTTGCTGTTGGGGCTGACATGTCCTTTGTTTTGTGACAGGGAAGACCTATGGCCACCATCCGCCCGCTTGAGTTGGGTGACCAATCTCTTGTTGCGCAATACCTAAGGCGCTACCCCCCGAAGATTTCCGAGTTCACCTTCACAAACCTTTTTGTGTGGCGCGGTTCCAGACCCGTTTGGCTGGCAGAGGTAGAGGATTCTCTTGTCTTCCTCGCCAATGCCCGTGGGGAAAACGATAAAGCGAAAGTCCTTCTCGGCCCGCCCCTCGGTGAAGCTTCTCCACTGTCTGTCCCTCAGGCCCTCGGCATTGACCTGGAAGTGTTTATCCGCATCCCTGAAGATACAGCCCACGTCTTGCGCAATGCCGGCCTGAACGTCACACACGATCGGGACAATTCCGACTACGTGTACAAGGTTGCCGACCTGGCCGAGCTTCGGGGGCGGTATTTTCACAAGAAGCGCAATCTCATAAAGCAATGCCTTGCGGACCACGGGTGCGAGTATGAGCCAATAATCCCTGAACTTGTTTCAGAGTGCCTCGACTTTCAGGACCGATGGTGCCAGGCACGCGAATGCGGTAAGAATCCGGGCTTATGCAACGAGTATGTGGCTATTCGGGAAGCGTTCATTAACTATCGGGATCTTCAAATCCTGGGCGGGGCAATACGCGTCGATGGAGCAATCGAGGCCTATGCTTTGGGTGAGGAACTGAATCCCAATACAGGCGTGTGGCACTTTGAGAAAGCAATGCCCGGCATGCAGGGCCTCGGTCAACTCATCAACCAGTGGTTTTCCAAGCATGCCCTAAGCGGGTTCGAATACATCAACCGTGAGCAAGATCTTGGTATCCAGGGGCTGCGCCAGGCAAAGGAGAGCTACCGTCCCGACCACATGGTTGATAAATTCACTGCTACCCTGAAGGAATCTACAGCCGAAACGCCCTCGCTCATGAATCCGCATGTGTGTGCAAAGCACTCACCCTAACGTTGCATAAACAACAGGACGAATCAGAAGCCATTTAACAATGCCACTTCTGGTGGATTCCAAACAATAGGCCATAAAACGCACGGGAGTCCCAAGTGTTTTTGTTTTCTTCAAGCTTCGTCCTGTTGTTTATGCAACATTAGGGTTCACTGGGCGAGGGATAGTATCAACCGCCCTACGACACCTCCCGATAGAATGCCAGCTTGCTTGCATATGGTGTAAATCTCTGCACGAGTTCAGATATTTCTGCCTCTGACATCGGGCTGAAATCACGCCCGGCCTTTGCCAGGGAGTGAACCTCCTGCGGATTTGAACAGCCCACGATAGCAACGGTAATGTCATGCGACAGGGCAAACCTGATGAGCATCTCAGGGGATGCACCCAGTGTCGGATGAAGGTAGTAAGAAGCCCCCAGGATTTTCATCCCAATGACTGCAATCCCCTTTTCCCTTGCCGTCGGCAGGGTCGAAGTCAAGAAACCGCCTACGACCGCTTCCACCGGATTCACCGGGATCATCACCGAATCCACAGGCCACGCTTCAACTGCCTTCGTCAAAATCTTCGGATCATGGTGCCCGGTCACGCCAATAGATCTCACCTTGCCGGAAGACTTGGCCTCTAGAAAGGCCTCCAGAGCCCCGCTTGGACCTGCAATCGTCTCCAGTTCCTCTTCCGTTCTCACGTCATGAATTTGCCAGAGATCCAGATAATCGAGGCCCATATTGGCCAGGGTATTCTCGAGGTCCGCATAGGCTCCGGCCATGGATCTGCTGGCTGATTTGCTCGCCTGAAAAACTCGAGACCGCACCTGTGGAGACTCTGTCCAGACCGTACCATAATACCCCTCGCTGCCGGCATAGGCCTGCGCTGAGTCAAAATAGGTAATCCCCTCGGCAATGGCCTCGTAAATCACTTCCCGGGCCTGCAGTGTATTCATGTGCGTCCTGAGGACACCCTCTCCGCCTAGTCCAACGCGGGTTACACTCTGGCCTGTTTGACCAAATGCCACGGTAGGAATAGTGGAGTCCTTCATAAACCTTCTTCCAACTGTTCACTCAAGGCACAAAGAAAAAGAGTGATGGGTTGAAACAGACTGGCGTAAGGCGCACGGCATAAGGCGCAGGGGAAAATATCTTGCCTTGAGCCCTACGCCTTGCGCCCTGTGCCGGTCTTTCTATCCAACACTCCTGGCAAATTCAGCAGTCGGGGCCCTGAAACCTGATTCGCATTTTTGAGATGGATTCTAATGAGCGTGACAGCATAATGACAACCCCGCTTAATAATAATCAAGAGATTACCAGCCGTCTGGACCAGCTTGAGTCCGATTTCTGACGAGGTGAGGTTCGTGGAACACTGATCGCCCATCC
>JAQBAU010000081.1:0-3113 GCA_032126655.1 Desulfobacterales bacterium
CTCTTCGTCGGTCGTACTCACGGTGTCGACCAGCTTGCTGAGCTTCATCTTCGCTTCTGAGAGCGACAGGGTTTTCATCCAATTGACCTCTATTGTGGTTGACCAGAATTCAGATCATTTTAAAGGCTTTTGGGGTGAAAAGTCAAGGTGAAAATGCAGAGACGGGCAAGAGGCGAGGGGCGAGAGGGTTCTTCTCTTCTCTCAGAGCTTCCAGCTCACCCCAAGTAAGCTTCCGCCTTCGCTAAAGCTTCCGCCTACGCCGAGGCTTCGGCGCGACAAGATGGCGGACAAGCAAGGCAGGCAGACCCGCCTTTGCATAAAGCTACGGCGGGACAAGCACCGCAGGGAGGCTTTATGGTCCATCAGAAGAGCTGATAGCTGACCCCTAGCCCCTGATCCATAACCAAAAACCAGTTGCCTAAACAATATGCGTATGTTAAAGATTCCTTAGACTTCTGTGAGACGATTCAACAGGAGGGATTGATGGGAGCCTGGATAATGATGCCACTCAGCGTGCCGCTTCTCCACGTTGCGATGCTCCTGGCCTTTAACACCATGGCGCTTTTTGCCGGGAGGTTGCGACTGGCACTTCTTGTCAATTACCTCTTTGCACTGTACTGGGGCTATGTGTCCAATCGAGAGCTCTTTGTTGGAGCTGAAATCGAAAACCTAAACTATTTTGATGCAGCCTATTTTGGGTTTGGCCTTGCGATTGTTCTTTTGGCTGCAGTTGGATTCATGCTCCGCCAAGACTGACAGGACTTGCAGACGATTTCTGAGGTCCTGATTCCATTCACGCCTCAACAGAAAGGGGGATGTCAGTGAAGATCAGAAAAGTAAGAAAGATCAAAAAAGGTCTTTGCAAGTGTAAGACTTCCTGCTGATTCTGTTACCGGACGAAGCCAGATCATGCAGGCCAAAGCTCTGGTTTTGACTCCGCAGGACATTGTAATCAGAGGATGAATCATAGGGAAGCCGTTGTCGTTGAAGCTGTGTGCAGTAGGTACTGTTCCTACTACAAACCCGATCGGAAAGAAGACACAGCGTGCGAAGGCTTCAAGTTTTTCCAGCGCCTGAGTAGTCAAACTCCCGCCATCCTGGCCGCTCTTCGCCCAAAGCAAAACTACGCGTTTAAAGACCGTTATCATCACCTTCTGTACCATGCCCTGTGTAAACGTTGTGATTTCCTCATTGACGGTTGTGATTTCACAGATCCCAACTCCACCGGCGATCCGCTTCCCTGCGGCGGGTACATCGCAGCGGATCTCCTCCTTGAACAATCGATCGTGAACGAAAACCAGCTGGCTGAGGCATTGGTTTCTGAGCAGGGATACATTGCCCTGCGAGATGATTGTGTCCTCAGGCATCTTGAAAACCCGCACTTGTACGACATAACCAATGACGAGCTGTACGAACTGGACCAGCAGGGATTTGAGTTCCTGAAAGAATGCAACGGGAGCAGGCAACTGGCTGAACTTCCCTTTGACAAGGACTTCCTGGAAACCTGTCTCAAAGAGGGCCTTCTTGTCATCGGACCCCACAAGGACTTGCGCCATTTCAAACTCAGGCCGTCTCCGATTCCCTCCCTGAGATATCTTGAACTTCAGTTGACCAGCCGATGTAATCTGAAATGCGGACACTGCTACCTGGGGGAGCCAACAAAGAGAGACTTGCCCCTGGCTGCAGTGCTGTCCTTGCTGGAAGAATTTGAGCAAATGCAGGGGCTGAGGGTGCTTTTCTCGGGCGGAGAACCGCTCATGTATCCTGATCTTCGCGCATTGAACGAGGTCCTGCCGCGATATGGGGTGCGCAAGGTTCTACTGACCAACGGGACGATGATCAGCAGGCAGAACCATGCGGATTGGGGCCTTTTTGACGAAATCCAATTCAGCTTGGACGGTCTCCAGGAAGGGCACGAACGGATACGAGGCGCCGGGACTTTTGACGCTGTGATGGATGGCATGGATGCGGTTCGGGAAAAGGGGATCCCGATTTCGATTGCTACCATGGTGCACCGCCACAACCTCGAAGAATTCGAAACTCTGGCCAAATGGGTTGGGGATCAAGATGTCCTTGAATGGGGCATAGATGTTCCTTGTATTTGCGGCCGTTTGATGGAGAACTCAGATTTGTTACCAACCCCGGAGGAAGCAGCCCCTTTTCTGAAATATGCTACCGGGGGAAGCTATCACGGTGCGGATGAGCCCTTTGCTTGCGGGTATCATCTGTGCACGGTCACGCCCGAGGGGGCTGTCCTGAAGTGCGGTTTTTTCAATAAGCCTTTGGGTTCCTTGAAAGACGGGCTCGAGGCTTCCTGGAAGCGGATACGCCCTGTTTCCCTCAACAATCTGGAATGCGCTTCCTGCTCCCATCTTCAGGATTGTAAGGGCGGATGTCGATTCCGAGCAGAAAGTCTTTTGGGGAAAGATCCGGTCATGTGCGCCCTTTATGGTTTAATGGAAAATGCGTGATTTGCGGTGAGGTGAAAAGATGAAGCCCTTTGACGTGAGAGAGAAAGTTGATGATTCCGGCGAATACATTCTTGGTGTCGACGCTACCGGGAGCCATGCCTGCTATATGATTTATGGCGTGATGCAGCCGCACGAGAAAGGGAGAAAACTTAAACCCGGAAAGAGTCACGAGGAACTCATCCTTGCCATGAAAGGGAATTTCTCGGTTTCAGGGGACGTTTGGGGGTTGCTGAGAGAAGGGGAGGCTATCCATTTAAAGGGTGATGAAACCTGCATGCTTGAGAACAACTCCGGGGAAGAGGGAATCTATGTCATCTCCGGGGGGCATTCGGATCAGGGCCATCACTAGAGGCCATCTCAAGCATGCGAATCACGTTTCACGGCCCCGACTGCTGACTTCGCCAGGAGTAATGGAGTGATGGAGTAATGGAGTAATGAGGAAAAACCCAACACTCCAATACTCCAGTACTCCAATACTCCTGCTCTTTGTGCCTTGAGTGAACAGTTGGAAAAAGGTCTATGAAGGACTCCACTATTCCTACTGTGGCATTTGGTCAAACAGGCCAGAGTGTAACCCGCGTTGGACTAGGCGGAGAAGGTGTCCTCAGGACGCACATGAATACACTGCAGGCCCGGGAAGTG
>JAQBAU010000082.1:0-2890 GCA_032126655.1 Desulfobacterales bacterium
GGTCTCAGATCGACCGTGGAGATCGCTTGCAGACGAATGTCGCCACCTTGAAAACCACTGTCCGCCTGGGATAGAAGCGCTGACCCATCTCCCACCGTGATCGTTTCCCCTTTGAGTTCAATATCTCCTGAGTCACCCGTCGAGGGATCGGTCAGAGGATCCCCGCCTGCACCTATCTGCCGTGCGGAAATGGTGACACCGGGGTCAACAGTTATATTTTCTGCGTCGATTGTCAGATCAGCTCCGGACATGATCAGATCACTTGCTACCGTGACGCTGCCGTCACCATCTGCGCCGTTGATCGTCAGGGATATGCTAGGGATGTTGAAAAGCGTGGTCTCGAAGGTCGGAATGGAATTGGTGCTCCTAATCTGCATCATTGACCCAGATGCTGCCTCGATGATCGCTTGGTCATCCTCTGCCGTGAGGTCGAATACAATATTGTCCGCAGGGATTGAACTCAGGATGGGCTCCAACCCTGAATAGGCAATAATCTGGCTATCTAGATGAATGCTCCCCGAATCGGCTCCGGTCGGCTTGAAGACCATCGTGTCGTAGGCACCACCTTGGAGAATGAGACTGTCGAAGCCGCCGTCTCCCCCCTCAATGATGCCACTAAGACTGCCGCTTTCTTCAAATATAAATGTGTCTTCGTTATCCGCGGCACCGACAAGGTTTTCGACCCCGCTAAAGTCCACGCTGGCAACCGTGCCATTATCTTCGCCGGTGATATGCCACGCGCTGTCGGCAGAGGGGCCAATTAAGGTATCCCAGCCAAAACCGCCTTCAAAGGTCATGAGAATCGTGTTTAGGAAGGCGTCAAAGTCAAGGTCTAGCCTTAGGGTTCGCGAAAAAATAAATTCACATTTTTGATGAACAAATTGAGTAGTTCCAATTTGGCCGTAAGGTATATCGGTTCAACGCTATGTCTTTCATTTCCTGGTCAGAGATCCTTATTCCCTTGAGGTATTGCTTCTTGTTGAGAAAAGCACGGATTTTCAGGCCGGTGGTGGTTTTAGTGGTACGAATGAACTTCAACACCGTCTCATAGTCCAATAGGGGTTGACCGGCCCAGTTGCAGCTGATGAAGGAAAACATTCTATGTTCGATGGGATTCCATTTGGAGGAGCCGGGCGGATAGTGACATACCTTGACCTCAAGGCTGAAGCGATTGCAAAAGGCAACCTGCAAATGATGTTTCCACAAGCGTGTTCGGTAGCCATTGCTTCCGCCGCAATCAGCAAGAATGAGCAGGCGATCGGCATCTGGATAGTGTGACGAACCGGCCTTTAACCACCACGTTCGAATTGAATCTACGGCGAACTGGGAGGTGTCGCGGCTGGTACCAACGCATACGAAGCCCTCATTGCGCGAAAGATCATATATGCCGTAGGGCATAGCAATTCCTTTGGAGTCGGAAGGAAAATCATGATCGAGAACTTTAAGCGGCTTTTGACTCCATCTATGTCCGCATTGGTGAAACGGACCTATTAGTTCACGGCTCTTTGTATCGACGCTGATTACAGGCAAACCCTGCGTAGAGTAGGTATGTATCTGGCTGCGGATATAGCGGAACTGCTGATCCCGCTGGCAAGGATCGGGCGGTTTGCTCTGTCCGGATTCAAGGCATTTAAGGTTCAATCGCAGAGAAAAGTTCATTTGCTTTAGCAATCTGCCTACTGTTTTTGCTGATACCAGGATGCCGGCGCGCTTCAACTGTTGGGCAATTTTACCAGTGGTCTTGCGAGTCCACTTACATCCGCTAATCGGATCGCCAGCGGTTTCGTGTTCCATAATGACGGCAATCGCATCTATGATTTCAGGCGTTTTTTTTCCACCGAACTGCGGCCACCACCTTCGGCTCGTAACCGACTCGTATCCCAATCGCCTTTTTCCAGATCACGACGGCCACGGGCAACTGTATGCGGATCCATACCGAAAATATCGGCAATGTAACTGTCGCCTCCATAGCCGAGCTTGAGCGACTCTAGTCCAGCGTAGAGCCTGCGTTGTCGCTCATCCAAAGCACTGAGGAAAAGCAAGACGACCGCCTTGGCTTCGTCCTGCGCCAAATCAGGATTGCTCACAAGCATGGTGGCGAGGGGCTTGTGCTTACGCTGGACACGCGCTTTTCGTTGACAACTGTACTTGTTCGCCTCAGAGCAAAAGTAGATGTAGCAACCCTGAATCTTTTCTCGCTGCACCTGCTTTGTTCGAATCAACCTGAGCAGGCAATGTTTTGTTTCAACATGAAGAGCTTCGCTAAGTTCAACCGCACTGTAGCCTGCCTCCGAATGCTCTATAAAAGCCTTTGCGGTTTCAAGCAGACTACCGAATCGGGAAAACCATACTGCTCGCTGAGTCCATAAGCCCTCGGCGTTGAATTTCGCGATGCTCTGCAGGGTGTAATACATCCCTCGATGGGAATAGCTACTGAGATAATCCAATGACTTCAGCTTTCGGAAAACCGTTCGTTCTTTTGGGTTACCCAAAGCGCTCTGGAGCTGGTCGAGGGTAGCAATTTTGTGGCGTTTGAAATACGTTTCCAGGTTCTTAAGTAGATACTGTTCTGTTCTCATAATGTCAATTTTACCCGTATTATTATGGCTTGTCAAGGGCAATGTTGACATTATAAATAACCAATTATATGTTTTAATTCAATAGGATAATCACAAATAGTGGAATACACCTGTATTTATTTTGTCAAAATATCCCTTAATTTCTGTTAAATTAATTTTACGCGAACCCTAAGAGGTTACAGTGATAGCACTCAGAGCCTTTATGTCAATGCGGTTCGTCAATTGTGCGAACATTGGGACAAATCCCCTGGCCGCATTACCGAAGAGGAACTGCGAGATTACTTTCTGTACGGCAAAAACGTTAAAAAATG
>JAQBAU010000083.1:0-27071 GCA_032126655.1 Desulfobacterales bacterium
TGGAAATAAAGCCGGTCTATTTCGACCAGGGTCTTGAGCCAGGGCTTTTGACGAATATTTGCCGGTGTCAGCGACTCTTCGAGAATGGGTCCGCCGATACTCATGGGACCTAAATCATGGGGAGCCGGTTTAAAAAATCGATCCAGCGGAAACAGGAAAATGACCAGGACAGCAGCGACGATGATAAAAATGAACAGGCGCAATTTGTCCGCAGCGGAATAGGCATGTGTTTCCAGTGCCAGTTTAATGGCCAGGGGGTCATAGCCTTCCTCCCGGGCCATAGGTATCCTTTCTTCTGAGCCAATGGTGCCCGTTTGGGGCAAAAAACCCATGACGGCCTGCGCGTCCGTTTCAGGCTGAATTTGGGCATCATCAGAATCGCGCCTGACGGGTAATCGGGAATTGTTTTGATCTGAATTCATTTTCAGGGGTTGCAGGGCTATAAAGGGTTATTGAAACCGGCGATGGGTAAAAATAGGAGAGATCGGCTAAATAGTCAAACTTAAAAAACAGGGTAAGGGGTCAAGTCTGCTCTTGACTCTTACTCAAAGCGTAAACCATACTTTCCACCCGGTTTTTCAATTTGCTGTCCCTATCCATAGCTGATTTCATGCGCTCTATGACGCTGCTTACCGAGCTGTATTTTTGCATCTGAAACTGCTCGCCGATCTGTTTCAGACTGTCTCCCCGTAACCGCCGGGTTAAATAGATCGCCACATTGCGGGGTTCATTGATCACTCCCCGTTTGGATAACATCAGTTCTGCATTGTTTATGCAGTAGTGTTGGCATACCATAATTTTGATCTGTTCCGGTGCGGGCGCCAACTCCCTTGACTGGGGAACTTCTTCATCCACTTTTTCCGGAAATAGCTTCTCTTTAACCATGTTTATAAAATTTGCGGTGCCTAAAATTGCCGGCCATTTTTTCTTGTCCAGCACCTTGCTGATTTCGTCCCCGTCTTCATCCTCTATGGAGACAAATTGACGGTAGTTTTTGATCTGATCACTCTTGTTTTTTGACAGCATTGAAAGCACGAAATTTTTATACAACCAATTCCAGTTTTCGGCTCTGGATAGATAGCCCCGGTGGCTGCTCCACTTATAGCGACCCAATTCCTGCGTCAGGCCGGCTTTGATGGGATTTCGATGAATATAGCGAACCAGGGTAAGCAGATAACTTTCGACTTCGACCAATATCGATTTATAGCGGCCGCGAAACAGGGGGCAGTCCTACTGTTCTCAAGGCGAAGGCCGCTACTGTTTTCAAGGCGTGAGCCGCAAACCTGTTTCATCGGGCACTGAAGGCCCTTAACTCAGTTTCGGTCATTGGTGCTTGGAATTTATCAGTTTTGATGAAGGTTGTTTGGTTTGATTTTTCAAAGCAACTTCTGAAACACGACGCTAGAAGTAGTTCTTCGAACGAACAAGGAGGTGTGCCATGCAGGAATACACGATTCATCCCTTGGTGGTCGGGGCAAATGAAACCGACCAGGGAGTCATGACCTATCTACGCGATTACGGAAAAAGGATCTGGCTTCCTATATATGTGTTCTACGTGAAGGGTGGTGAAAGGAATATCCTTGTTGATACCGGTCTCGAGCAGTTTGTCGTGCCCGATGACCTGGGGGAAACGTATGGGTTTGATATCCTTGAATTCGAGGATGCGCTTGAGACCGTGGGGCTCAAACCCGACGACATCGATGTGATAATTCATACCCATCTTCACAACGACCACTGTGAAAATGACTACAAATGCACGAATGCCAAGGTCTATGTCCAAAAGGCAGAGATGGATTTTTTCAGAAACCCGCATCCTATCGATCACAGGTATTACCCGGACGTGTTGGACGGGGTCGACGTGGTTGAGGTGGACGGGGATGCCAACATCCTTGATGGCATTGATGTGGTCTTCAGTCCAGGACACACGGTAGGCACCCAGTCCGTGGTGATCAACACTTCAAAGGGCAAGGCGGTTATCACTGGTTTCTGCTGTAACGACAAAAACTTCCCGGACACTGGACCGGCCATTGCCCCGGGGGTGCACATCAATGTCATGGAGGCTTATGACAGCATCCAGAAGATCAAGGAGGTGGGTGATATTCTGATTCCTTTGCACGACCTTTCGATCGGCAGGCAGAAGTCCATCCCGTGATCAGCAGGTAAGATGCAGGCCGGCAACCACCTTTCTGCCGGAATCCAGGAGTCGATTGTAGGTGTGGCAAGCCGATTCGGTCTGTTCCATCACGACTTCCACGCCGCGGTCTTTAAGGTCAGACCTCACCGATTCTGACACGCGCATAGAGCCGTAGGCGCCCGTCCCGAAAATGCATACCTCAGCGTCAGCTTCTAGAAGATCCTGAACATCCTTTACTTCCACCAGGTGCCCTTGGCTGCGCCACCACTCAGGAACGACTTTGTTGCCAATAAGTTTGACGTCGTTCCGGTAGGCCTTACCGTTGATCTCGATATGCCCGAAGCGGTACGACTCAATCATCACGCGAAGCCTTTTGAGGGATGTTGTCGAATCACTTGGATCAAGACTTTCAAGTTGGCAGGTTTATCAAACAGTTGCGAGTTCTGATTATCGCTTAACCCGCAACCCGGAACTCGCAACTCGCAACCCTATCCAGAATCGACCCAACCAACAATGCAGACTACAGATTGTAGATCTTCTTGTCGTAGAGATTGATCCAGTTGCTCTGCAGGATCTTCACGGCTTGTTTGGTCTTGTCGACCTCAAGGATAAGAGTTGACTGCGGGGTTTGCAGACAGGGATACATGTGGACAATGTTGATATTTGCGGAGTGCAGTAACTTGAGGACAGAATTCAATCCGCCCGGGTGATTGGGGACCTGCGCAGCAATCACGTCTTTGGTCTTTGTCTTGCAACCCAGGCCCGTCAGGACCGAAATGGCGGCGTTCGGGTTACTGGCAATGAATCGAAGGCTCGCGGTCTTGTTTTCGGGACCTACCCAGAAAGCAATAACGTTCACATCGTTTTCGTATAGTTGGGCAACGATGCGGGAGAGCTCACCGGGCCTGTTCTTGAGTCCTGTAACAATTTGCTTCACAGTCATTGATGATTCCTCTTTAACCCTAATGATGCGTCAGCATTACTTCACGAATGCTGCTCCTTCCTTGAGTGCAAGCGTGTTCATCTTGTGAACTTTTGCACCCTTTGATCGAAAGATGTCCTTGACACCACTAATGACGGACTTTAACGAGACCAAACCCGTCTTCTGAACAAGGGCCCCCATCATTACCATATTGGCCCCACGGGGGTTGCCGATACGCTCCGCGATACTGTTGACTGGAACAGCTACCACTTGAATGTCGCGGCGTTTGGGCTTTATGTCAACAAGGTCGCTATTCAGGAAGACCGTCCCTTTTTGCTTTACACCACCCTCAAACTTCATGAGGGATGGGGTGTTCATTACCACAGCAAGGTCAGGAAATGATGCGACCGGAGACGCAATGGGCTCATCGCTGACAGTGACCGTGCAGTTGGCTGTTCCGCCGCGAACTTCTGCCCCGTAAGAAGGAAGATAGGTCACGTGTTTATCCTCGAGCATACCTGCCGTAGCGAGCACATACCCCATCATCAGGACCCCTTGTCCACCAAATCCTGAGAATATGATTTTGGCCGTACTCATTTGCGGTAGCTCTCTTCTTCTGTTGTAAGAAGTTACTTATTTTTGGGAGTCGTATCCTTGATCACCCCGAGAGGATAGCTCTTCACGACCTCTTCTTCGACGTGTCTACACGACTCCACAGGGGAGACCTTCCAGTTTGTGGGGCACTGTGACAGTATCTCAACCAGGGCGAACCCGAGGTTATCCATCTGCACCTGGAAGGCCTTCTTAATTGCCTTCTTGGTCTTGATGACATTCTTCGGGGAGGTAACCGCTGTCCTCTCAATGTACACGCTTCCCCTTGCAACAGCCAGCATCTGGCTCAAGTCGAGGGGGTATCCATCCCTGAGAGGTGCACGTCCAAAAGGAGTAGTCGTTGTGGTTTGCCCGATCAGTGTGGTAGGTGCCATCTGCCCCCCGGTCATGCCGTACACGCCATTGTTTACAAAGATAGATGTCAGGCGTTCTCCACGGTTTGCTGCGTGGATCGTCTCAGCAGTGCCGATAGCAGCGATGTCTCCATCACCCTGATAGGTGAATACAACGAGGTCGGGCCGGGCTCGCTTGATTCCTGTGGCCACTGCAATAGCTCGTCCATGAGGGGCCTCTCCCATATCGACATCCAGGTAATTGTAAGCGAGTACAGCGCATCCTGCAGGCGGCACGCCTACGGTTTTTTCCCGGATCCCTAGTTCACCGAGCACTTCAGCCACCAGGCGGTGGATAATGCTGTGGCCGCACCCCGGGCAATAGTGATAGATGTTATCTTTGAGGGCCTCTGGTTTCTTGAATACCTGTTTAGCCATGGGCAACCCTTATTCGCTATCCAGTTCGTATCTGTATATGAGCTTGGTCATGACGTTTGCTATCTCATGGGGCGTGGAGATCACTCCTCCCGGCCGACCATGAAAGTCTACTGTAGCCTGCTCGCCCACGCTGATCTTCACATCCTCCACCATCTGGCCAGAGTTCATCTCAAAGACAAGAAGATGCTTGACTGTGCGAGTCAGGTCTCGGAGTTCCTTTTCGGGAAAGGGCCACAGGGTTATTGGCCGGAAGAGGCCTACCTTGAAACCGGCTTCCCTTGCCCGGTTCACAGCACCCAGGGCAATGCGTGCCGCCGTGCCAAAGGCGACCACACCAAGAACGGCATCGTCCAGATGATACGATTCATGCTGGGGCTCCCGTTCGCATATGGCCCCATATTTTCTGGCCAGCTTCCAATTGAATTGCTCCATCTCGATGGGGTCCAAATGGAGGGAAGCAATCAGGCGGGTATCTCTACCTTTTGCCCCATCCAGGATCCATTCCCTTTTTGGCAATTTGGAAGGATCGATCGGTTCCGGAAAGACGACCGGCTCCATCATCTGGCCCATAAGGCCGTCGCCCAGCAAGACAACAGGTGAAAGGTAGGCGTCAGCCAGGTCAAAGGCCTTGATTGTGAGTGAGACCAGTTCCTGTCCTGAGTAAGGGGCGAGCACTATGGTACGATAGCCCCCGTGTCCACCACCTCTGGTGGCTTGGAAATAATCTTGTTGGGAAGGGGCAATATTCCCAAGGCCCGGGCCTCCGCGCATGACATTGACGACTACTGCCGGGAGTTCCATCCCGGCCATGTAAGAGATTGCCTCCTGCTTCAGGCTGATTCCCGGGCTGGAAGAGGAAGTCATGGCCCGGATGCCGGTCATGCTTGCCCCCATAACCATGTTCATAGCAGCTATCTCGCTTTCTGCCTGAATGAAGATGGCATCGTCAAGCTTGCCAAACCGCCTGGACATATACTCGGGAAGCTCGTTTTGCGGCGTTATGGGATAACCTGCGTAGAAACGGCACCCTGCCCGCGTTGCTGCTTCCCCGATCACATGACTCCCGCGCATGAGTTGTTTAGTCACGGAACACCTCTATGGCAATGTCAGGGCATATTATAGCACACAGGGCACATCCAGTACATTTGCGGTTCTTGCTCTTTTCCTTTTCAATATATTCGGCCGGGTGGTAGCCTCTGATGTTTAGCTTGTCGCTTATTCTGATCCCTCCCTTAGGGCAGGCTGCAATGCACAACCCGCATCCCTTGCACAGGTCCCTGTTTATTCTAATGAATCCCTTCTTCAAAGGTCAATCTCCTGATAAGTGCTTTAAACTCAAGCAAATATGCCCAATTGCGTTGTTTGTCAATGGGAAATTCTGATATCACCGTGATTTGTGTCACCAATTGCCCCCTTCCTTTTCCTTGACACCCCCAGGGGGGGGCTGGTAGGAATTTGCAATAAGATCAAATCGTTTGACTGAGTGATCGTACGGTCGGGAGATTACAATTCTGATGAGACATGATTGTTCCGGAGTCATCTTGTCAGGTGGCTTGAACAAACGGATGGGAGGGAAGAACAAGGCGCTTCTTTCTGTGGGGGGGCAGACGATCTTGGATCGCCTCCAGACCGCCTTTGAGGGCCTCTTTGATGAAGTGCTGCTCGTTACCAAGGATCCCTTGGAATATCTCTCGTGGGACTCAAAAATCGTAACCGATCTTCTGCCAACGCGCAGCTCCTTAACCGGCATCCATTCAGCACTCTTCCATATCTCAACGCCGTATGCTTTTATTACGGCCTGTGACACCCCTTTGTTGAAAACCGGATTGATCAGGATACTCTTAGAGGAGCTCAAGCCGAAGTGGGACGTCGTCATGCCCGTAACCGAGCAGGGTAATCAGCCGTTGTGCGCCATTTACTCCAAGCGCTGCATCGCACCGATTGAAGATCAGCTCAGGGACGGAGACCCGAAGATCCTGAACTTCTTTCCAAAGATCAAGGTCAAAGAGGTCCCGGAGGAACGACTCAGACAAGCCGACCCGGACCTCATTTCCTTCTTCAATATAAACACGCCGGAAGATCTAACAACGGCAGAGAAGATGTTTCAGAACCTCATCTAACGCTCAATAACTGTGTTGCAGGCCTGTTGTTTTGCTACGCAAAACTTAAACCTGGGCACCTAATGGCGCCCTTAAATACTCGTCTCGCTTCGTATTTAAGGCCGTACCGCCAAGGGCGGTCTGGCGGTTTATACAAAATGCTCACATACTATCCTGAATGCTTCGCCTTTCTCATCGGCCTGCGCCTTGTTCTTGAGCGTAATCTAAGGTTCTGAAACCACTTCTACACTCGACCTACTGTTTCCACGGGGTCATTTGCCCGTCTCCTTGTGTCTTTTCCGGGTGAGAAGTTGAGTGAGGATTCTACTATTTTGACAGGAAACGCTCTTCGACGAAGTCAGCCAAGCCCTTTGTATCATCCGGGTCAAAGCGGGGCACATCAAAGTCAAGGGCAACATCAGAAACAATGGCCACAAGATTCCCGTCTCCTCGAAATAGGGGTGACTCGTGCACCTGGCTTCGAAAGATCTCTATCTTGGGCTTGTCTTCTTTCTTGTATCCCTCGGTGAGGATGAGATCTACGTCCTGGAAGTACTTGGATGCAAGACCGTCAAGCGTCTCTTCAGTCTCAGCATCCTTGACAACAGCTACCTTCCTGGGCGACGAGATGACTACCGTAGAAGCCCCCGCCTGTTTGTGACGCCAGCTGTCTTTGCCCTCATGATCTATATCAAAGCCGTGGACATCGTGCTTAATCGTTCCCACACGAAACCCCCTGCCTGTGAGTTCCGCTATGAGTTTTTCCAACAGCGTGGTTTTCCCGGCGTCTGAATTTCCTACGATCGAGACAATTGACGGCATGGCATCAGACTCCCTCGGATGCATCTGCTAGTTTTTTGCTTGCACCAAGACAACCTCCGGCCTTGGTCGGACTGACAAACGCTATTGACATGTTCCTCCCTTGTCAAGCAGAATTATGTCAGATAAGGCGCAACGTCTTACGAGAGGGGGAGGATTGAGATTGACTTTTTAACTATTTACATATATTCGATTTTTTAGAAATACCGGCCTGTTATGGGGGAAAGCCAAATGGAACTCTCCAGCCTGATTGAAAGGGTGAAATCCCACTCGGATTACGCCAAAGTTGGGATGATCCTGTGCCACAATGGGGTCGTCCGAGGGACATCCCGGGATGGTCGACGCGTTTCCGGCTTGACGCTCACGGTCGATCGCGGGGCCCTTGAGGCCATCCTTGCTGAACAGAGGAAAAGGCCGGGGATTGTCGATGTCCTGGTGGAGATCCGTGAGGGGTCGCTAAAAGTCGGAAATGACGTGATGTTCATTGTGGTTGCGGGTGACTTGCGGGATCACGTGATTCCGGTCCTCGAAGATACTCTGAATGCCATAAAAAAACGGGTGACCAGTAAGATAGAACACTATGAAGACGCTGGAGTGATGGAGTAATGGAGTGATGGAGTAATGGATTGGAAGAAACAGAGGAATCATCGTCTTTTCCAATACTCCAATACTCCAGTACTCCATCACTCCAGTTTTTCAATACTCCAATCTCTTGGTTTTAGGAGGTAGCCTCATGTCTTCACTGAGCCATCTTGACGAGGAAGGGCGAGTGCGCATGGTCGACGTATCTGAGAAACCGGCCACGGCCCGGGACGCCGTGGCCAGGGGCGTCATCACCATGCAGGCAGAGACTTTGGCTCTAATTACGGAGCAAAAGGCGAAAAAGGGGAATGTCCTTGAAACTGCACGCATCGCAGGGATTATGGCTGCGAAAAGGACTGCAGAACTTATCCCTATGTGTCATCCGGTCTCCCTTACCCACGTGCAAGTTGATTTCTTCCCGGATCCCGCCATCCACGGCATACGCATAGAGGCGATTGCCCGCCTGGTGGGACAGACCGGGGTGGAAATGGAAGCCCTGACAGCCGTGTCAATTGCTGCCTTGACGATATATGACATGTGCAAATCGTACGACCGCACCATGACCATCTCTGAAGTTTACCTGCTCAAGAAATCCGGGGGTAGAAGTGGAACCTATGTGAGACAAAGCCCATGAAAGACACTTTCACCTACGATATTTCTGAGTTCTCGGAAGGCAGTTTCCTGGAGACTCAGGTGACCGCCATTCAGGAAGTTCCCTTAGCCATCTATCTCAACGGAAAGGAGATAGTGACCCTGTTGTGTACTGGCAAACACCCCAAATTCCTGGCTGTGGGATTTCTCAAATCTGACGGCCTCATTACAGATCCCAAACAACTGAAGACGGTTGACGTTGAGGAAGAGGCCGAAAGGCTTCGGGTGTCTGTTGAGACATCTCACGATCCCTTCGAGAACCAGCGCTTGGGGCGCTCTATCACATCAGGATGCGGCAAAGGGACGAATTTTGAGCGCAATGTCGAAACTATTTCCTCAACAACCGTTGCAGCGGAACTGAGTGTGACACCCGAACAGGTCTTACGGCTATCCGCTGAACTGGACGAACGTTCGACCCTGTACAGGGCCACGGGAGGATGCCACAACGCCTCGCTTGCAACACCGGAGGGGATCCTCATCTTCCGGGAAGACATAGGCCGGCACAATGCCATAGACATGATTTGCGGTGAGTGTTTCTTGGAGGGTATTCCGACCCATGACAAACTCATTGTTTCTACGGGCCGCATCGCCTCAGAGATTCTCTTGAAGACGATAAGGCTTGGGGTACCCATCCTTGTATCCAGAGCAGCTGCCACGCGATTCTCCATTGACCTGGCCAGAAGAACGAACATGACGCTAATCGGACGGGCGCGACAAGGACGAATGGTGGTCTACAATCACGGAGGAAGAATTGCCGGCCTATGACTGACAAGGGGTTCTTCCGAGTGACCCCCCTGGGGACCGTACTGGAGCTGAGTCGTACCTTTCCACCGGTGGGCGAGGAGATCCTCCCCCTGGATCAGTGCGTGGGGCGCATCCTGTCCCAGGACATCGTTTCTCAGACCGATCTCCCGGCATTCAATCGTGCGACTATGGATGGCTACGCTGTCCCGGCCCGATCCACCTTTGGGGCTTCAGAGAGCATGCCCGCGCTTTTCAGAATTGTCGGGGCCGTCGACATGGGAGAGGTGCCTGAGGTTTCCGTGCGGCCCGGTGAGGCAGTTCAGATCGCGACGGGCGGGATGCTCCCTGACGGGGCTGACAGCGTGGTTATGGTAGAACACACCCAGACCCTTGATGAGCACACGCTTGAGGTCTTCAAGAGCGCGGCTCCCCTTCAGCATGTCATGGAGGTTGGCGAAGACTTCCGCGGAGAGGAGCAGGTCCTCCCAAAGGGAAGCCGCATACGCCCGCAGGAAATGGGGGTTCTGGCAGCGCTTGGTGTGAGTCAAGTTCCGGTCTTCAGGCAGCCGATCGTGGCCATCATCTCGTCCGGGGATGAAATCGTTCCTGTCGAGCAAACACCCGACCTCTCCCAAGTGCGCGATGTCAATGCGCATACCTTGGCTGGTCTCATCAGGATATCGGGCGGAGTTCCCCTACATCTCGGGATTGCCAGGGACAACTTTGATGAACTGCACGTCCTGTTAAAGAATGCGCTTGCCGAGAGCGATATGGTCTTGATTTCAGGCGGCAGTTCGGTAGGCACCCGCGATTTCACCGTAGACGTGGTACAGGCGCTTCCCGAGGCTGAGATCTTGGTGCATGGCGTCTCAATCAGCCCCGGCAAACCAACCATCTTGGCCCGCAGCAAGACAAAAGCCATCTGGGGTCTTCCGGGTCAGGTCACATCGGCCATGGTTGTTTTCCATACGATGATTCACCCTATGCTTCAGAGGATCGCCGGGTTTTCCGAAGGCCAGGCAGACAGGGCACATGAGGTGTCTGCGGTGTTGAGCAGGAATCTGGCGTCTGTTCAGGGGCGAGAGGATTACGTGCGCGTGAGGCTCGTGCAGGGGGAGAACCAGATTTATGCAGAGCCAATCCTTGGCAAGTCTGGTCTGATACACACAATGGTTAAAGCGGACGGACTCATCAGGATCGATATGAATTCGGAAGGATTGAACGAGGGAACTCCCGTGAGAGTAATTCTATTCTGAGAACCCGATCCCTATGCGATTAGGTTCGTGTGGTGGGAATCATTCACAGCAGCCGAAGCAAACATCATCTGCAAACCTGAGAAATCCCTACTGTTCTCAAGGCGGAAGCCGCAAATTCCAAGCACCAAATCTCTCCTGTTTTCACGGCGACAGCCGCAGTACCCAATGACCGAAACTGAGTTAAGGGCCTTTAGTGCCCGATGAAACAGGTTTGGAATTTGGTGCTTACAGTGATTGGGTCCTATGCGATCGATGTGGGGAACCCTTCGCCTGAACCCGAATAATGCCCGCCCTGTATGGGCTTTAGAACTACGCTAAGCGGCAATACTTCTGATTAACATCAGCCGGACTTCTCGACAGGCTTCTCAACCAGAAATGTCTCCACCTTTGCTTTGCCTCTCAGATCTTCGACGAAGGCAAGTACTTTTGCTCGGACTTGCTGCTGTTTTAGATGTTCACTAATTCTCTCTTTGACTTCCTCGAAAGGGGTGGTCATCGCAGGCTTTTTGTCGGTCACTTTGATCAGGTGGTATCCGAATCTCGTCTCGACAATGTCACTGACTTGACCCGGTTCTAAGGCAAAAGCCGCATCTTCAAACGGTTTCACCATTTGTCCCTGTCCGAAGTAGCCGAGGTCCCCTCCCTTGGTACTGCTGGGACATCCGGAATGCTCTTTGGCAAGAGCCTCAAAATCCTCACCCTTTTTCACCTTCTTTTGGATTGTCTCAATCTGCTTGCGAGCTTTGGCTTTCTCGGCTTCGTCCGCTTTTGGATCGACCGTGATAAGGATGTGGCTGGCTTTCACCTGGTCAGGCTGTTTGAAACGAGCCAGGTTGGAATCATAGTAATCTCTTATTTCCTTGTCCGACACAGTGATTTTCTGAACAATTTCCCGGTCCACGAGCTGTTCAACGGCTATCCCTCTCTTCATGTGAGATTTCAGGTCGGCCTCAGTGAGATTCGAACTGCTCAACATCTTCTTGAATTCGGCGTCATCCGGATATTCCTTCCTAAGTTCGTCCAGTTTTTCATCGACTGCCGCATCCGTGACTTTCACGCCCTTCTTCTTGCCTTCCTGGTAGAGCAACTCGTAGGCGATGAGATTATCCAGCATCCTTTTTTTCATCTCTGACAGCTGGTCATCGCTGACAGGTCGACCCATCTGGACAAGCTGCTCCTTGGCACGACTCAGCTCTCTATCCAGCTCCGTGTTGGTGATCACAGTTCCGTTCACCGTTGCAGCCGCATCCCCAGAAGGTGTTTTTTCTGCGGCTAATACGGGGAGGGCCATCAAGACTATGGCCAAACCTGTTACTATCGCGGCAAACCAGGTTCCAAACTTCGATTTCATTCTCGTTTCTCCTTTCCGGCATTGCGCGAACTAACGCCCGAACGCGCTTTATGATCGAGGGAGTATGGGTGCAACGGGAAAGTCTGTCAAGGAAAACTGAGTGGTCGCTCAAAGTGACATGAGCGATCTCATCGCCATCTTGCAAGCCTTAGGCTTTTCCGCTATGTTCGTGTGCACATATTCTGGAGTGTTAAGCAAGTTGGGTTACTCATGAAAATCATTATCATTCTCTTGGACGGCATCGGTGACCGTTCCTATGAAGTTCTGAACCAGCGGACGCCGCTGCAAGCTGCGGCTACGCCAAATTTGGACCGGTTGGCTTCCTTGGGCAGTAACGGCCTGTTTCACGCCACAATGCCGGGCCAGTGTCTACCAAGCGAGATAGCCCATTTCCTGCTATTCGGATACAAGCTGAATGAATTCCCCGGCCGCGGGTTGCTGGAGGCAGTGGGGGAGGGTGTGGCGTTCGATGATACTGACGTGTTGTGCCTGGCGCACCTGGCCAGTGTGACTTCGGATAAGGGTCTCCTGACCCTCGTCCAGAAGCGTCCTGATATGGAGGACGCAGAACTGGGTCAGCTCTTTTCCGCCATCAGCAATTACGAAATCTATGGCATCCGCTTTCAGCTTCAACAAACGCGCGGCAATGACGCTATCTTGGTCATAAGCGGCAAGGCTTCACCGTACGTATCTGACTCCGACCCCATGGTCCTTGGTCAAAAGATAGCCCGCATATTGCCGGTATCCGAAAACTCCGAGCCGGAGCAGGCCGGGCTGACGGCTCGGGCTTTCAATGCGTACTTGACCCACGCTTGCAGAGCCTTGACAGAACACGAAGTGAATCGCCAACGCCAGAACAGAAACCTTCCTTTGGCCAACTTCCTGGCCACGCAACGTTGTGGCCGTCGGATCATGCAGGAACCTTTTGATCAGCGGTGGGGCATGGCCGGCATGATGCTCGCGTCAGGGTCTATGTACGCTGGTCTGGCCCATGAGATAGGCCTCACATTTGTGCGAGTCAAAGACGGTTCGGATCCGGGCAAGGACATTCGCGACAGAATTCGTGTGGCCCTCACGGACGCTTCGCACGATTTCATTCACGTTCATACAAAGGTGCCTGACGAAGCTGCCCACAAGGGAGACCCAAAACAAAAGGAGGCGGCCATCGCTGCCCTGGATAGCGGCCTCGATGAATTGACCAAAGCGGCGGAAAGCAGGGATGACTTGTTGGTCGTGGTCACTGCTGATCACTCTACCCCCAGCATGTCCTCTCTCATCCATTCTGGCGAGCCTGTGCCGGTTACGCTGGTCGGCGGCAGCATTCGTCGGGATGAGGTTGATGCTTTTGATGAAGTGAGGGCAGCGGGCGGTTGTTTGGGCCTGCTGCGGGGACAAGAGTTAATGTTGACGATTCTGAATCATGCGGATCGGTCCGCGTTGCTGGGACACCGCCTTGGTGGGGAGGAGAGATATTATTTCCCACGCACCTATGAGCCGTTTAAGATTACCGAATGAATCGTTTGTGTCTGGGAAAGGGGTCGAAGCCGGGTAATGTGGAGTGCCTATTCGGGCTGGGTACAGGCGTCGAGGGCCGCTTGCAGCGTTTCGGCAGCCAGAAAGGCACAATGGACATTGTCTTCAGGAAGGCCTTCCAAGACTTCAAGGATCATTTCGCCAGTAACATCTTTAACATCCTCCGCCATCTTTCCGATAGCTAATTCACACGCAACTGAGGCGCACACTACACTGGAACCGCATCCGGTTGTGGTAAAGGAAGCCTCCAACACAACTCCCTGTTTAACGCGCAGAAAGACCTCGACGGTATCTCCACAGCTTCCGGTTGTGCGGCTGTATCCTGTGGGACGCTCCATCTGTCCCCGGAATCGTGGGTTACGCCACCGCTCATACACCTGCTCGCCATAGGTTTGAATCACTTCCTCATTGATTTCCTGCTGCAGATGATCGGTGAACTTTTCAAACGGGTCGTTCATACGGGCATACTGATACAAGAGTTTCTTGGTGGCAGTCAAGGAGAAAGGGAAACCGGGTTTTTCCCAGGGGACGAAACCGTTGACATTGCAACAGAATTGATATAATTTTTTGCGCAGCCAGATAACTCTATGCTCGGCAATCGCCCTATAACCTATCCAAAAAATGTGGCTCAGGGCAAGTTGAAAATCCCGGGCTTGCTGTCGGGGGCGCGACAAGCGAAAAAGCGGAGTCCCGCTGCAAGCGGGATGAGCCAAAAGATTTTGAGCTGTGCCGCAATCCCCCCGTTGGCGGGACAAAGGAGCCTTAGACGCGTTTTTGAGATAGGTTATAGATGAAACCAGTGGGATGTCGCATAGGACCCTTGCGGAAAAAGGGAAAAAGCCGAATATGGATCTCGAAAAAAGAAAAAACCCGAGAATAGATTTTCACCTGGAACTGACGATAAAGGGTTACGAAGGAAGTATGGAGATGAGGGACCTTAGCCTGGGTGGTCTGTTGATCCAGGTGGATGATCCTTCTCACTTCAATCAGGGGGATGTCATCCATCTTGTGATGCTCCTTCCCTTCGAAGATAAACCTATTGACGTTAAGGCCAAGGTTACGCGTGTGACTTCTGAAGGCGTCGGTGTTGAATATATGAACCTATTACCCTATCAGGAGATGATTATAGAACAGTGTTTTCACATCTTCAAAAGCACCATGCCGGCTACCAGTAATTGAAGTAAGGCACCGTATTAGCTGCCTGCCTCAAGAAAGATGCCCGTCTGCAAAACAGCACAGTAACACCAAGCACTAAGGGAAAAACAGATATGCCTGAGAAAGAAGACACGCTAATGGTTCGCGTTAATGTAGAAGTCACTGCCGCCTCCCTTCAAGCCATCGTGGCAAATGCCAAAAAGATCTCCGGGCCAGACGAAAAAGGGGGCTATCGAATTGACACAGCAGACAAGGCCAGCGAAATGATATCTCGCTTTCTCCTGGAGAACGACTTTGAGAGCTTTGTCGAGAATATCGAAAACTATAGGCGATAGTTGCGCCTGTACGTCTGATGAAAGAATACGTCGTCAAAGAAGGATCTCTCCGGCCTACAGATAAAGGCCTATCCATCCCCTACAAGAAATCTTTGAACCCCGCCCAATACGAGGCCGTAACTACTTTACAGGGGCCCCTTTTAGTGATTGCAGGGGCCGGAAGCGGAAAAACCAGGACCCTCACGTACAGGGTTGCCCGGCTCGTCGAGCAAGGTGTTTCCCCGTCGGCCGTCCTGCTGCTGACCTTTACACGCAAGGCATCCCAGGAGATGCTGCGAAGGGCTGCGGTACTCCTTGACCATCGGTGCGAGAAGGTGTCCGGGGGGACATTTCATTCGTTTGCGAACCTGACCCTGCGAAGATATGCGGAGAGGATAGGCTTTGGTTCTGGATTCAGCATACTGGACCGGACTGATGCAGAGGATGGGATCAATATCTTCCGCACCCGGATGGGTCTGAATCTCAAGGATCGCCGTTTCCCGCGCAAGAGGACCATAGCTAACATCTACAGCAAAGCCGTAAACAAAGGTGTTTCCATCGATGAAGTCATTCTCGAAGACTATTCCCATTTTCTAAAGGATACCACGGATCTCTTGCGCCTACATGAGGCCTACCAGGCCTACAAGCGGAAGAATCTGCTCATGGACTATGATGATCTCTTGATTTACCTGAGGATTCTGTTGCAGGAGAACCCGGATGTGCGGGAAACACTCTCGAAAATGTATCAGTACATCATGGTGGACGAGTACCAGGACACGAACAAGATTCAGGCCGATGTTGTCAAGTTTCTCGCTACCACGCACAACAACGTCATGGTGGTTGGAGATGACTCTCAGAGCATCTATGCCTTTCGCGGGGCCAACTTCCGAAACATCATGGATTTTCCAGAGATGTTTCCGGACACAAAGATGATTAAGCTGGAAGAGAATTACCGGAGTACCCAGCCTATTCTGGACATTGCCAATGTCATCATTGACCGGGCAGAGGAGAAGTACACGAAGATCCTTTTCACGAAGAAGAAAGAAGGGGCCCTGCCAGCCCTGGTGGTTGCTGAAGATGAACGGATGCAGTCCCAGTTTGTCAGCCAAAGGATTCTTGAACTGCGCGAAGAAGGGGTTCCGTTGAATGAGATTGCGGTCCTGTTTCGTGCCAGTTATCATTCGTTTGACCTGGAGATCGAGCTCAATCAGAGAAATATTCCCTTCGTCAAGGTGGGTGGATTCAAGTTCATGGAAACCGCCCACATCAAGGATCTTCTTGCTCACCTGAAGGTATTGGCAAATCCTCTGGACAGTGTTAGCTGGCATCGTGTCCTTCTCATGATAGAAAGCATTGGGCCCAAGACCGCAGAAGAGATATTCGAAAGTATTGCGCGCTCTGGAACCGGTCTCCAGGGTTTGTCTACCGTCAAGACGAAACCGCGCTATGCCCCAGCCTTTGAGAAACTGAAAAGAGAGCTCGAAGACCTTAGCGGGGCGCGGATCCCTTTGGAAGAGATCGGGGTCAGGCTCCTGGAATACTATGAGCCGATTTTAGAAAAGAAATATGACGACCATCCAAAGCGGCTCAAGGACCTGGAGCAGCTCATGACGATCATGGAGCGCTATCAGCGCCTGGAAGAGTTTCTCTCTG
Organism: Desulfobacterales bacterium; assembly: GCA_032126655.1. Lineage (GTDB taxonomy): Bacteria > Desulfobacterota > Desulfobacteria > Desulfobacterales. Next base: position 16,596 of record JAQBAU010000083.1, read on the forward strand.
ATATGGCCCTTGAGCCCCCGAATGCCAGCGTGGACAACGCCCTGGCTACTGACTTTGAAGATGAGCACCTGGTTCTTTCCACCATCCATTCCGCAAAGGGGCTTGAGTGGCATACGGTTTTTATTATATGGGCACTGGAAGGCCGCTTTCCCGTGTCGTTTGCCGCACGCAGCGATGAAGAGATGGAGGAAGAACGTCGTCTTATGTATGTAGCGGCCACGCGAGCAAAAGAAAATCTCTACTTCACTTGCCCAATAGACATATACGACTGGAGTACGGGAAGTGTCTTTTCCAGGCTCTCGCGGTTCATCGATGGAATTCCCGAAGACGTACTGGAACCCTGGTCCCTGGTGGGTGAATAGCGCCTATCTCAAAAATGCGAATCAGGTTTCAGAAGCCCAACAGGAGTACTGGATAGCAAGACCGGCTCAAGGCTCAAGGCGTAGGGCTCAAGGCAAGATATTTTTCCCTGCGCCTTATGCCGTGTGCCTTACGCCAGTCTGTTTCAACCCATTACTCCCGCTCTTTGTGCCTTAAGTGAACATGTGGTGAAAAAACGAAACCAGCGGGACCCGCAACCCCGCCAGCGGTGGGATTGCGAAACCGTTTCTAACGTGCACTATGATTCCCTTAAGAGACACAATCCGTTCTGAAACCTATCCCGTTGTCAACAGTTGCATCATTGCGATCAACGTGCTCGTTTTCTTTGTGCAGCTGTCCCATCAGCAGGGGTTCAATGCATTCATCAATGTCTACGGGATAGTCCCGGCGCGCTATTCGGTTCCTCAGGTTTCTGCCGACTTCACCACGGGCCAACAGGTTCTTTCTTTTCTCACATTCATGTTCTTGCACGGCGGTTTCCTCCACTTGATAGGCAACATGTGGTTTCTCTATATTTTTGGGGACAATGTGGAAGATCGGCTGGGGCACTTCCGATATCTAGTCTTCTACATGATGTGCGGGTTGGCTTCCGGCACCTCCCATCTCTTGCTCAACTGGCATTCTCCGATACCAACTATTGGTGCCAGTGGGGCCATTGCCGGCGTGATGGGGGCCTATTTCGTTCTCTATCCCCGAGCCAAGGTTCTGACGCTGATTCCCATCTTCGTCTTCTTCCATTTTGCTGAGCTTCCCGCATTCCTTTTTTTAGGGATATGGATGCTCTTTCAGTTCATTAGTGCTGCGGCATCTTCTGTCCAGGCTGATGGTGGAGGCATTGCCTGGTGGGCGCATATCGGAGGATTCGTTTTCGGCATTATCTTTCTAAAACTCTTCGAGATCCTCCCAGCGTTGGGTGTGACGGCAAAGGCGCGAGATCTGACGAAAAAGCGGACAACACATAGGTTACAAGTGGTTCGTCCTGCCGGATCCGGGACAGGCCCTGACCTGTACGGTGTGGTTTCCATCACAGAACACGAGGCCCTGTTTGGGGCCCGTAAACTGATCAACATCGCTGAAGGTTTCAAAAAAAGGACCTTCTTCTTGACCATACCTACGGGTCTATCCGAGGGACAGAAGCTTCGGCTAAAAGGGATGGGACGGCGGACGACGGAAGATATGCGGGGAGATCTTTACCTCAAGGTACAAATAAGAGAATAGGAAACGAATGCGGAGTGCGGAGTGCGGAATAAAGAAAAACAGAAGCCACTGGAAAAGACGCAGAGTGCAGAGCGAAAAAGGCAGAGCGCTTGACGGCTTGAGAACATTCCTGCATTAGGCTTGCCTATTTCGTTGGATGTTGGTAGGAAAAGAGGGCTGCGACTGGAGTAATGGAGTGATGGAACAAGGAGACCAAATTCCACGTTTTTTCCAATACTCCAGTACTCCATTACCCCAATTTCTGATGGACGATAAAGACGCAAGGAGGATCTCATGAGTTCACAAGCACTTGATGTTTTACTGGCCAAACTGGAAGGATCGGTAGCCGTAGATGACGGGAAAGTGTTGGTTGTCGATGAGGAAAAACTGCGCGGAACAGACGTGGATGCTCTTGCAAAGGAAGCCGTGTTCGGAGACTCGGATCAGCAGGGTGCTGCGAGGTGGCTATTGTGGGAGTTGGGCCAGGTTCTCGGGATTTATCCGGCGTCGATTCATGAACTCTATCTCGCCCGCGGACGGGAGGAAGTCCCGCTCGATTTCACGGTACCGGCGATCAATCTGCGTGCGATGACCTATGATAGTGCAAGGGCCGTCTTCAGGGCCGCGTCTCCCCGCAACGTGGGGACCATAATTTTTGAGATTGCTCGATCTGAGATCGGTTATACAGACCAGCGACCTGCTGAGTATCTCAGCGTTGTGACGGCGGCTGCCATCAAGGAGGGGTATCGAGGCCCCACTTTTGTCCAGGGTGACCACTTTCAGGTGAGTGTCAAGAAGTTCAAGGCGGATCCTGAGGCAGAGGTCCAGGCAGTGTGTGAACTGATAGAGGAGTCCATTAGTGCGGGCTTTTACAATATTGACATAGATACCTCCACCTTGGTTGATCTCGGTCCTTCCACGGTCGATGAGCAACAGCGAAACAATTATGAGGTATGCGCTAATCTGACAATGTTCATTCGAGAGAGAGAACCCGCGGACGTGACTGTCTCAGTGGGGGGCGAGATCGGTGAGATAGGTGAGAAAAACAGCGACGAGACGGAACTTCGTGCCTTTATGGACGGTTACTACCGGAGCCTGCCCAACGGGACGACCGGGCTTTCCAAGATCAGTATCCAGACCGGCACCTCCCATGGCGGTGTGCCTCTACCGGATGGGACCCTTGCCCAGGTCAAGATTGATTTCAGTGTCATCAAGGAACTGTCTAAGATCGGGCGCGATGTCTACAGTATGGCCGGTGCGGTCCAGCACGGGGCGTCTACCTTGCCTGATGAGGCATTTAACCAGTTTGTGCAAAATGAGGCGGCAGAAGTGCACTTGGCTACCGGATTTCAGAATATCGTGTATGACCACGAGGCATTTCCCCCCGAACTTCGCGAACGCATGTACGAACACATTAAAACCGCACATGCTGACGAGCAGAAAGAAGGTCAGACGGAAGAGCAGTTCATATACAAGACGCGAAAAAAGGGTTTGGGCCCTTTCAAGGCAGAGCTCTGGGGCTTGTCAGAGGATATTCGGGCGGCCATTCGCACGAGTCTGGAAGAGAAATTCGGTTTTCTGTTTGACCAGCTGAACGTGGGAGATACGATGGAGTTGGCCCGCCGATATGCACCTCAGGTAGAAATTCACAGGAGCCCCGAGGATTTCGGGGTCGCGGTGGGTGCAGCGGAAGACACCTCGGACCTGGCTGACTGATCTTGTTCGCCTCTGCCTAAATACCCTGTCCCGCTACAGCGGGACTGCGAGAAGCTTCATTTGCATTTTCCCTAGTCAGTGTATATATTGACTGCGAAGTTGAAACTAGTGCCCATCCACAAACGAGGTAGCAAGTGTTGGGTACTAACTAAAGGTTTGCATCTGGACATTGGATGTGTTAATTGCACATGCCTGTTTGCCGTCGGTGAAGCCTCAGAGAGATTTTGTTAAATATAAAGGAGTGTTATAACATGGCAAGAGTGTGTGAAATATGCGGAAAGAAACCTATGGCCGGCAATAATGTGAGCCATGCCCACAACGTCACGAAGCGACGCTTTTACCCCAATTTGCAGCAGGTTCGTGCGGTCAGGAACGGACAGGTAAAACGAATCAGGGTATGCACACGGTGCCTGCGTTCCGGATTGGTAGAAAAACCCGGGGGAAAACAACCTGTCACGCCGAAAGGCGAGTCACTTTCATAACGTGCTTGGTCGCTTTCACCGATTTTATTACCTTATTCAGGTGGTCGGCGCCTGACACCGAGATCGTAAAATAGCAGTCTGCTCGCTTGTCAACCCGTGTCTTTACGGTCGCGTCCAGGATATTCGCTTCCGTGTCACTGATAGCCGCTGTAATGTGTGCCAGAAGCCCCATCTTGTCGTCACACAGCACATGAATCCTTACCGGATAGAGCTCTTCAATATCTGGTGACCATTGCAACTCAATCCGTCGTTCCAGATCCATGTTCAATGCGTGAGGGCAACTCGTGCGGTGAGCCGTGACCCCCTGGCCTCGGGTGATGTAGCCGACCACAGAATCGCCGGGAAGGGGACTGCAGCACCTGCCAAAACGAACCAGCACATCATCCACCCCTCTTACCAGAATGCCCGACTTCTCTTTCTTTTCGCGAATACGCTCCTTGATCTTCGTTACGATTGTATCTTTTTCATCTTCTATTTCAGACTTCGGGAGCAGGTGTCGAACCAGCTGTAGGGGGGTTACCTTTCCATATCCCACACTGGCAATCAGATCGTCCACGGTTTTGTAGCCAAGCTCACTGACTGCCTTTTCAATCTCTCCTGATTTCAAATACTTATTCAGACTCATATGATGCTTGCGCAGGATCTTGTCGCACATCTCCCGTCCTAATATCATACTCTGTTTCCGCTCCTTGGCCTTGATGTGCTGGCGGACCCGGGACCGGGCTTTGGCCGTTTTGACAAAGCTTAACCAGTCTTTGCTGGGCTGGTGATTTGGCGATGTAATAATCTCAACACTTTGGCCGGTCTTGAGCTCATATTTCAATGAGACCATTCGTCCATCCACCTTGGATCCTGAACACTGATGCCCCACCTCGGTGTGGATCGCATAGGCAAAATCGACCGGCGTGGCCCCCTTGGGAAAGCCTAGGACGTCGCCCTGGGGTGTAAACACGTAGACCTCGTCAGGGAATAGCTCGATATGCACGCTTTCCATGAATTCATCAGGATCCTTGATGTTTTTCTGTTCTTCAACGAGTTTCCTGAGCCAGGCAAAGGCAGCCCCCGTCTTTTCATCAAAGTGGCCTTTCTCCTTATACTGCCAGTGGGCTGCGATGCCATCGTTGGCTACCCGATCCATCTCATTGGTGCGGATCTGAATCTCCACGCGTTCTCCAAAGGGCCCAATTACCGTCGTGTGGAGAGACTGGTACATATTAGGTTTGGGGATACTGATGAAGTCCTTGAAACGCTTGGCTATGGGCTTCCATATTGAATGGATGACCCCAATAGCCTGGTAACACTCGGGGATGGTCTTCAGGATGATACGGAAGGCGAGGATGTCGTATACCTCTTCAAAATCCACACTCTGGTTCATCATCTTGTGATAGATCCCGTAAAGATGTTTGTGGCGGCCTTGGATCTCACCGGCAAGATCTGCCTCTCCCATCTTCGCCTCGATGATTTCTCTAATCGTATTGATATACTCATCTTGCTCATCCCTTTTCTTCGCCACATGGTCAGCAATGTCGGCGTATTGGCGTGGGAAAAGGTACATGAACGCAATGTCTTCCAGTTCCGTCTTCATCCAATGAATACCGAGACGACTGGCCAGGGGAGAATAGATGTCAAGGGTCTCCTGGGCTATGGTTATCTGCTTCTTCTCGGCCTGGAACTGAAGGGTGCGCATGTTGTGTAGCCGATCACACAGCTTTATCAGGATGACGCGGATGTCGTCCGCCATGGCGAGAATCATTTTGCGAACGCTTTCAGCCTGGCGGTCCTCATAGCTTCGAAAAGGAAGGCCACCCAGTTTTGTTACCCCCTCCACGATGCTGGTCACCTGTGGTCCAAACATCTCCGTGAGGTCTTCCATGGTTGCTTTGGTGTCTTCCAACGCGTCGTGCAGAAGACCCGCGGCCACACTGACCGGGTCTAATTTCAGCTCAGTCAGTAATCCAGCCACCTCCAGGGGGTGCGAGAGATAAGGCTCTCCGGATAGCCGGACCTGACCTTCGTGGATACGGGCTGAATAAATGTAAGCCCTTTCCACCAGGTCGAGGTCTGCCTCTGGATGGTAGCCGTTAAGACGGTCTATGATGTCAGTGATTCGAATCATAAGAACAGAAGACCGGAGTAATGGAGTGATGGAGTAATGGGGTAATGGAAGAAGCTAAGAAGCCAATGTCTAAAACTCCATCTTTTTTTCCAATACTCCAGTACTCCAACACTCCAGACGTTTATTGCTCCAGAGAAATCCGTGCTCAATACGCCTTCGCAAAGATCACCCGCCGCAGGCTATTCGACCCACAGGCAACGCATTTTCCTGCGTCCTTTTCAGCATCGAGGGATATGCAGCGAATAGTCACGCTCAGGTCTGTCTTGATCTTTTCCTCACACGCCTGCTCGCCACACCAGTGGGCAATAGCAAAGCCTCCATGGATCTCAGGTTTTTCGGGGTTCTCGGGCGTGAAAAAGGCATAGAAATCGTCTTTGGAGTCGACGGCAGCCGTGTGTTTTTCCCTGAACGCCAACGCGCGATCAAACAGGTTCTTCTGAATCTCATCTAGTATCGGAACAATGGTTTGGACAAACTGTGCCCGGGGAATGGCCTCCTTTTCTTTGGCGCCTCTGTCTCTTCGACCTACAAAGACCGAATCCTGGGCAATGTCCCTCGGCCCGATCTCGACACGGACGGGTATTCCCTTCTTAATCCAGTCCCATCCTCTGCTTCCGCCGCTTTCCCTGTCATCAATCTCCACATCGATTTTGCGCCCACCGTAGTCTTGTTCTCTGAGTTCTCCGGCCAGGGCTTGCGTGAAATCCATGACCTTGTTTCGTTCGTCTGCTTTCTTCATGATAGGCATCAAGACTACGTGAGATGACGCGATCATAGGTGGCAGCACCAACCCGTCGTCATCTCCATGGGCCATGAGGATGGCGCCGATCAGCCGGGTGGAAACACCCCAGGACGTGGTCCATGCATAGACCTCTTCTTCCTTCGCAGACTGGTATTTTATGTCAGAGGCCTTGGCGAAGTTTTGACCCAGAAAGTGGGACGTTCCAGCCTGAAGGGCTTTGCGATCCTGCATCATGGCTTCAAGGGTAAAGGTATTGACTGCACCGGGGAATCGTTCAGATTCCGTCTTTTCTCCCTTGACAACGGGTATGGCAAGATAGCTCTCTGCCAGCTTCTCATAAATGTCCAGCATCTCAAGTGTTCTGGCCATGGCCTCCGTCTCTGTGGCATGAGCCGTGTGACCTTCCTGCCAGAGGAACTCGCTCGTTCGCAAAAAGATACGGGGTCTCATTTCCCACCGGACGACGTTGGCCCACTGATTAATGAGCAGAGGCAAATCCCGGTAACTGCTAACCCACCTGGAAAAAGACTCTCCTATGATGGTTTCAGATGTGGGCCTTACCACTAGGGGTTCGTCCAGTAATCCTGCCGGAACGAGCCCTCCTTCTGCGGATTCTTCCAGACGGTGATGGGTGACGACTGCACATTCCTTGGCAAACCCTTCAACGTGTTCGGCCTCTTTTTCCAGGAATCGTTTGGGTATGAGCAGAGGAAAGTAGGCGTTCCTCACACCCGTGCCTTTGAACATGACGTCCAGGATGTTCCTGATGTTTTCCCACAGGGCATACCCCCACGGCTTGATAACCATGCACCCTCGGACCGATGAATTTTCGGCAAGTTCTGATTCCTTTACCACTTGCTGATACCATTCGGGGTAATCTTCAGCCCTTGTCGGAGTAATCGCTGTCTGTGCGCTACTTTCTTTTCCCATGCCGGCGCCTCGATTCATAAGCTTCCACTTCTTTCAGGAGAGTCTCAGCCAACCTCTGTTCCTTTATCTTCTTGACGATCTTACCCTTCTTGAAAAGCACCCCATGCCCTTTGCCTCCGGCAATCCCGATGTCGGCTTCCCGTGCTTCACCTGGTCCGTTCACTACGCATCCCATGATAGCAAGCTGCACAGGGGTGGTTGTGGTGAGCAGGGCCGATTCCACATGCTCAACGAGCTTCACCAGGTCAATGTTACACCGGCCGCATGTAGGACATGAAACGATGTCCGGGCCGCGTTCCCGGATCTTCAAGGCCTTGAGTATCTCATAGCCGATGCGCACCTCATCCACAGGGTCCCGGGTCAACGAGACCCGGATCGTGTCCCCAATCCCTTCCGTAAGAAGGATCCCGATGCCGAGGGCGGATTTAACAGTGCCGGAATAGAGGCTGCCCGCTTCCGTGACGCCCACGTGGAGAGGAAGGTCACTCTGAGAAGAGAGCAAACGGTAGGCCTCTACAGTTCTCGGCACATCCGAGGCCTTAATGGATATTTTGATTTCATGGAAATCGAACGATCTGAGCAACTCGACGTTTTGCAAGGCACTTTCCACCATAGCCTGGGGAGTGGCCCCTCCGTACTTCTTGAGGAGCTTCTTTTCCAGGGAACCCGCGTTTACCCCGACGCGTATGGGAATGCCTCGTGCCTTAGCCGCTTGAGCCACGGCCTCCACCTTCTTGGCTGCGCCGATATTGCCGGGATTGATCCGCAGGGCATCGGCACCAGCCTCCACTGCGGCTATGGCTAATCGGTGGTCAAAGTGAATATCGGCGATCAGGGGAATCGAAATCTGCTTCTTGATCGACGAAACGGCCTCTGCAGCCGGCTGATCCGGCACCGCGACCCGCACGATCTCGCAGCCGACTTCCTCCAAACGACGAATCTGTGCCACTGTCGCGTCCACATCGTGGGTAAACGTATTTGTCATCGACTGAACAGCGATCGGGGCACCACCGCCGATTTTGACGTCCCCTATCGATATCTGTCTGGTCTGTTTGCGTGTTGCAACGATAGGCATGATATTATACCTTGATAAATGGAACGGTTTAGCGGTGTCGGGGACCGACACAACCAAGATCGTGCCGTAAATTCGTAATATTAGCAGACTTTTACTCCTCCTTCAAGAAAAAACAAGGGCGTGACCATGCGCTATGAAGGCCCGATATACCGCCCACCCAGCGAGGCTGATTCTTTACTCATTCAGGCCACCATCGGGTGTCCCCACAACCGATGCACCTTTTGTATGGTCTACAAGAACGGGCCCAAGTATCGTGTCCGGCCGGTTGATGATGTAAAGGAAGACATCCTGGAAGCGAGTCAAAATAGCGGTTCACGCGTGCGAACGCTGTTTCTGCCAGCGGGCAACACCATTGCCATGAAGACCGAAGGCCTGGCTGAAATCTGCCGCTTTGCCAGGGCCACTTTCCCAACCCTTGAACGGATCACAGTTTATGGTTCCTCGCAGTTCATCCACAAGAAGGGGCTAGAACGGCTTGAGCAATTGGCCCGGGCAGGACTTGGGCGGATACATGTTGGACTCGAGTCGGGTGATGATGTCACACTGAGACAGGTTCGGAAGGGGACCCACGCCCAGCAGCAGATAGAGGCGGGCAGGTGGGCCATGGCCGCCGGCATTGAACTGAGCCTCTATGTCGTTCTGGGTATTGCAGGCCAGGAAAGGACCGGTGAACACGCTCAGGAAACGGCCCGTGTCATCAATGAAATTTCCCCGGACTTTGTCCGGCTGCGGACCTTTGTGCCCAAGATCAATACCCCGCTCCTGCAAGACGTGATGGAAGAACGCTTCACCATGCTCACCCCGCACGGTGTGTTAAGAGAAACTGCGGCGCTCCTTGAAGCGTTGGAGATCTCGACGAGGCTGACGAGTGATCACTACACAAACTACATCAACCTGTGCGGCTCGCTGCCTCATGACAAGCCGAGGCTCTTGAGAGAGATTCGCGATGCCCTCAAGCAAGATGAGTCCGAATACAGACCATTCTTCGTAGGCACTCAGTAGAGACCCTTGGGAACCCTCTCTTTTGTCCAATCTTATCAAGGCCAGGGTTCAAATCGCCTTTAAGCTTCTCTTCTCCTGGCGCTTGTTTTTGATATGACATCCATCCCATTCAAGGCTCTATATTAGGGATTGTTGGGGAACGAATCACGGTGCAGATAAAAAAACCTTATCAAAGAATTTCAGGGATGGTTAAAACTAAAGATACATAGCAACACTCTTGAATTTGACCAATTTGAAGGTATTGTTAAGTAATCAATCATCTCGCCTTGACCTGAACCCGTTTTTCATTGAATCGTTGCTTCCGTTTCGATATGTATGAGAAATCATAAAATTTCACGGATTCAAGATTGTGGGAAGTTATGCAGGAAAACCGACGGTTCCAAATGTCTAAAGGTTTTCGCATGAAATCCTGAGTCACTTGCCTTAGAACTCAGGGTCGTGATAATTGGAAGTAAGGTTGAAATCTATAAGGTTCGGATATCTAAACCTTTCGCAGAAAATCCTCAGTCGTGTGCCGAGGAAGTCCGATTTGCGATAATGGGAAGTTATCTCTATTTTCAGAGCCTTAGGGTCACTACGATATGCAGTTCATTCATCGAGTTCTTGGTGGGTGGCGGCAGTAGGCCCCCGTCGGGGCAGGAAGGTATTCGACAATTCAGCGGTAGGTGATAAATTGTATATTAATAATGGGTAAAGTTTGAAAATCCGTACCTGCAATGTTAAGAAAGGCAGGTATGAAGCGAGTTTGTCCAAAATGCTCAAGTCACAGAATTTGGTCACTGAGAGATGGCCGTTTCCGCTGTGCAAAGTGTAGATATACTTTTAGCGATCCAAG
>JAQBAU010000084.1:0-3069 GCA_032126655.1 Desulfobacterales bacterium
TTCATTTCGAAAGTGTTTTTCATTGATTCTAAAGCTATTAAACATATTCTCTGTTCTGCAAGCTACTTGAACCGGATTTTATAGACCATAACCTATGCCATGTCAAGCCAAAAAAGCCCAAAAACGGCACATGGCTCCTACATACTTCGAATTCACCTTTGGCACCCCGCAACCCCCTCACACCGTACAACTTCTCCCGTATCCGGGCTGAGGAATGAAACCAGGCCAAAAGTGATATATTTCATCTCACAAAACAGGCCATGTGTCAAGCCAATTTATGTTAAATTATCTATAAAATTATATAAAATCAATATAAATATATAAAGCTATATGGCAACTATGCAAAATTATGGCGTATCGGTTTTCGCCCAAACTCTCAGGGCAGACACCCAAGTCCCTTTAACCGCAGGCAATTTGTGTGCCACCACATCTTGAAATGTCTCAAACACAGGTACTTTTTAAATTATCTGGTTAATCCAGCAAGTTACAGCCAGCTCATGGAATGCGTCCCCGAAGACCGGATTCGTTTCATTCGGAAGAAGTGTGTGAATTGCCACACAATGCGTGTGGTATTGCACCATAATAATGCCAGTGAAGCCTGTCCGCCACGGTAGATTGAAGAAAAAACCGCGACTCTCCCATTAAGTGCGAGATCGAAAAACGTAGAGCAGGCCGCCGGGCAACTGCAGCACCAGAAACCACAAGCGCACGGTCAGCATGATGGTGGCCCCCGTTTCCACCCCAAACCGGGCAAAAAGAACAGATGCTGCGGTCTCGCCCACACCAATGCCCCCCGGAGAAATGGGTAGACTTCCAATAACATAGACCAGGGGGCAGACCAGAAAGGCTTGTTTCCAGTTGATCGGTGTCCCTATGATGTGACCGGCCACCAGGAATGCCCCCATGGCCATGATCCCTGCGGCCAGTGACAGGCCAAAACAGCCCAAAAGCAGTCTTCCGCGGGCATGATAGGTCTTGAGGGTCGCCTCCACCGCGGGACGAAAGCGTCGAGGCACCAGACGGAGCGCCAGATCCCGGGTTGGGCGAGCCCAGAGGGCCACAAAGAACAGGGTTGCACCAACAATCAGAAGCAGGCTCAAGGCGCCAACCTCGAGGATCGGCACGGTCAGCGCTTTCTGAGACCAAGACAGATACAGGAGCGACACCATGCTCAGCCAGAGCAGGGCATAGAGGCCGATCGCCCGATCCAGGAGAACGGTGGAGATTCCCGCGATTTTGGCGGACGGTGCTTCACGCGTTACATAATATCCCCGGGCCATTAACCCGCCCGATAGACCGGGCAGGACCAGTGAGAAGAAAAAGCCTATCCACAACAGGCTGATCGTCTGAGGGAAAGAAAGATCAATCTCCTGGGCCCTGAGCAGGTACCACCACCGAACAGCTTGCACGAGCATGCTTGCAAGAAGCACGAGGACGCCAAGCAGGTGAAGGAGAGTGAAAGGCGCTGAAAGAAACAGGTGGAAATCAAGCCTCCCACTCCTGACCAGCCAAGTCAGGAGGCCGACTGCAATCAGAATCTTAGCTATGGTAGTTTTCTTAGGCACGTCTTCCAGGGCTGGGACATGACAGTGTCATATGTTATCCGTTCACCGTGACGCAAAGCGCATGGCGTTAAGCCAAAGCCAAAAAGAATCTGTTTTTCAATCCTCAATCTTCAATTTTCAATCGTCAATCCTAGGCCTGACCTGTCAACTCCCCCTGCCGTAGAATTCCCCTACGGCGGCAACCACCCTGTCCAGGTCTTCATCTCTCATTTCATAGTAAAGCGGCAATCTGAGCAATCGGCCGCTGATGTCGTCTGTGACGCTCATGTCCCCTGCGGGGCGCCCGTATTTCATGCCGGCCGGGGAGGAGTGGAGGGGCACGTAATGAAAAACGGCCAGTATCCCTTGTTCCCGAAGATACTGAATCAGCCGCGTCCGCTCCTCTGGTGAGCGAATGATGATATAGAACAGGTGTCCGTTGCAGACACTTTCATTTTCCACAAGGGGGAGTTGGACGAGTCCTTCTTCTTCGAGAGGACGAAGTGCGTGATAGTACCGGTCAAAAATGCGCCGTCTTACGGCAATGATCTGCTCGGCCTGCTCCAGTTGCGCGTAGAGAAAAGCTCCGACCATTTCACTCGGCAAGAATGACGACCCGATGTCCACCCACGTGTACTTGTCCACTTCACCCCGGGAAAACCGGCCACGGTCCGTCCCCTTCTCCCAGATGATTTCCGCCCGCTTAACAAACTGTGGGTCGTTGACCAGCAGCGCCCCCCCCTCACCGCTGATAATGTTCTTTGTTTCATGGAAGCTCAGACAACCGAGGTGACCAACAGTACCGAGGAATCTCCCTTTGTAAGTGGACAGCAATGCCTGGGCAGCGTCTTCGACCACCCACAAACCATGTTCCTGGGCGATTTTCACGATCTCATCCATGACACAAGGCATGCCGGCATAGTGCACCGGCACAATCGCCCTGGTCTTGGGTGTAATGGCTTGCCCTATTTTCTCCTCGTCTATCGTCAGGGTGTCCTGTCGAATGTCCACAAAAACAGGGACCCCCCCGCGCAGGACAAAGGCATTTGCCGTGGACACAAACGTAAAAGACGGCATGATGACCTCATCTCCCGGCTGAATATCAAACAGCATGGCGGCCATTTCCAGGGCTGCCGTGCAAGAATGCGTGAGGAATGCTTTGGGACAGCCCAGTTTGTTTTCCAGCCATTCATGGCATCGCCTTGTAAACGGGCCGTCGCCGGAAAGATGAGATTCAACCATAACTGCCTGGGCAATATAATGCAGCTCTTTCCCTGCGATAAACGGCTTGTTGAATGGAATTTTCATCCTGTCTGCTCCATTCTCTATTCTTTCGTCCTGGTTTGGATGGTTTCGCCAAAAGGCATTGAACCGTGTGAAGCCTCCCAATCCGCGCACAATCAACCGCGGCCCATCACGCTGTAAAAGACAAGCCCCGCCCCGTTTCTGCCTCTGAAATCGTGGACAGGCACCATTCTTACCCGTTGTCCGGGGGCTATTCGCCTGGAATAGTACGACTCCCACA
>JAQBAU010000085.1:0-7657 GCA_032126655.1 Desulfobacterales bacterium
GACTGTAAGGCGCATCCCGCCGGCCAATGAAAACGAGGATATCGCTGACGAAGGAGAAGACGGCGGCGATGACACGGAAAAAGAGCAGGATGGCGGAGGAGGAAGTGACTGCTTCATTAATACCGCAGCCAAGTAGCCAAAGCTAATAGAGCAAAGTTTGAGGGCTCTCTTTTCTATTCGGTCAGTTACTCTATCTGGTCCTTTCAGCTTTCAGCTTGCCTGTGGCGCGTGTCCCGCCATCTTGTCGCGCCGTAGTCTTGACGTAGGCGGAAGCCCGCCTGCCCTGCTTGTCGCGCCGACTTGTCGCGCCGAAGCTTTAGCGTAGGCGGAAGTCTTGACGTAGGCGGAAGCTTGCCGCGGGGTCGAACCGCCTCTTGCCTATATCTGTGTGCTCCCTTCGGCCTGAACTCATGTCGAAGGCAGTGTCGAAGACTGTAAGAGATAACCGGATAACTTAAGGCCGGCCTTCTTTTTTCTTCTCCATACTAGACATTTGTTCTAGGAGGTTCTCTAAGTTTTCCAGTTCCCTCCCGTATTCAGCCCAATTCCCTTGGCGCAAGTGATCTTTGGCTTTATTATAGTGTTCCAGAGCCAACACTCCTAGATTAGAAGTGTCCTCAGTTCGAGAAATAGATGGGGAAGCCAATTGTTCTGCAGCTATTTGGCCACCCAATACACTGTTTAAGGCCTTATCAAGGCGGTCCTCCATAACTAAGCGATTGCTAAAAGCGACAATGACTCTTTTTAATTCTGGTAAGGAAGCGCCCCTTGATTTGTCCTGTTGTGAAGAAACTGGCACACCTCCTCTCCGGGGTTTTGCAGAATCCCTGGGTTGAGGTGTTTCTGTAGAGGACAATGCGCTTTCTTCCTGTCTTGCTTCCAAGTAAACCGGCTCCACATAGATAAATGTATCACTGATGGGAATGGCTAAAAGATTGCCCCTGATGACTCTGGAACCTCTCTGACCCCATAAGCTCAATTCCCGGGAGATCTCCGTTTGCTGATCCACTCTGGCTTCAATCTGCATCGGTCCATAGACCAGTTTTTCCTTGGGTAATTTGTAGACTAACAGATTCCCGTAATTGGGCAGGTCACTTCTGGCCGCCAGCCAGCCAATCATATTATCCTTCTTCGAAGGGGTGAAAGGGATCATCAGGAGAAACTCCTCCTTTTCCCCTTCGGGCAGTTTTATGATGATATAGTAAGGTTCCATTTCTTGTCGGCTATCACCATACAACTCATCCGGAATTTGCCAGAGGTCTTCCTGGTTATAGAAGACCTGGACATCTTCCATGTGATATTTCGTGTATGCATCCACCTGGATTTTAAAGAGGTCCCTGGGGTAACGGATATGCTTTTTCAGGTCAGCAGGCATTTCATTGAAAGGCTTGAATAGATCAGGAAATATTTTTGAATAGGTTTTAACAATAGGATCTTTTTCATCAATAATGTAGAAAACCACATCCCCATTATAGGCATCAATAGTTACCTTGACTGAATTCCGAATGTAGTTTAGTCCTTTATTTCTAAAACGGCCATAAGATCGGCGAGAATAAGGATACATATCAGAGGTCGTGTAGGCGTTTTGAATCCAATAGATCTTTCCCCCGGAGACAACCACGTACGGATCACCGTCATAATCGAGAAATGGGGCAAGCAAAGCCGCCCGCCTGCCAATCCGGCGGTTATACATTATTCTACTCTCCGGGCTTAAATAAGTGGTAAATAGTATCTGGGGATCGAAAAATTCAACGGCAAACAGAAGCCTTCTGAAAAAAGATTTGATGGGGACGCCTCCCCTTCCCTGATAGATGGTATAGACATTCTTGTCCCCCTTGGGATAATCAAATTCCTCGGTCTTCGTCTTTACAAGAACATACTGATCCGTTCTTTCTCCATAATAGATCTCGGGGCGGTCTATCTTCAGGTCGGGTTCAAAGGAAGGCGGCACGTCTTTGATAAAGAGGCGGGGCAGTCCCTCGCTGGTCACTTCATTGACCGGGCTTGAGGCCAATCCGTAGCCATGAGTATAGATGAGGTGTCTATTGACCCAGGTATTTGCCTGGGGAGGAAGTTGATTTACCACCAACTCCCGAGTGGCCAACATGACCTGTCGATATTGGTTATTGATTTGATAGCGATCTACGTCAACATTATTAAAATCGTAATATAGCCGTATGGTTTGAATCTGCCTGTAGGTTTGAAGTAAAGGGCGCTCGTCCCAGATCCTGATATTTTGAATCGTTACATCATGCTTCTTGATGTCCTCCGCACTTAATTTGTCATTAACTTCGAAATCGACTACCTTTATTCTGTTCAGATTATGGGCCTTACGGGTATAATCAATATTGTAAGCGATGTAGGGTGATTCTTTAGCTAATTCATTGGGCTTAACCACAAATTTTTGTACCAGGATGGGGAGCACGGTGGCAAACACCAACACAGCCCCTATCCAAATTCCTCCACTTAACCAGATTAATTTCGTCCTGAATTTAAAGGCGTTGAGAAAAAGGACCGAGGCAAAGCCCAGGGAAACGATGATCAAAGCCCTGTAGGCCAGGACCTTGATGTGGACATCGGTATAGCTGGCACCGAAAGCAGGCCCCTGTGTAGAATATAAAAGTCCATACACTTTCAGATGATAACCCCATGCTACGAGTAGAACAATGATTCCTCCCAAGAAAATAAGGTGCTTCTTGGCTTTTGGTGCAATGGTAATTTTAGGTAAAGAGGGTGGGACACCCTGTGTTTGAGTAAATTCACCCTCTATTTGAACCCCACCATTTTTCAGATACCAACCAATAGTGACCAGACCAGCCAAGACTAAAAGAACCAGTAATCCGTTTCGGACGACAATGTAAAAGGGAAGAGAGAACACATAAAAACCGATCTCCTTGTTAAAAATAGGATCCGTGCTGCCAAAAGGTTGCTGATATAGATAGCGCAGGAACATATCCCAATGAAACGAGCCCCTTGACGCAACAACAAAACTAAGAATCAGAATAAAAGCAATGAGAATAGAATTTAAGGCCCTTTCTGAAATGCCGCGTTGGGAAGCAAAACCGTAAGCAGCTTTCAAGCCCCCCCCTGGCCGGTCGCCCGGGTTCAAACGTTTCGCAGCATAAAGGTTAACGCATATGACAAGAATCAGAAGCAACCAAACCAAGAAACCGAACCCGAATCTGCTCAAAAGCATGGTCCAGAAAACAGGCGAAAAGCCTAGCTGTGCGAACCACAGCCAGTCAGGATAAATTGAAATCCCTGACCAAAACAACAGAACAGCTATTAGCCCAAACCCTATAATTAATCTCTTCTTCATGTCTTTTTCTCCCCAAGGCTAACGTTAGTGAACCTGTTAAACATGATTCTTCGGATGTCTTATGTTTATAGGGTCAATGGCTGACCCCATGTCTTCACTCGACATTAATAATTTTATGGGCGTCCCCTAAATTCACGTTGGCAGGGTTCATTCCGATTTGATTTGAGAGAATGTTGAAATGTCATGGACGTCCCCTAGTTTTTCAATAGTTTCTTGATGCAGTCGTTCAGAGATAGGATACGGAACATTGTTGGCTATGTTGAACACGAAAACTACCAGGAAAGGGCGTTTCAGTCAAGGATATGGAAGCATCGGTCAATCGATCCCCGCTGGTCCGGCCTGACCTAAGGTTAATGCAATGGCTGAAAGGAAGCCTGCCGGTGGTGAGGTTCTCGAACCGCTGCAGGCTTGCCCGCCGTTACTTTGGCGGGCATGCGGCTTTCGCTTAACGCGAAGCGTTTAGCGGAAGACGGGGGATAACGCTGTGATTAGTGCCATGCTATCCTGTCTGTCTTGGTCTTGACGTAAGAAGAAGATTTGAGCCAAGGAAAAAGCCTCCCGCAGGGATGCGCGTTTCGCTCTGCGCCTAATGGCAGGGGAACCATGCCGTTAGGCGCACAGGTGAAGACGGGACATAAACTCAGTGGTTTCTTTAGCACGCCACCCTGTCCGTTATGATCTTGAGGTAGGAGGAAGCTTTGAGAGAGGGGGAAAGCCTGCCTGTGGCGAGCCCGCCTGCCCCGAGCTTGCCTGCAGTGAGCTTGCTTGGGGTGAGCTTGTCGAACCGTCGAAGGGCTCGCCTTGAGCTTGTCGTGTGGTCGAACTGTCGCGGGGTCGAGCTGCCACAGGCATGCGTGTTTGGCTTTATGTCTAATGCCTTGGGCACCAAGGCGTTAGGCATAAAGGTGAAGATGGGGGATAAACTCGATAAAAACTCTGCGTCCTCGGCGTCTCTGCGGTGAAAAAATCTCTGTGTTCTCTGTGAGCTCTGTGAGAGATATGCTTTTGTCTGCGGTTGTCTGTGTGGGTCTGTGGCTAATTATTCTTTTGTTATTGCCTCTCGCCTGTGGTGAGCCCGCCTGTCCCGAGCCTGCCGAGGGGTCGAACCACCTCTCGCCTATATCAGAACACAGATACTAAACAGAGCACTTACCACCCACCCCCGCCGCCGCCACCGCCGCCACCGCCCGAGGACCCGCCGCCGCCGCTTCCAGAGGAAGAACCCGGTGGAGAAGAGGCAGAAGAGATGGCTCCCGCAAAGGATTTGCCCAGGTTTGAGGCCAGTGTACTTGCACCCATGCGGCTCCATGATGTGCCGGAATACCAGGCTGGCTGGTATCCTCCACCCGCTGCTGCCGCAGCCAGCACATCGGCAAATTGTTCGCTCCACTCGTGTTCCACGTCCAGGGCCAGCGCATACGGGAGATATCTTTCGAACAGCTCAGGAGTCTTGTCAGGCGGGTTCAGTATATTGAGACGTTCCTGTTCCGCCACCGAGAGGTAAAGCTTAAACCCCTCGATCTCATCCATGATCTTCCGTCCGGAAAGGGTCGGAGCCCTGAGCAAATGGTAAAAGAGAACGTTGACCACGATAAGTGCCACCAGGGAAAGCGCCGCCAACAGCGAGACGCTCGTCGAAAAAAACCACAATCCAACGACTTCCCCTGCAACAAAAGGGAGGGCAAACAACGTCGTTCCTATTGCCCCGGCAACGCCGCCCTGACGCTGCAGGGCACTTTTCCAAGCCATTACAGCCACGACAACGAGAAGACCGCTTCCCATCGTCCAAATGGACAACCATACAGTCATAAAAAGGGCCTTTGACATATCTATTGCCGTTAAAATCACTGCCCCCAAGGTTAGAAGGGTCAATATCAGGCCGGGCAGAAGGTATTTGGAATTTCGAAAGAAGTATATTTTTTCGAAGTGCATTTTCAGGCTCTTTTTCAAGGCAGAAATGCCCTCCTGGATTGCTTCGTGATTCGTATTCTTGAGCCTGATCGAGCCTCTTGTGCGGAAAAGCTTGTGCATCACTCTCTCTTCCCCCCTGGACAGATTAGATTTACCGTTTCCTGTTTTTGCGAGAGTAAACACACCGTCTTCGTCTTCCTTGATAGTCAAAAAGCCTTTCACGGCCACGTCCACGACTGCAGCAGCAAAAGACTTGTCATCGAATCCCATGCGCATGACAAAGCGAACTGCGGCAGGAGAAAAGCGTTTAGGGGGGGAGAAAAGCGGAATAATAGTCCCTTTTTCCGGATCTCTACCAACCCTGAACCAAGCCCACAGATAATAGATGGAAAGGATAAACAATCCTACCAGGCCGGCAACTACACCTCGGTTATCCCTCAAGATGTGGCCGGCTTTGTTCAGAGACGTGGGCTCGGCAACGATACCCTTGGGCCAGGCCACGGCTATGGTGAGTCCTTCCTCGGGTAACAGGCGCCGGGTGGTCGTGAACGTCACATTGCCATTCTTATCAAAGTCGGTAGTAAAAGCTTTGCCCGTTTCGCCAAGGCGACCCGTATACGCGGCTAAGTCAAGGATTTTAGCCCCGAGAGGGAGTGCTACCACTGCGCGCGCATGATCAATGACGAAGTTCCAGTTATTCCCTGTCACATTCCAGTAGAGTTCGTCAAAATCCTTGAAAAAGCCAAGTTGCCGATCAGTCTTGTAAATGATGGTGTATGCGTATGTTCCTGGCTTTAAGAAGACGTTCTCCTGGCCAACGTAGATCCTCTTGCCTTTTGAGACCTCCTTGATATGATATGGTTCGCGACGGCCGTCTCGAAGGACGTCAATAACCTCAAAACCCACCCTTACTGTATTCCCATAACGGTCTTTGTATTTTGTCGGAAACTCGCGAAAAATGCCCCGCTTTATCTGCTTCCCCTCACAAATTACCCTGATCATCTCTTCAACAGTCATGCTTCCGTCCGGATCCACGCGAATTTGACTGTTGAAGTCTAATATCCTCTCAGACGCTCCGGAAAAAGAAGGTCTGACAAAGCCAAACAGCACGCAAAAGAGAGTCAACGCAAGAAGGATTGAGATACTTCGCAAGTCTATAGTTACGCTGTTCTTTGCCTGTGGCAGTGTTGTCATCACGTGGTCCTCCGGGGAACGCGGCAATCTCTTACTAGTGTCGTGTCTCACAAATTGCTTACAAAAGTGATAGCAAAGCCAATTTCCGGGGTGAGTCATTAAGATCTAAAATTCGAAGCACGAAATCCGAAATCCGAAACAATGACCAAACTCCGAATTCTCTAATGTTCTAAACAGGTTCTGAAACGTTTCGGTCATTTGAATTTCGGTCATTTGGATTTGTTTCGTGCTTCGGTATTCGAGTTTCGGATTTAACGCACCCTCGTTAAAGATAGTCCGACGATCATGAAATTATATAAGTTATTTCTGAGACGCAACACTAGAACTGCACCTTCGGCACCGCCCTGTCGGCATCGTCTTCAATTTCGAAGAACTCGGCCTGAGTGAACTTGAATAGCCCGGCCACGATGTTGCTGGGAAAGGATTCGATTTTAATGTTCAGATTCCGGACAGTACCGTTATAGTAGCGCCGGGCTAACTGGATCTGTTCCTCTATCTCGGAGAGCTGGCTTTGCAGATCCAGGAAATTCTGGTTGGCCTTCAGGTCTGGATACCCCTCGGCGACTGCGAAAAGGTTAGCCAGAGATCTGGAGAGGGCTCCCTCCAGCCGGCTTTTCTCCCCCACCCCTCGGGCTCCCATGCTTTGCGCCCGAAGCTCGGTAACCTTGGACATAACCTCGCGCTCGTGTCCCATATACTCTTTAACTGTCTCCACGAGATTTGGAATCAAATCGGTGCGCCTCTTGAGTTGAACATCTATGCCACTCCAGCCTTCCTTGACCAGATTCCTGAGTCGAACAAGCCCGTTGTAGATCCCAATAAACCAAACGACGAGCAAACCGACCAGTGCCAGAAAAATTACCGTTGCAGTCATCCTATCATCCTCCATCTTAACTGGTTGACCCGCGTGCTCCCCGGACACGAAGTGCTGCCGCAAGGCAGAACCCCCGTCCGGAGGGGGGGGTCGAGGGGAGCTATCTCAAAATGGCAAATTTCCTTTCGGGGCTGCGAAGCACTGCCGCAAGGCAGAACCCCCGCCCGGGAGGGCGTGGAGGCTTCACAAATTGAACCTCAATCATACCTTCAGGCGCCCATTTTCCATGACGTCTAAGAATTAACATATTGTTTGAGCGTCTGGTTGTCCGTGTTGGTCATTTCAACAAACTTGACCCCCATTCCATTGTGAAGGAGATAGGGGACGTTGTTGACTATGTTGAATTGTTTAAGCGGGTT
>JAQBAU010000086.1:0-27059 GCA_032126655.1 Desulfobacterales bacterium
CGGTCCGATAACAAGGTCAGAGATGGGGTCCTTTATTTCAACCCTGGAGCCTTTTACGGCAGGTTTCCCTTCTTTGGAAAGGGATCAGTAGGGATTCTCACACTCGAGGACAAAATCTCAGGACAGATTATCAAACTTTGAAAGAATCGGAAAAACACGGGCTCAACGGGCTCAACGGGTTTCGCGCACTCTATGCACTTTCAGTCAAACTATGGAGACCCCTTCAAGCAAGTTGCCGCTTCACCGCCTCCACCTTGTCTTTCGCTGATGCCTCTTTGTCCCTACGGTCATCGACCTTTACGGTCGTCACGACCCGAAGGGCACCTGCCTCGAACGGTACCTCGTGCATTCTCAGAACAACCTCGAAAAGCTCCCTTAGGTCCCCCTCAACGATGGTCCCCATACCGTGTAATTCATAGGTGAGGCCGGATTCCTCCAGGACCTCGAGACACGCCGCAACATAACTGCTTACGCTGGTGGACTTTGTTCCGATCGGAACGATGCTTACCTCTGCTATGGCCACAGTCTTTCCCTTCCTTTTCGTTTTCCGGCTGAATGCCAGTGCCTGGGGAAAAGTATATTCTTCGTAATCTAAGCGTCAAGGAAAAACACTTAGCGCAATTTGCAACGGCGATTTCAGTTGACGTAGCTCCCTCCCACGGGCAAAATGAAGAATTCTCCCGAAACCAAACAAACACAAAAGCGGAGCCATTTAAGGATGCCTGCAGACAAGATCGCCGTCCGCGGCGCACGCGAGCATAATCTCAAGAACGTCGATGTCGACATTCCTCGAAATCGACTCGTTGTTATCACCGGTATTTCCGGCTCCGGCAAATCTTCGCTTGCATTTGACACACTATACGCTGAGGGACAGAGGCGATATGTCGAGTCGCTTTCAGCCTATGCCCGGCAGTTCTTGGAGCAGATGGACAAGCCGGATGTGGACAGTATCGAAGGCCTTGCTCCTGCCATCGCCATAGAGCAGAAGACAATCTCTAGGAACCCCCGCTCAACTGTCGGCACTGTCACGGAGATCTACGACTATCTTCGACTCCTGTACGCCCGCATTGGCAAGCCGCACTGCCACGAGTGCGGGCAACCCATCACAGCCCAAACCAGCCAGCAAATAGTGGATCGCCTCATGGCCCTTGAGCCCGGAACCAAGCTCGTCATCCTGTCCCCAGTGGTCACCGACGGGAAGGGGGCTCATCAAAAGCTGCTTCAAAGACTTCAAAAGGATGGCTTTGCGCGAGTAAAAGTCGACGGCGAGATGTTTGACCTGGATGAACCGATTGCAATGGATAAGAACAAAAAACACTCCATAGCCGTGGTGGTTGACCGTCTCGTCGTCAAGGAAGGGGCCAGGAATCGTCTCGCCGACTCAATCGAACTGGCCATGGGGCTTTCAGAAGGTGTGGTCACCGTAGAGCTGTTGGAAGGTAACCCACTTGTTTTTAGTGAGGAGGCAGCCTGCATGCGCTGCGGGATCAGCTACCCGCCCTTTACACCGGCCAGCTTCTCCTTTAACAGCCCGCAAGGAGCCTGCCCGGCGTGTGGTGGCCTCGGTTCAAAGATCGTTTTTGATCCAGACTTGATCGTTCCGGATCCTCGCCTTTCTCTGAGAGAAGGCACGATTGCTCCCTGGGAAAACAGACATTCCGTTTACTTCTATCAGGTCTTGGACGCCATCACAAAACGGTTTCAAGTGAACGTCTATACCCCCTTCGACGATTTCCCCGAAGTCTTGAAAGATCTTCTCCTTTATGGGTCTAAGGGTCAGGACATTCCCTTCTATCTTGAGCGGGACGGACGACGATATACTTACGATAGACCTTTTGAAGGGGTTATTCCGAACCTGGAACGGCGCTATAGGGAGACCCGCTCACACCACGCCCGTGAAGGAATCGAGCGGTTCATGAACGTGCAACCCTGCCCGGACTGCAGCGGTGCCAGGCTCAAACCAGAAAGCCTTGCAGTCAAGGTGGGCGGGCAGTCCATTCATGAGGTGTGCACACACGCCATTACCGGTCTACTTGACTTCTTCACGGGGATTCCCCTCGGCTCCCGAGACAAGGTCATCGCCAATCCTGTCGTCAAGGAAATCTGCGAAAGACTCCGTTTCCTGACCGAAGTGGGCCTGGGCTACCTGACACTCGGTCGGGGTTCCGCCACCCTATCAGCAGGCGAAGGACAGCGGATTCGCCTGGCGACGCAGATCGGTTCCAAGCTAACCGGCGTACTCTACGTTCTGGACGAACCGAGTATCGGGCTCCACCAGCGCGACAACAAGAAACTTTTTAGCACGCTCCAACAGATGCGGGATTTGGGAAACACGGTGCTCGTTGTGGAGCATGACGCGGAATCAATCCTTTCAGCTGAGCATGTGATTGATATGGGTCTCGGAGCCGGTGTGGATGGCGGTTACGTCGTCTTTGACGGGCCGCCCGAAGGCCTACTTCGACACAAAACCTCTATTACGGGGCAGTACCTGTCTGGTCGAAGAACCATACCGGTCCCCCCAAAGCGCCGCCCGCTGAAAAACGGCTTCTTGACCGTGGAAGGGGCGTCGACCAATAATTTGAAAGATATTACGGTTGGCTTCCCGTTAGGGTGTTTCGTGTGCGTGACAGGGGTATCAGGTTCGGGGAAGTCAAGCTTGGTAGTCAGGACGCTTTACCGATCCTTGGCTCGCCACTTCTATCAATCCAGAAGAACCGTGGGAAAGCACCGCAGGCTGACGGGGCTTGAAAAGATAGACAGTGTTGTCAACGTGAACCAGTCTCCAATCGGAAGAACCCCGCGATCCAATCCAGTTACCTACACGGGAGTGTTCACAGACATTCGCGACTTGTTTGCAAAAACACCCGAGGCCAGGGCGCGGGGATACAAACCAGGACGCTTCAGCTTTAACGTAAAAGGGGGGAGATGCGAGGCCTGCCGAGGGGATGGCATCATCAAGATCGAAATGCATTTCCTCCCCGATGTCCACGTCACATGCGATGTCTGCCATGGGAAACGATACAATCGGGAGACACTGGATATCAGGTACAAGGGAAATAACATCTCGGAAGTTCTAGACATGACCGTGAATCAGGCTATGGACTTCTTTGGCAAAATCAGGAAGATTAGGACCAAACTCCAGACCCTGATAGATGTCGGTCTGGGATACATCCGCCTCGGGCAGCCGGCAACCACCCTTTCCGGCGGGGAGGCCCAGCGGGTTAAACTCTCAAGAGAACTTGGCAAACGGGCTACGGGACGAACTGTCTACTTCTTGGATGAGCCCACTACTGGGCTACATTTTGCTGACATCCACAGACTCCTTGACGTCCTGGACAGGCTTACGGAGTCCGGCAATACCATCATCGTTATCGAGCACAACATGGACGTCATCAAGTCAGCCGATTACGTCATCGACCTTGGGCCGGAGGGAGGAGATGAGGGGGGCCGTGTTGTGGGATGCGGTACACCAGAGGAAATTGCGCAACTTCCGGCATCTCACACGGGAAGCTTTCTAGGAAACGTTCTGGATTCTCACAAGGACTGAACGAACCTCCCAAACTGGCGGATAGAACGTTTAGGACCAGCCCACTACAATACTACGTTTCTCGTGCTTGATTCTTCAACCGGGGACATGTGTGGTAGAGGTGAACAAGCGGGCATCACTTTGGCGCACTAACCCACCCAAACTTCACATGGACACGATGTCGTCGTGACTTAGGTGGAGTAAGTCTGTAACAGAGGACCTCCAACCTGAGACCGAAATCAAAGTTTTCGACAAGGATTTCGGACGGGCACTGAAGATGGACGGGGGCAAAATTCATGATACCTTTAACCCCAGCCTTGACGAGCAGGTCTGCAGCCTTCTGAGCCCACGTCGGCTTCACGGCAATCACACCAATTTCCACGCCCGTCTTCTTAACCAGGCGATTCATGGCTTCCAGCGGTGAAATCTCGACACCTCCAATGGTCGCACCGATTCTCTTAGGTTTCCGGTCGAATGCTGCCACAAAGGTGTAGCTCCCGTCGATGAACTCGGCATGCTTTAGGAGGGCCGAGCCAAGGTTTCCTGCTCCCACAAGG
Organism: Desulfobacterales bacterium; assembly: GCA_032126655.1. Lineage (GTDB taxonomy): Bacteria > Desulfobacterota > Desulfobacteria > Desulfobacterales. The sequence goes on from JAQBAU010000086.1 coordinate 4,084, forward strand.
CCCAAACGCCATTCTTTGTCCAGTCCGAGTATCTTCCTAATCTCAAGCAGGAGTTCTTTCACATAATACCCGACGCCCCTGACGCCGAATTGACCAAAGTAGGCCAGGTCCTTACGGATCTGCGCCGGATTCACACCACAGATATCGGCCAGGCGCCCTGACGAGATGACTTCCACCCCTTTTCGGTCCAAGAGGTCAAGATTCCTCGCGTAGACCGAAAGGCGCGTGATCGCGATTGAGGGAATTTTCATAAATTTCACAGAAACAATTCCTCAGTCGATATTTGTCAAAACTGTTTGTTTATTGAGGGGTATTCTTTGCGAGAAAGGGCTTGAACCAAAGCAAAAAAAGAAACGGGGTTGCATACCGCCCGTTACAGGCGACTGCAACCCCGTTCAGTTTCTGTTCAATTAGTGACCGAACAGCGCTGCAATACTCTTCGACTGCGGATGTGCGTAAATCAAAATCAGAGCAATAACCAGAGCGTAAATGACCAGGGACTCGATCATAGCCAGACCGATCAACAGGGTCACAGTCACTTTACCCGAGGACTCAGGGTTCCTGGCAATGCCTTCAACCGCATTCTTGATGGACCAACCCTGCCCGATAGCGCCTCCAAAGGCAGCTATGGCAAGTGCGAAGCCGGCGGTAAAAACGGATACCGTGAAGTACTTCAGACCGGCCAGGCCAAGATCATCACCCGCTGCATAGGCCACGGTGGAAACGGCGCACAGCAAAAACACGGACGTTAGGGTTGAAAATGACAGTTTCTTGAACATAGTCTCTTTCCTCCTTTTCTAAGATTTTTTTCTATGGGCTTCTTCCATGTAAAAGATTTATCTTCATTTATTAGTGGGCATGTTCCATCGCACCAGCAAAATACATGATCGAAAGTAGAAAGAAGACGAAAGCCTGGACAACGCTCACGAAGATCCCTAATGCCATGATGGGGGCCGGGGCAAAAAACGCACCCGCCAGCAAGAACAGGATCCCTACCACCAATTCGTGACCCGCAATGTTTCCAAAGAGACGGATACTCAGAGAGAGGATTCGGGCTGTGTGGCCGATTAACTCAATCGGAAGTATGAGCGGTGCCATCCACCATACCGGTCCCAGGAAGTGCTTTATATAGCCGGGTCCGTGATACATGACCCCGATGATGTGGGTCAGCGGAACGACGACAAGCGCAACAGAGGCCGTCGTATTGACGGTAGCCGTAGGCGGGTAGAAACCCGGAATGAGGCCGAAGAGATTGCACAAAAGAATATAGAGGAACACGGTGGCAAGGATCGGAAAGAACCGCCGGCCTTCCTCTCCGGCTACATCCACAACAAAATCCTCCATGCCATTGATCATCAGCTCCAGGAAGTTCTGGCCTTTGCCGGGAATCATAGTGACTCCCTTAGCACCCAGACCCATGAGTACAATGAGGGTGCCCATGGCCAGCCACGTGTAAAGCACATGGGGATAGTGGTGCGCAAAACTTGCCGCCTTACCGCCAAACAAATCAAACAGCAATACGAGAAATAAGTGTGGATGTTCCATACTATACTGCCTCCTTGAAAATGATTCTTCTTATTTCATTAAACGTTGCTATGAAGATACTTGTTACCACCACCGATAGGCCGATGATGAGTCCCAAGGGGTTTACGTAATCGTCCGCTATGAGGATAAATATAATGACGCCGCTGACCACGAAACGAAGATAGTACTTGCCAAGGACAGTGCTCGTATTGGCAACGTGTGGCGGCGTCAGGGTGCGCTTGAGGGATCGATACATAAGGTGGAAGTTGATGGTCACGATCAGCCCGCCAGCCAAAATCCCCCACGCAAAAGGCCCTGGCGCCAGGACAGAGCCGGAAACTGCGAGCACAGAAAAAAGAACCCAGTTGGTCCAAGTAATGAACCTGAGTAGCCTCCTTTCTATCCGCACGGCTTCTCGCCTTCCCTGTTAAAGTCTCCGGCTTCTCTCCACAGCCAGATATATGTTTCGAAACCCGGCAATCACCCCAAGGCCAAGAAAAATCAGCGTGAGCCACGGCGAGGTCTCAAATTTCGTGTCAAGCCAGTAGCCAATGCCCAAACCGATGACGATGGACAGGGCGATCGAGAAGCTCAGGCTACTATAAAACCATAGCTCCCTGAACAGTTTCTTGGTCTCTTTTTGCATGACAAAGAGCGCTTGGCCAGATAACCGTATTCCTTAGAATATCCGGCTTCTAGCGAATAGCGCGTGGTATCATATGATAGCTGACAAGTCAATCCCTAAATCGCCAGACTTTCAAAAACCTGCTTGGCTGCCAGGATCGTCGCCTGAATATCCCCTTCATTGTGGGCACTTGAAACGAAAAGGGCCTCGTACTGAGACGGCGCCAGATAGATACCTTGTTCCAACATCCCCTTATAATATTTGGTAAACAACCCAAGGTCGCTCGTCTGGGCTTTGGCAAAATCCGTCACGCGCGTTTCGGCGAAGAACAGCCCCATCATGGACCCGACCCTGTTTGTTACGGCAGGGACGCCCGCGCTGTTAATAGCCTCCTCAAGACCCGATTCCAGCATAGCCGAGCTCGCTTCCAGGGTTTCATAGAATCTGGGCTGCTGCAAAGCCTGCAACGTTGCGATTCCGGCTGCCATAGCCACAGGGTTCCCGGAAAGGGTTCCGGCCTGATACACGGGTCCTTCCGGCGCCATGTTCTTCATTATCTCTTGTCTTCCGCCGTATGCCCCAACCGGAAGTCCCCCGCCAATAATCTTTCCCATGCAGGTGAGGTCCGGCATCACGTTGTAGAGGGTCTGAGCACCACCATAGGCAACGCGAAAGCCCGTCATGACCTCATCAAATATGAGGATGATCCCATGGTCCTCTGTCATGCCCCTCAAAGCTTCCAGAAATCCCGGCTCTGGAGGAACAAGGCCCATGTTTCCTGCCACAGGCTCAACGATGATGGCGGCAATACTGTCGCCTTTCTCGGAAACCAGGGCTTTGACCCGCTCCACATCGTTGTAGGGGAGCGACAGGGTGCTTTTCACAAATGCTTCAGGAACCCCGGGACTCCCGGGAATACCTAGCGTGGCCACTCCGGAGCCGGCTGCCACCAGCAGGGTGTCAGCATGTCCATGGTAGCAGCCATCAAACTTGATCAGCAGTTCTCTGTCAGTGACACCACGCGCCAGGCGGATTGCGCTCATGGTAGCCTCTGTGCCCGAGTTGACCATCCTGACCATTTCCACTGACGGAACAGCCTCGATAACCATCTCGGCCAGCTCTGTCTCAAGGTCTGTGGGAGCCCCAAAACTCGTGCCCCGCTCAAGAACACCTCGAATGGCCGCTACCACGTCAGGATGGCGGTGCCCCAGGATCATAGGGCCCCAGGAACCAACATAGTCGATGTAGGCGTTCCCATCGGCATCGAAGAGCCTGGAGCCTTCGGCCCGCTGGATAAAAAGCGGCTCTGCCCCCACTGAACGGCAGGCTCGGACCGGGCTGTTCACTCCGCCGGGGATGACATTTCGAGCCTTTGCGAAGAGTTTTTTGGAAAGATCGTACTTCATTAACAGGAGTGCTCCCTTCCTGACTTATTCGAACCCCCCCTTTACTCGTTAATGCCCAAAAAATCAAGTGTTTTATGGAACTTCTCGTCCCGATTACTTGGCTTTTCTCAAGAGGAAGGGGGCGCCCGAGTTGTCTTTCTAGTCCCGTTCAACGCAGCCGAGCGCAGCGGTTGTATGCGGATGAAGGTTACGCACTGCCTGCCCTGCTTGTCGCGCCGTAGCTTTAGCGAAGGCGGAAGCCCCGCCTGCCCCGAGCTTGTCGCGGGGTCGCAGGGTCTGAGTCCCGACTTGTCGGGACGAGTTTGCGGAACCGCCTCAGACGGGTCGACAGGCTCACCACAAGCAATCGTTGCGCGAGGGTAGCCGAAGGCCAAGTTGAGGGCAGCCTTTCTTTCTTGTCGCGCCATCTTGTCGCGCCGAAGTCTTGACGTAGGCGGAAGCCTTGGCGAAGGCGGATGCTTCGTTTTGCGAATAACCTGCGGGACACGACTGGGGCAGAAATGCAGATAGAATGAAGACGGGATTGTGCTGAAGTGGAAAACAGGTCGTTTACGGGTTGAAATAGGATTTCAACTTGGTGCGCAGTTTGGAAATGGCCTTTGTGTGAATCTGGGAGATCCTCGATTCGGTCAGACCCATGACCTCTCCTATCTCCTTTAACGTCAGGTCGTCATAATAGTATAGGGAAACCACGATCTGATCTTTCTTGGGCAAGGCTTTGATCCCGCCGGCAATGACCTCTTTGAGTTCCCGGGTCATCACGTGATCAACGGGACTGTCATTCTCTCGGATCGAGCCCTTGTGAAACCTCTCGGATCCGGAATTGTCCTGTGCTCTCTCCACGTACTCGTCGAGACTCAAGACCTCAAGATCCTGGGCTGCATCAAACACATTGTAGTAGGTGTCCAGGTCAATACCCATCTGCCGGGCGATCTCCGAATCCCCGGCCGGTCGCCTCAGTTTCTGCTCAACTGCGGCTGTAGCCTGCTCCACCTCACGAACTCTTTTCCTGATAGAACGGGGCATCCAGTCCATACTTCTGAGTTCGTCTAGAATGGCCCCCTTGATTCGGCATTCTGCATACGTCCTTAATTGGACTGCCCTGCCGGGATCGAACTTCTCAATGGCATCCAACAACCCCAGACACCCTGCACTGATCAAATCATCGATGGATACATTGGGGGGAAGACGCACTGCTATTCGGTTTGCCAGGAACTTCACCAATGGGGCGTACTCAGCAACCAGGGCATTGCGCTCTGCAATATCCGTTGCCCCTGACCGTTTGATATCGGTCTTTTCAAGGTGTTCTGTCGCTTGCATAGTGGGTATTCTCTACGACCTGTGCTGACACTGTTCAATGGGCTGCTGTCACACCTAAAGAATATCAGTGGCAGCTCATGAGCTTTCGCCAGAAGAACTTGATGTTCCCGTCAGAGGGTCCGTTCGCTGAACTGGTTAGCAAACGCTCAGCCAACTCACAAAACCCCTTGCTTGACTCACAGTGTGGAAACCGTTGCAGCACGGGGCACTGCTCTCTGGCAGCCTTCTCACAGTGTTCATCCTTGGGAATAAATCCAAGATATTCTATGGAAATGCGCCCCAGAAGCGGGGCAGCTTCATTACACAAGTTCTCAAAAACCAACCTCCCCTCCTGGGCGTCCTTCACCATGTTGGCGAGCAGCTTGAAGCGTTTGGTTCCGTGTTCGGTAAATATGACATTCATCAGGGCACATGCGGACCGAATAGAACTCGGCTCGCAGGTAGCCACTACGATTCGTTCCTGGGCAGCGATATTGAAATAGATGATGTTCGAGGAAATGCCAGCTCCCGTGTCTATCAAGAAAATGTCAAAATCTTCATCTAATGTATCGAATTCGTTGAGAAGATTCAGTTTTTGCCCGTTGGTCAAATGGGCCAAGCCGTGCACACCAGACCCTGCAGGAATGATGAGAATTTCTTCAGGACCCTCGACGATTACCTCTGCAAGATCTTTTTCACCGCTCATCACATGTCTGATGCTATGTTTAGGATTGAGGCCGAAAAGAAGATCTATGTTGGCCAGCCCCAGATCCCCATCCAGAATCAGCACACGTTTTCCGAGTCGCCTGAAGGCTATGGCGAGGTTACCAACGACACTCGTTTTGCCCACACCACCCTTTCCGCTCGTTACGGCAATAACGCGAGGGAATGTGGGTTTCGTTGGGGTTTCCAGAATCCCGTCCATATTCTGAGGCCCCTTGTTGACCATCTCATTGAAAATACTTGCTTTATTCATGCCAGTTCCATCCCTTGCCCTTTATGTGTAGCAATTTGTGTGCCTTTCTCGCGAGACTGGTGTTTTTTCTTGATCTCATTCGATTTGACGCCGGGGCCCGTGCGTAAGTGCTTGAAATCGCAGGGATATACGCTCCGGATGCACTTGTCGGGCCAGAGGACGATTTGCCGATGATGAAAAGGGGCGGTTTCCTTGGGTTTTTTTGCTGTGGAATCTGTCAGGTTTTTGACCACGATGAGGGTCAAATGGCCGGCAAAAGAACTGAAGTAGGGGTCCTATGAACTAACGGCAGGTTTTTGCAGATTCTTCTTCTTCATCTTTTCGATGAGAGTGGTTCGATTTATTTTGAGCAGTTTTGCGGCCTTGGTTTTGACCCAGTTCGTCTCTTCCAAGGCCTGCAGAATCAATTTCTTTTCGTATTCCTCAACAGCATGGTCAAAAGGAATATCCCCCTTGGGCATGGCAACTTCAAACGACTCCATCCTCTTGGCCCGCTGTCTTATTGATTCGGGGATATCATCCAACCCAATCTCTTCACTATCTGAAAGGATAATGACCCTTTCGACCAAGTTCTCAAGTTCACGCACATTGCCGGGCCAATCATACTGAAAAAGCGTATCCATGGATTCTTGTGTGAATCCCTTGATGTTCTTTTCCTTCTCTTTGGTAAACTTCTTGATAAAGAAATCCACAAGCAAAGGCGTGTCTGATCTTCTCTCTCTCAGCGGAGGGACATTTATTGGAATGACATTGAGCCGATAATAGAGATCCTCTCTGAACGTCGCCTTGTTCACTGCACTGAATAAATCCTGGTTGGTTGCAGCAATAACCCGAATGTCTACGCTGATCGTCTTTGTGCTTCCAACCCTCTCAAACTGCTGTTCCTGGAGCACCCGTAGCAGCTTAACCTGGAGGTTAGGACTCATGTCCCCAATCTCATCCAGGAAAATCGTCCCTCCGTTGGCGAGTTCAAACCGGCCCATGCGAGCTTTGTGCGCACCTGTGAAGGCTCCTTTCTCATGTCCGAACAGCTCGCTTTCCAACAGCTCTTCAGGTATTGCCCCGCAATTGATGACAACCATAAGGTTGTCTCTTCGTCGGCTGTTATAGTGGATAGCCTTGGCTATGAGCTCTTTTCCCGTGCCACTTTCCCCGGTAATAAGTATGGTGCTGTCTGTATCAGCCACCTTCTCTATGAGTTCGAACACCTCTTGAATCGGTTTGCTATCACCAACAAAGTTTTCAAATCGGTATTTCTTTCTCAGCTGTTGCCTCAGAAGAATATTTTCTCTTTCCAAAAGTTTGTATTTCAGGGCCTTTTCCACAACCGTCATGATTTCAGCAGATTTGACAGGTTTGGTAATGTAATGAAAGGCCCCTGCCTTAATCGCTTCAACAGCACCCTCAATGGTGCCATAACCTGTCAGAATAATGCACATCGTGTCGGGCGATCGATCTACAACGTGCTTCAGCACCATCATCCCATCGACCTCGGGCATCTTGAGATCGGTGATAACGAGATCATAAGACTCGGTATCAATAGACCTTATCGCCTTGGTCCCGTTTGCGGCCGTGGCAACAGTGTAGCCACCATCCCTCAATACGCTTGCGATTACGTCTAGTATCTTGGAATCATCATCTACAATCAGAATTTTTTGCAACGATTTGGACATAACGGTCGCTTTTCCACGGTGGTTTTTCATTGGCCCCTTGGGCTCATGAACGGGAGACAGGGTCTTGCAAGCCGTCAGGTGAAACACGGACATGCTTGAACGGTTATTAAACCAGATTCAATTATAATTCAAGCGGATTGTGCAGACGCTGTAACTATAACCCATTTCAAAAATGGGTCTAAGGCCCAGTTGGTTCGTTGTCCCGCAGCCAAGTATCGCAGGACTTTCCAATCGGTAGAACCTCTTCGGGTCTCAAATCAGTTAGGGATAACGCTGGCTGTATGGATGTTTTTCTCAAGGGGGGAAAGGCGGTGCGGAGTGCGAATTGCTCGCACATGGCCTTATCAATGCCGAGCGTCTGAACCTGTTTTCTCTCTCACTGTTTGCAGTATATGCTGGGCCTAATGTATGTGAATCGATGGTCAATACCGGTCAAGGTTTCTGAGTGCCCGATGAACAGATACCCTCCATCTCTGAGCACGTCGTAGAACTTGTTCACCAAGGCTGCCTGAGTGTTTCTGTCAAAGTAGATCATCACGTTCCGGCAGAGTATGAGATCAAAGCCCTGTTTGAATACAAATGACTCCATAAGATTGAGCCGCCCGAACTGAACAACTTCCTTCAATAACGGCTTCACCCTGAAGTACCCTTCCTGCTTGCCATAGCCTCGATGGAAATACTTCCTGAGCAAGGCGTTTGGCACCTTCTCAAGCCTCGCTGCTCGATATACTCCGCTACTGGCCTGTGCCAAGACCGTGGCTGATATATCGGTTGCCAGAACCTTTATGTCATGGCCTGAACCGTCACCAAAATATTCTAGCAGGCACATGGATAGAGAATAAGGCTCCTCCCCGCTTGAACACCCTGCACTCCAAAATCGCCGCCTGCTGCGGCCCCCTGCTTCGCGATCTCCCACATAACTCGGAAAGATGTTGTTCTGGAGAAAATCGAAGTGCCTCTCTTCTCGGAAAAAACCGGTCAGGTTGGTAGAAATCGCATCCAGCATCTTCACGACCTCATTACCGCTGTCGTCTTGGGTCAGGAATCGATAGTAGGCCTTGAAGTCCTTAAATCCCCCCTCCCGCAGGCGTTTGCCAAGCCGCGACCGAACGAGCTCCTTCTTGCCATGACGCAAATGAATGCCGCACTTCTCGTAGACCAGCGCGCTGAACCGTCTAAAATCTACGTCTGATAATTCGGCAAAGGGCATATCCGTCCCACAGGAATTGGCTCACTGAAATATTTACAACAGCGAAGGCGAATTGACGCTAGACCTCCCCGTTAGTCAGGCGAGTCGGCGTGAAAGGGAATCTGGGCTGTGAAGGTCGTCTGTCCAGGAACACTTTCACATGCAATAGATCCTTTGTATTCCTCAAGCAACAGAGATACCAGCGAGAGGCCCAGGCCTGCATGCTTTGGCGACTGGCCTTCATTCTCGGTACGATTCTTCGTTGTGAAGCAGACTTCGTATATGTGTTCCCGGTCTTGTTCGGAAATGCCGCAACCACTGTCTTGAATCCTGATCATCACCGTGCCTTCCTGACTGTATGTTTCAATCGTGACACACTTGTCTTGAGCATCCGCCATGGCTTCTGCCGCATTCTGCAGAAGATTTAGCACGATAACACAGAAGTCCGTTTTCTTTCCCTTCAAGACTGGAATGGCATCTTCCAGTTTGAGTGTCTTGCTAACACTGTGCTTGAAAAACATGTTCGCATTCAGAAGGATGAGACACTCCTCTACGATTTGATTGATGTCAACGTCTCCAACCTCAGAGTACCCTTCAGTGACCAAATCACTCGTCAGGTGCTTCAGCTGAGCATCTAGGTCATCAAGACTGGTTAACGACGAGTTGATTTTTTCCTCCATGCCAGACAACAGGTCCTTGACTTCAGCGGACTGTTTTGATTCGGCCGCACCAATCAGTTTCTGCAGATTCTGCTGCAATTGTTCAGATCGTATGTAGATGATTTGAAGCGGGCCATTGAGGTTGTGGACAACCCCCTGGATGACTTGAAGCAGATGGAGTCCGTAATAGTTGTCCGCCATCTTTCTCAGCAGTGCACGTTCCATCGAGGACGTCGTCGGAAGCGTCCATCCTCCGGAACCGTCTGTTTGATTCCCCATGCTCACCCCTTCGTCTCTCTGCAACCCCAACGGATCGAGGAGCCCAGTGGCAGATGCAGTGAAGCTCCGCGCCGTCCCCACACTTGTCCGGGACGCGTTATCAAGCCATCATGATGATAACACATTTCGTGATGTTGGTGAAGCGGACCGTCCTTGACTCCCGTTGGGAATGACAATGCTGGACAAACCCTGCGTATGGCCCAAATAACCCCTTGAAATTATAGTGTTATATTTTGCAGGATGCAACCATACAGCAGAAAGCAGTGCTATCTTGCCTTACGGATGGAAACAGACTTCGAAACTGACTGCAAACTAAAGCCCGCCGGGAATTCGCACGGGCAAAGACGAACAAGCGGGAGGTGTCTTAGTGGCAGTAAATGAGGAGTTGCAGCAGACGTTGCCGACCCCAGGCCTGTCAAAGATCACCGTGAACGAACGTTAGATCATGCCGGTCTGCATGACTGCAGGTATCTGCGCAATTGAATCAATTTCAGTGCTGAATTCGCCTTTCTCATACAGTGACAGAAATGTCTCGACGACTTTTCCATCAAAGTCGACACCGGCACCTTCTCGGATCGTCTTGAGCACGATCTCATCGGCCAGCCTCCTGCGATAAGCACGGTCAGAGGCCATGGCATCGTAGACATCAGCTACGGCGAGGATCCGGGATAGAAAGGGAATCGATTCACCCTTGAGACCACCAGGGTACCCTTTCCCATTCCACCTTTCGTGATGATGCAAGATGATTCTCTGCTCTCCGGTCAAAAGGCCCAGGCGTCCGATGATGTTAGCGCCAATGACGGGATGTTTCTTGATTGCCCTGAATTCCATCGTTGTCAGAGGCCCCGGTTTGAGCAGGATGCTGTCGGGGATCGCAAGTTTTCCGATATCATGCAAGTGCCCGGAAAAAGTCAATAGGTCGATCTTCTCCTCTGAGCACCCCATCGCCTTGCCTATGCTGACTGCAAACTCAGTCACCCGACTTGAATGCTGCTTGGTGTATGGGTCTCTGGCCTCGATCGCTTCCACAAAGGCATAGAGGGTTGCGAAGAGGTTTTCGTAGATGTTCTCGTAAAGGGCAACATTCTCTATGACAAAGGTCGCCCTCTCAGCCAAAAAGTTGAGATAGTACAAGTCTTTTTCAGTAAAGGGGGCTGATCCGTTCCTAGCAATGGCAGACAACATGCCAAACAGCTTCTTTCGAATCCTGAATGGAATTGCAACCACCGAACAGATGTTTGCATCTGCGAGAGAGCTTTCATGGCCCCCGTTAACGAGTAGCGGTACGCCTTCCAGTATCTCCCCTGCAAGTACCTCGTTGATATAGGTGTGGGTATTTCCATCTTCAACTGATTCGGAGGCGGGTTTCAGTCCCTTGCGAAAGCATGCAATGGGGATTGGCTTTTTCACACTTTCTTCCAGGACATGAAAGTGCACTTCATCGCAATTGGTTATGTCGGCAGACAGCCTGACAATCAGATCGAAAAGGTCTGAACTGCTTGTGACCCAGTCCACCTGCCTCAAAATCATGTTGAGTATGTTGAGGTCCCTGACCTTCTCTGAAAGCTCTTTGTTTAGCCGGTCGATGCGTTCCTTCCCTTTGACTTCCTCCTTCAAGAGCATGTTCTCAACCAGGAGGTTTTTCTGTTCCAATGCCCGCTTGATGGTCAGCTCTATGTCGCCAATATGAAACGGCTTTACCAAGAAATCGACCACGCCGTGTTTCAGGGTCGTTATGGCGTTGTCCATGGACGGATATCCGGTCATCACCACTACCGGCAAGGTGTTGTCGAATTCATGAATCTTCATAGTGAACTCAACCCCGTCCATCCCCGGCATGTGCAGGTCTGTGAAACAGAAATCGACCTTCTTCTGCAGAATAATCTCGAGCGCTTCCGTACCGTCCCGGGCAGTCAAGATCGAATATGCTTCTTTCCTCAGAAGAAAATCCCTGAATACCTGCAGGATCACTTCGTCATCATCAACAACCAGAATGTTCAATGTGTCACTCATAATTCCCTCAACGTCTTAATCAGACGGGCACTAAAGTTGTGAACCTGGTCTCGAAGAGGAACGCCCTGAACTTCTGTCCTGCCTCTCTTTCCTTTATAGTGAGCAAGGTTTGTGCCAACTTGGAGTGCGTTTTTTTTATAAATGATTTCAGCTGGTTACTAATGAAGCCAGAAATCTTCGGGATAGAAAGTCAATTTTGTGACAGTAAGATACGGAGAACGCCTTTTAGAAACGAATCTCGCGGGCCGCCTGAGAGCTGTGCTACTAATGTACCAGGGGTCCGTTATTGGTTTTTTTCGCCCGTTGTGTATGGTATATCCACGCTTCCAAAGAAGATTGAAAGCATAGGCCGTCATCCTCTATGAAAACCTGTTGCCAACACTCAGTTCTCCGTTACGGACTCGCCCTGACAACGGTACTTCTCTTAGCCCTCGCATGTCCAATAATGACCCATGCCGGTGATCAGTTTCCAAAGGCAAAAGGGATTGTCAACGACTTTGCTAACGTTATTTCGCCCCAGTATGAACAGAAACTGACACAGCTGACTGGTGAACTCCTGAAGAAGACGGGTGTTCCTGTTGTTGTGGTGACCGTGCCAGACATTAGTGGAGAAGATTACAATGAGTATGCCGGCCGGTTGTACGAAGCATGGGGCATCGGGAAAAAGGGAGACGACCGCGGCGTGCTTATCTTTGTCACGCTCAAAGAACGCAAGATGCGTATTGAGACTGGTTACGGCATGGAAGGCCTCATACCGGATGGCTTGGCAGGCGAGATACGTGACAAATACATGATTCCCTATTTGAAGGAGGACCGGTTCGGGGAAGGGATCTTGAACGGCACACTTGCCATAGCCAACATTATTGCAAAAGATGCGGAAGTCAGCCTGACGGGACAGATGCCTGTGAAGCAACCAGCCAGGAGGCGCTCCCTCCTCTCAGGCCTGTTCCCTATCATTATCTTCTTCTTGCTCCTGTTTGGCATGGGGAGGGGTCGAAGACGAGGGGGACTCTTGCCGCTTTTACTGTTGATGTCGATGGGCGGCGGCAGGGGTTATGGCCGTGGAGGGTTTGGCGGCAGTTTTGGGGGATTTGGCGGAGGCTTCGGTGGCTTTGGCGGCGGCATGAGCGGAGGCGGAGGCGCGGGCGGAGGCTTTTGAATTCGGGGGTGTTCTCAAGCCGTAAGGCGCAATTCGGAATGAAAAGAATAGTATGCGGCAGTTGAGAATGAGGTTTTCCTATTGCGCCTTGCGGCTTGGCACGAAGTGAAGCCTGGCGCAAAACATTACCGCACTCCGCATTCAAAAAGAGAGGCTTATATGTCCAAGATCCCAAAGAACCCGGAGGAAATATTCCCCGGCATCATCGACGATTACAAAGGCTTGTTTGCTGACGATTTGCTTTCCATCATACTGTACGGGAGTGCGGCGAGCGGCGACTATATTCCGGGCAAGTCAGACATCAATTTCATGATTGTGCTCTCTGATGCGGGGATTGACCGCATTGACCAGGCCTTTGATCTAATTGCGAGGTGGCAAAAGCGCAACGTAGCCACACCTCTCTTTCTGACCGAAGCGTATGTCCATACATCATTGGACGTCTTTCCAATTGAGTACATGAATTTCCGGAACAACCATAAACTCGTCTACGGAAAGGACATCCTGCAGGACCTCTCTTTTGACAGGGAGTTCGTGAGGCTGCAATGTGAAAGGGAAATAAAGGGAAAGCTGCTCCTCTTGAGGGAAGGCTTCTTAGAAAGCAGGGGCAAGGGAAGAAACCTGCAGCCGCTTATTGCAGACTCCTTAGGTGCTCTGATTGCCATCTTCAACGGTCTGCTGCATCTGAAAGGAAAAGAGCTTCCGCATCACCATCGTGACGTCATCAAAGAGTTCTGCGAGGCCTTTGATATGGACACGATGGTGTTTTCAAAGCTTTTTGACGTGAAGGAGAAAAAGGTTAAGCTCTCGGACAAAGAGACGACCGGCCTTTTCAAAGACTATCTCAAGGAGGTTCAGAAGCTCTGGAAAACCGTGGACTTCTTGTATGGAGAAGAAAGGTCCACTCAGAAATGAGTACAAGGGGTTTTCAAACGCGTTCTATTTAAAGTTTAGTTCAATTCTTCATAGGCACCACAGGAGGCGAAATGACAAAAGGACAGAAGACTACACTCATCGTCATTGGGATTGTTATCCTTGTCATTGCGATCCCGCTTCTATACCTGAAGGGGACCTACAACACGCTGGTCGCGATGGACGAGGGGGTAAAAGGGGCGTGGGCCCAAGTGGAGAATCAACTGCAACGCAGGTACGACCTGATCCCTAATTATGTGGAAACCGTAAAAGGATATGCCGCGCACGAAAAGGAAGTGTTCCTGAAGGTGACCGAGGCCCGCTCAAAAGTTGGCCAGGCTGGCCCCATCAGTGAAAAGATCGCGGCCAACAACGAGCTTTCTTCGGCCCTGGCCCGACTCCTGGTGGTGGTGGAGCGGTATCCTGATCTGAAGGCGAATACGAATTTCATCCGGCTCCAGGACGAACTGGCAGGGACTGAAAACAGGATAGCTGTGGAACGTCGGCGTTTCAATGAAACGGTCAGGGTTTTCAACACGAAGATCAGAAGCTTTCCAACCAACTTGATTGCCGGGATGCTGGGATTTGAAAAAGCGACCTTCTTTGAGGTGCCCAAGGAGAGACAAGAGGCCCCTAAGGTAAAGTTCTGAGGGCTATCAGCTCAGGCCCCCCGCTGTAACTCCAACAAATTTGCAAGAGACGGATGGGAAAAGAAGACAGGATACTACTCGATCATGGGAGTGGGGGCCGGGCCTCCCATGAACTGGTGCGAGAGGTGTTTCTCCCTCCATTAAGAAACTCCCTGCTGGCAGAGCTGGACGACAGCGCAGTGCTTGAAATTGGAAATCAACGGATCGCTTTCTCCACGGACTCCTATACGGTGGATCCCATTTTCTTTCCGGGCGGAGACATCGGCTGTCTAGCGGTCAACGGCACCGTGAATGACCTTGCCATGCGAGGCGCCACGCCGCTTTACCTGAGCGCCGGTTTCATTATTGAGGAGGGGTTTCTAATCTCCGATCTCAAGCGGATTCTGGCATCCATGAAGGATGCGGCTATGACAGCGGGCGTGAAGGTTGTTGCCGGTGATACAAAAGTCGTGTATCGGCAAGACGTCGACCAGATCTTCATCAACACCTCCGGAATCGGCGTCATAGGGGTGAACACCAATATCTCGGGAAGCAATGCTCGGGCCGGCGATTGCGTGTTGATCAGCGGCGCTGTTGGGGACCATGGCGTAACCATTCTTTCCAAGCGAGGCGAATTCAGTTTTGAGGCACCGGTCCAGAGTGACTCCGCACCACTGAATGGACTGGTGAGAGAAATGATGTCGGTGAGTGATCAGATCCACACCATGCGGGACCCGACCCGAGGGGGACTTGCCACCAGTTTGAACGAGATTGCCATCCAGTCGAACGTTGGGATTGAACTCCAGGAAGACCGCATTCCGCTTCACGACAGTGTGGTCGGGGCATGCGAAATCCTTGGGCTGGACCCACTCTACATGGCCAACGAGGGAAAGCTCATTGCCATCGTCTCACCCGAGGACGCAGACAAGGTCTTGCATTGCATGAAGGCCCACCCTTACGGAGGCGAAGCTTCTGTGATCGGAAGGGTGGTTTCAGAAAACTGCGGCCGGGTCTTTATGAAGACTGAGATTGGAGGGACTCGAATCCTTGACATGCTCGCCGGCGAACAGCTGCCGCGCATCTGCTAAATGGAGACCATGACTTCAGCGGTCCCCTACCCCGGAATTACGAACGATCACTGATGGAATTCGTCGCTGATTTCCACATCCATTCCCATCTTTCACGGGCAACCGCCAGGAACCTGAATCTGGAATACCTGAACGCCTGGGCCCAGTTGAAAGGGATCACCGTTGTTGGCACGGGTGACTTCACTCACCCCGAATGGTTCTCAGATCTGTCCCAGAAGCTCGAACCCGCAGAAGACGGCCTTTTTAGCCTGAAGTCTGAGCATGCTGCACAAACAGCTCCCATGGTACCGGCCAGCTGCCAAGCGCCGGTGCGATTCATCCTGAGTGGAGAAATCAGCAGTATCTACAAGAAGGATGGAAAGACTCGGAAAGTCCACAACCTCGTCATGGCACCCACGCTTGAAGTGGCCCGGGAAATAAACCAGAAGCTTGCCCAGATCGGGAACATCGCTTCTGACGGGAGGCCCATACTGGGGCTTGACTGCAAGATACTCCTTGAAATTGTCCTTGAGACTTCCGAAGATGCTTTCCTGATCCCTGCCCACATCTGGACGCCATGGTTCTCCGTCCTGGGATCCAAGTCGGGCTTTGACTCAATTGAAGAATGTTTTGACGATCTCACACCATACATATTTGCCGCAGAAACCGGACTTTCTTCAGACCCCGCAATGAATTGGCGCGTCTCGTCATTGGACGGTCTCACCCTGGTATCCAATTCTGATGCCCATTCTCCCGCAAATCTCGGAAGGGAGGCAAACCTCTTTGACACAAAGCTTTCATACCCTGCCATCAGGGACGCTTTGCGGACAGGGGATCCGGACCGTTTTCTGGGCACACTCGAGTACTTTGCCGAGGAGGGAAAATATCACTTTGACGGCCACCGGAAATGCGGGACAAGGCTTTCTCCCGTTGAAACAATCAACAACGACGGGCTTTGCCCTGTCTGCGGGAGACCGGTGACCGTCGGCGTCATGCACCGCGTTGAAGAACTATCTACCCGAACGACGGGTGAGAAACCGCAAAGCGCGCACCCCTACACCAGTCTTCTTCCTCTGACTGACATCTTGTCCGAGGTCTTCCAGGTGGGTCCCAAGAGCAAGAGGGTGACCGAAGCGTATCACGCGCTCCTTGAAAAGTTTGGTCCTGAATTTCAAATCTTGAGAAAGACTCCAGTAAAGGCCCTTGACCGGGACGGTCCCCCCTTGTTTGCTGAGGCCATGAAGAGAATGCGAAACAACCAGGTCCGCATTGCCCCGGGATATGACGGCGAATTTGGCACCATCTCTCTTTTTGAGGAAGGGGAACGCGGCAAAAACGTGCACGAAAAAAAGAGGGTCCACAAATGACGTTGTTTGAGATATGATGGGGGACACCAATCGCAAGTGACAACTGACGAGTGACACAAGGCGAGGGGCGAAAGGCAAGGGGCAAGAGGCAGAACCTATCTCATAGGTTTCTTTCTTTCGTGTTTTCTTCTTTCTTTGCGGCTTGCGCCTTGAGAACATTACGTGTTTTGCGGCTGCACCTTGAGAAGAAGCGTGATAATCTTTTGGTCACAGTATGGAAGAAAAACTCATCGATACGATAAAGCTCGAAAACGGCCTCACCCTTGAGATTCGCGACCGCTCAAGAAGGGTTGCTGGAGACACGTGGCTGGTTTCTTTTGAAGCAAGGATAGACGTCGAGGTGAAATCCCAGTATTTTGAAGGCCAGGACGCGGCAAATCCCCCTCTTGACGCCATCCAAAAGGCCGTGGGCGACAAAGTCACCTACTCCTGTGAGAAGAGCCAGACCTTCGTCGCCGAAACCGAGAAAGACGAGGTTTTCGAAGGACTGAAGGAGAGGTTCCTGACAACAACCCTGCCCTACTTCTCCAGTGCCAACTTTCCTCGCAACATTATCCTGTCAAAATATCGAGCGGCGCAGCGCTCTTCCAAACTGTTGAGCCAGCAATGGGGCGCGTCAAAGACGGTCCAACGTGGCTGAAAAAATCTCAAAGCTCGATGTCCCGTGCAGGCAAAAGACAACCCTTTTCAGCCCTGTCTCTCCACTCAGGTAATCCACCACCGTCTGCAGCATGATCTCGGCGCAACGCTCCTTGGGAAAGCCGAAGATCCCTGTGCTGATAGCCGGAAAGGTAATGCTGGTCAGGTTATTCTCATCGGCTACCTTCAAGCTGTTCAGGGTGGCATTCTTCAACTTCTCGTCCTCGTTCCCTTCTCCCATCTGAGGGCCGACAGCGTGGACAACGTGCCCGGCCTTCAGATTGCCGGCGGTGGTAATCACTGCACCCCCGACAAAGGTACCGCCAATGGCATTACATTCTTCCTGGATCTTTGGCCCTCCCTTTGTCTTGATCGCACCAGCGACCCCAGCACCCAGGATGAGCTGTGCATTGGCTGCATTGACTATCGCATCAGTCTCCATCTCGGTGATGTCACATTGGCTCACCTCGACGACAGAATCACCTACTTGCTTTTCCATGATTCACACCCCCCATTCCGCATAGCGCCTGGCGCATAGGGCATGGCGTTTCTTCTGTCACGCTCTGCGCTTTGCTTTTTACTCCGCATTCGTCTAGTTTTTTTCTATCTCCTGCAAAACGGTCTCCAGCCTTTCCTGTACGGACATCACGCCAATTCTTATTATGTCATAGCCGAGCATCCTGTAGCTTCTTTCCAGACCTTCGTCCAGCTTCATAGCAGTCTCTTTGTCCTCGATTCTGGCATGATCGGTCTTATACGGAAGGCGATCCAGCAAAAAAACTTTTCTGTATCGATTGCGAGGGCTTTTTTCAACCGCTTCCGTTTTATCAAGACCGGCTGCCTCAAAGTAGGCAATGCTGTCAGGGATGGCCCGATCAAAGACAATGACTTCATCTTTGGGCAAAGTCGCCTCCATAGCCACCTTGGCATTCAGTATCCAAGTCTCGAAAGATCTCTTGTCCGCCCTGATCTCTTCCAGGGTTCGTCCTTGTTCCATTTGGGCTTCAATGTAGCCCCTTGCTACCTCATGGACGACCCTGTATCCAAGCTTCTCCAATTCCCTGATCAGGGTGGTTTTTCCGGAAGATGGGGCCCCTGTAACAACATGCCAGTTTGTTTCACCCATGTTGTCTTGGACAATAGGAAAACCCTTGGAAATGGTCAAGAAAAAGGCGGGGGGTCACGCTGAACACAAAACGTTTGCGGACATCCTACACTTCTGCTATATTTATATATTGTCGCTCGGACAGCCACCTTAAGCGTACAAACAGGCAAAAAACTTCGAGTTTACACTTCACAGTTTCGAGTGACACCTCAATACACAAAGCTTTGAAAGGAAGATTGCCATGCCTATATATGAATTCCGCTGTTTAAAGTGCAATGAGGTCTTCGAGATCCTACAGATGAGTGCTGAAGATGAGGTGGAGATGAAATGCCCTCATTGCGGGTCTGAAAACTTCCAGCGTGTCCTGAGCACCGCGAGCTTCGCCATGGGCGAAGGAAAAGGACAAGATAGAGGATCAGCGGTCCAATCAAGGGAATGCGCTTCAGGAAGCTGTTCCACCGTTACCTTGCCAGGTCACTCCAGGGATTAAGGGAACCAACCTCCACTCCGCCCAAAAATCTCAAAAAAGATTTGACATGCCGTCGGCGTTGTACTATTACTATTGTAATTCAATTACAATAAGGATGTGCTCCAGTGGATACAATTCATGATCAGGAGAAAAGGCAATTCAAGCGTCTTTTTGAAGACGAAGGGATTGACCGGACCGCGGACAGATTGGCCGTCCTGGAGGTCTTTCTCCGCATTGAACAGCATATCAGTTTTCAGGAACTCATGACCGTCCTGCATGACAGTGGATACACACTTGAACCAGACTTTGTAAAGAAAACCCTCAACCTTCTCTGTCGCTGCGGGTTTGCAGTCAAAACGGAATTCAAGGGGCGCCCCACCCTGTACGAGCACCGACATATCGGTTTTCACCATGACCATCTCATTTGCACGAAATGTGGGAAGATTGTCGAGTTCGAAAATACCCAGATGGAAAACCTTCAAGTTGAGATAGCCGCCTTGCACGGTTTTCACGTACTGCAGCACAGGATGGACATGTACGGCCTTTGTTCTGGATGCCTGAAGGAACGCGTCCGGTTGATGCCTCTTGCGGCTGCTCAGGAAGGTGAACGTGGTATTGTGGAGGAGTTTACGGGAGGGTCGGGCGCCCAGCTCCGATTGGCCACCCTCGGGCTGAAGAAAGGCGACCAGGTAGAAGTCATAACCAACAGCGGTCAGGGACAACTCATCGTGGCTGTAAACGCGACCCGTATCGCCATGGGGAGAGGTATTGCCAGAAAGATCCTGGTCAGACCCAATGGGCGCAGGGGGGACTTGGCGTGAACCTGAGCGAACTAAAGGAAGGCCAGGCGGCTACGATTCTCCGCGTTGGGGGTGAGGGGCCCTTTCGCAGAAGGCTCGTTGAAATGGGTTTTTTGCGTGGAACTGAAATCTACGTTGAAAAATATGCACCCCTCAAAGATCCGATCGAACTCATCCTGAAAGGGTACCATGTGTCGCTGCGCGTCGATGAAGCCTCCCACATCGAAGTCGAAAGCATAATAAAGGGTTGAAAATAACCCATGTCCAAAAAATCGATATTTGTCGCCCTCGCCGGAAATCCCAATTCCGGCAAGAGCACGATCTTCAACAACCTGACGGGCACCCGGCAAAAAGTAGGAAACTGGCCGGGCGTGACCGTGGAAAAGAAGGAAGGTCGTGTTACCACCAACGAGTATGACCTCACCATTGTTGACCTCCCGGGCACCTACAGCCTGACGGCGTACACCATTGAAGAGATTGTAGCCCGCAACTTCATCCTGGATGACAAGCCGGATGTCGTCGTTGCCATTATGGACGCGTCGAACCTGGAGCGCAATCTGTACCTGGCCACGCAACTCCGCGAACTCGACACAAAGGTCATTTTTGTCCTCAACATGAATGATATGGCCAGAGAGCGCGGTATCATGATTGACGCGGAAAAGTTCTCGGAGCTTCTTGACGTCCCCGTCGTCTTTACGGTCGGTAACAGAAACGAGGGGACAGAAGATCTCCTTAAAGCAGTCATCGCGACGGTCAAGTCTGAGGTAGAGCTCCCTCGCACGCGTCGCGTCTCTTACGGCCGGGACATTGAGAAAGCAATAGGAGAGCTATCAGATTTCATAGAAGAGAAGATAGGGGAAAAGGCCCCCTACAACATCCGGTGGATCGCGGTAAAACTTCTTGAAGACGACAGAATTGTAAAAGAGCGAGTAAAGCAAATCGCCAACCCCCAAGGGGGAGCCATACTCAAAGAAGCGGAATTGCTGCGTGAAAGAATCCGGGAGTTCTTTGATGAAGAACCCGAGATTGTCATGACCGACCATCGATACGGTTTCGTGGCCGGCATCGTCAAAGAGGCCGTGAAGACAATTTCGGAGAAGCGGGTAGATGTGTCCCGGCACGTAGACCAGGTCTTGACGAACCGCATGTTAGGTCTGCCTATCTTTCTCTTCTTTATATGGGCGATGTTTCAACTGACATTTTCATTGGGCGCATACCCCATGGAGTGGATTAATACCGGTGTGGGTTGGTTGAGCCAGGTGGTCTCTCAAGCCTTGCCCGAGGGGCTCTTCAGGGACCTGATCGTAGACGGCATCATTGCCGGTGTTGGCAGTGTGATTATTTTCTTGCCCAACATACTCATACTCTTCTTCTGCATAGCCCTCTTTGAGGACACCGGGTACATGGCCCGCGCGGCTTTCCTGATGGATAAGGTCATGCATCTCATTGGACTTCACGGAAAATCCTTTATCCCCATGCTGATGGGTTTTGGTTGTAATGTTCCTGCGATCATGGCCACACGGACTTTGGAGAGTGAAAAAGATCGAGTACTGACGATTCTGATCAACCCACTGATGTCGTGTTCAGCCAGGCTCCCCGTGTACGTGTTGCTGGCGGGAACATTCTTTGGGGCCAAGGCCGGAAATGCCATATTTTCCATCTATATCCTCGGCATTGTCCTGGCCATCTCAATGGGACGCCTTTTTCGATCCACGCTCCTCAGAGGGAAAGTTGCCCCCTTTGTAATGGAGCTTCCCCCGTATCGTGTCCCTATGCTGAAGGGACTGCTAATCCACATGTGGGATCGGAGCAGGCTCTTTTTGAAGAAAATGGGAGGCATCATTCTGATCGGCTCCGTCGTTGTTTGGTTTCTGAGTGCCTTTCCGAGGGAGGCCCAATTTGCCAGGGATTATGAAAGGGAGATGGCAGCCCTAACCGCAGATTACGATGCTCGCGGATCTGCCTTGCAAGATGACCGCCTGCAGGAACTCCTCACGGAAAGAGACGAGGCCGTCTCATCCCTGCAGGCCGAGAGAGTTAAAGAAAGAGTCAGCAACTCTTACATGGGCCGCCTGGGGAAGGTCCTCGCACCGGTCTTTGCCCCTATCGGGATTGACTGGCGCGGAAGCGTTGCCCTTCTAACGGGTTTTGTCGCCAAGGAGATCGTGGTGAGCACCATGGGCGTTCTTCATGCCATAGGAGCGGATGCTGAGGAAAGGAACGAGGCCCTCAAATCAGCCCTGCGAAAGTCCGGAATGACTGCGCTTTCCGCCTATGCCATGATGGCGTTTGTGCTTATCTACATCCCATGCCTTGCCACGGTGTCGGTCATCAGGCGTGAGACCAATTCCTGGAAGTGGGCGGCGTTCAGTGTGGGCTACAGCACAGTCCTGGCCTGGATTGTTGCTTTTGTAATTTTTCAGGGTGGAACGGCGTTAGGGCTGGGTTAGTGCTCCCAAGAGGTGTCATTTCGAGCGAAGCGAGAAATCTGACTTGCGATAGCAAGTCATCCTGAGCAGAGCGAAGGATCTCTTTATGTTATCCAGATCTCTCACCACACTCGAGACGATGCTTTGCATCGGATTTCTCCCTGCGGTCGAAATGACAGCGGGCGGAGATAAACCACGCCCCTACTCTCCTTGAAGGGAACGGACAACGGCGAACGGTGAACGCGCTCTTGAGGTGGGTTCAAACGTGTACCTTACACTTCGGACAATACCCAAAGACCTCCAGTTTGTGTCCCTTGACTGAGAAGTCATATTTCTCGGCCATCTTCTTTTCCAACTTGTCCAAGGCCTTCTCCTTAAATTCCACCGTGCTTCCGCACTTCAGACATCTAAGGTGACAGTGGTGTTCATGCCCGTAGATATGCTCGTAGTGCCAGTGACCATCTTCAAAATAGGCCTCCTGGATGAGCCCTGATTCCAGCAGGTACGGAATCAACCGATAGATGGAAGGCTTGGAGATCTTCTTTTTCTTGGTTCTCAGGCGCAGGTAGAGCTCATCAACATCAAAGTGATCGTGGGCAGCAAATATCTCCTCGATAATGGTTTCCCGCTCAGGGGTGTTTCGAAGCCCCTTCCTGCGGGAAAACTCTCTGAATACGTCAATTTCACTTCTCATCTTTACGATCTGCAATTGATTATCAATCTTTTTAACAACACTTCATCATCGTGTCAATACCCAACC
>JAQBAU010000087.1:0-7845 GCA_032126655.1 Desulfobacterales bacterium
GGGAGATCCATGACAGCACGTATCGTGGCGTTCCACGTAGTTTTGTAGTCCCGCTCAATCGTGAAAGTCATGTGAGGAGAGTGTGTGACAGGTGACTCGAGGTTGGTCACCTTTCTGGAGCAGGCAAGACACAGACTCAATGAAATAAGCAGTAGGATGATCTTGGAGAAGGTATTGAACGTTGACTTGTTGAGCATAAAAATATCTCGGAGTGGTTGACAAAGTGGACAAACATCAACTAGAACCCATCTCAAAAACAATCTAAGGGCCCATGGCGGTGTTGCGAAACGGTTCAAAATATTTAAGCTCATCCCGCTTACAGCGGGACTCCGCGTTTTCACCCTTCCGCGCCTTGCCCTGAACCCTAACCTTGTTTTTGAGACAGGTTCTATTTACGACGAACTTAGGCCTTACTGCATATTAGGGTCTCATACCAGGATAACCGCAAACTTACCAGAGGATTCTGTGACCGCATGAAACAGGTTAGAGCAGTTGTTTTTGATTGTGATGGCGTCATGTTTGACTCTATGAAAGCGAATGAGGCGTACTACAATCATATTCTTACGCAGTTCGGAAAGCCCGACATGAGCAAAGAGGAATGTGGCTATGTCCACATGAACACCGCAAAGCAATCTGTGACATATCTGTTCAGAAACGACCCAAAGCTGGAAGACGCCCTTGCCTATTGGCGTGATATGAGCTACCTGCCGTTCATCCCGGTCATGGAGATGGAACCATACCTGAAAGAGTTCCTGGAATACTTGCGCCCCACCTACAAAATTGCCATATCAACAAACCGGTCAGACACCATGGGTCCTGTCTTGAAAGAGCACGGGCTGGAGGGATACTTTGATCTGGTGGTTTCGTGCCTGGACGTAAAACACGCCAAACCCCATCCTGAGTCGCTGATCAAGATACTCGATCATTTCAAACTGTCTCCGGAGGAAGCAATTTATATTGGGGACTCGCAGATCGATGAAATGGCTGCAAATGCTGCAGGAGTTCCCCTGGTAGGTTACAAGAACCCCCGGCTGTCCGCCGCCTTTCACGTGACACACTTCAAGGAGATAGAGGACTTTTTGGAGAAAAGGCAATAAGGCGAGAGGCAAGCCCTTCGACTTCGCTCAGGACAGGGGGCGAGAGGCAAGAAAAAGAATAAAGCATTGGGCCTTGTGCCTTACGCCTTACGCCTGTTTGTTCGAGTGAGAGGGCGTTATTCTTCTGTATAGAGAACAGCCAGAATCACCGCTTCCTGACCACCGTGACATGTGACCAGGTGGGGCACGTTGGAATCGTAGTAGATGCTGTCACCCGGGTAAAGAACTTCCGTGTGGTCCTCTAGAGTCACCTCCATAGCCCCTTCCAAGACGTAGATGAATTCCTGGCCGTCGTGCGCGGACACATCGGTTCTTGCTTCAGAAGGGACCAGGGTCACCACAAAGGGTTCCATGTGACGATCCTTTTTATCCGGCGCCAGAGACTCGTATGTATAGCCGTATTGGTCCTCCTGGGCAGAGGTATACCTGGAGATGGCGCGTCGTTCATCCTTCCGGACCACAGTAAATGGCTTAACCTCACCCGTGGAGATGAACCGGCCTAGCTTCATGTCCAGAGCTTTTGCAAGCCTTATCAAAGCTCCCAGCGGGGGTGAAACCTGCTCCGTTTCTATACGGTCAAGATATTCAGGATCCAGGCCTGTGCGCTGGGCAATATCTTCCAGAGTCAGGCCCTTTTCTTCCCGGACTTTCCGCACCCGCTGTCCCACAGACGCGGGCTTCTCAATCCCTTCAGCCTCTTGGGGTGGCGCAGCCGTTTTTTCCTCCTTTTCAGAAGAAAACTGACTGATGTCGTCCAGAAAATCCTTGTAGGTGTCTGCTGACTTATCACTACTCATGACACTTCCTCATTATTTGGCTGTTCAGGTTACGGCCTTGAAAAAAGTCTCAAGTCCTTTCATGCTGTCCACATTGTGGGCTTCGTGTTCATAGGTGTCAGGGATAATCTTACGGAGCATACCGGTCAGAACCCTCTTCGGACCCACTTCGGCGAAAACTTCGATCCCCTCCTCCTGCATCTTGCACATCGAGTCGTACCAGCGTACAGGGCTGCACAACTGTCTGGCCATGAGTTCCTTGATCTTATCCGGGTCTGATTCAGGTGCAGCAGTCACGTTAAACAATACCGGGTGCTGTGGCTCGTTGAAGGGGGTCTCTCCCAGGAAAGCCGTGAACTCCTCTTCTGCCCCGCGGATTAACTCACTGTGCCAGGCTCCGCTGACTTTCAGGGGAATCGCCTTGACCCCCTTCGCCTTGGCGGCCTCGCCGGCGGCTTCCACTGCATCCGGACTCCCTGTTATGACAATCTGCTCGGCAGTGTTGTGGTTCGCCACGGCGATGACTCCCTTTTCCTGGGCGGCCTCAACAATTTCTCTGACTTCGTCAATCCCGAGGCCAACAATGGCCTGCATGGCCCCTTCGTGTTTGGTAGCTTCCCGATGCATGAGATGGCCCCGTTTGAACACGAGTTTGCAAGTGTCTTCCGGGTTGACCACGCCGGCAGCCCGCAGGGCGCTGTATTCACCCAGGCTGTGGCCCGCGGTCATGTGGGGTTGGATACCTTCCTTTTCCAGCGCTGCGAGACAGGCCAGATTCACCGCTGTCATTGCAGGCTGCAGATTCACGGTCAGGGTAAGCTCCTCCATGGGACCGTTGAAACACAGCTTGGAGATGTGTGTCTTTGTCACCTCATCAACCATGTCAAAGATCTCACGTACGAAATCATACTCCTGATATAGGTCCTGTCCCATTCCAACCACCTGGGACCCTTGCCCGGGAAATAGAAAAGCGACTTTCTTTGTCAATATCCAGCCTCCGCGTTCGTTATTCTTTATTGGTTATTCGTGAATTGAGAACCGAAAGTCGTCATTCTTTCTATGGTTCCCATTGCAGGTTCAAACTGTCCGTGGGTTGTTGTCCGTGGTCTGTTGCAAGAAGAACAACTGACAACAAACAACAGACGCTTGTATTTACGATTCACCGTTGTTCCGTTCATCAAGCCTGAAAAGCTTTCGGGCAACGTCCACGTAGAGAGACTTCTTGTCCCTGTGCCCGCTCTCTTTCAAGAAAACCGTAGGATCGTGCAGCATTTTGTTGACGAGCGCTGCGGTCAGCCGGTCAATGGCAGCCTGATCCTCTTTGGAGGCAGATGTCAGGGAAGCAAACGTCTTCTTGAGTTCTGCCTGCCGGATCTCCTCCATCTTCTCTCTGAGTTGGACAACGGTCGGCACCACATCAAGGGATTGAAACCAATGTCTGAACTGGACCACAGCGCCGTCCACAATTCGCTCCCCCCTGCGAGCCTCCTGTTGGCGCTCTTCGACGTTCTCCTGAATCGCATCCTTAAGGTCATCGATATCGTAGACATATACGTTTGTGATCCGGTTTATATCGGGGTCTATGTCTCGTGGCACGGCAATGTCAATAAAAAAGAGGGGGCGATTCTTTCTTGCGCGCATCACGCCTTTGAAGTCGTCACGGACCAGAATGTAGCTGGGCGCCCCGGTGGAGCTAATGACTATGTCTACCTGTTTGAGATAGTCACCAATCTCTTCGAATCGAATTGCGGTTCCTTTGAACATCTCGGCAATCTCGAGACCCCGCTCAAAGGTCCGGTTGGCCACGAATATGGGCTCCGCCCGATTCGTTACAAGGTGCTCCACTGCCTGTTCCGCCATTTCGCCAGCGCCAATGAGCAGCACAGCCTTGCCTTCCAGTTCACCAAAGATCTTGCGGCCCAGTTCCACAGCAGCATAGCTGATGGAAACCGCATGGTCACCAATGCCCGTCTCGGTCCTCACACGCTTAGCCACTGAAAACGACCGATGCATGAGCCGATTCAAAACCACGCCGCACGTCCTGTGATTTGTAGCCTCGTAGTAGGATTCTTTTATCTGCCCGAGGATCTGTGGCTCCCCCACGACCATGGAGTCGAGACTTGAGGCTACCCGAAATATGTGGCGAATCGCTTCATCCCCTTCATACACATAAAGGGCGTGTTCGAACGTGTCCCGGGGGGTCTTTTTAAACTCAGCCAGGAAATCCTTGATCGCCTCAGCCGCCTTGGACACGTCCTGCGTCGCCAGGAGAAACTCCACCCGGTTGCACGTGGAAAAGAGAACAACCTCGTCCACGTAGGGTTCCTGGCGCATCCTTTCCAGGACTTGCGCGTTATCTTCCGCGGCAAAGGCCAGGCACTCACGCACTTCCACGGGTGCAGTTTTGTGATTCAGGCCAATGACGACGATTTCTCTCTGTTCGATCATGTCTTTAACTCGATAGTATGGGAACTTCCCTTTTTGGCTAATGATTCTGGAGCCGTCCAACGGTCGACGTTGATCAAACCGATACTGGATACTAGATGCTTGATCCTGGATAAAGACACAAGCTGGACTATTTGATCCAGTATCCAGTATCAAGCATCCAGCATCTGGCCCGGCCGGCCGAGCTGCACCCTATAGATGCAGCTAGTCTAAGGGCGCTAAGCCAACGATACCCGCATAAAGAACTCTACCCCAGAAAACGCAAGGAAAACGTAATAACAAGTATTACAAAACCGACGATCGTCATGATGGCAGCCCGCCTCCCTCGCCATCCCACGGCCAGGCGTTCATGAAGCAACACTGCATAGACGAGCCATGTGATGGCTCCGAGTATCTCCTTATGGTCCCAGCTCCAGAATCGGCCGAAGACAACCTGGGCATAAATAACGCCCGTAATGATCCCAAAAGTCAGCATGGGAAAACCCGCAATCAGACAGGAGTATCCCATGGAGTCAAGCAATTTCAGGGAGGGGAGCCGACGGAAGAAGAAGCCTCGCTTCTTCTCCTTGATAGCATTCTCTTGAATTAGGTACAGAATGCCCACCAGAAAGGCTATGGCAAAGGCGGCGAGCCCCACAGTGAGTGTCCCAAGATGAACAGTCCGCCACAGGCTCTTGAATAGCGGGGCCAGTTCAACAGGCGGCCCGGGCAGGATGGAAGAAATAATTACGACCACGGTAGCCAGGGGAGCTACGAGGGCTCCCAGGACCATGAGATGAACTTTGATTTGCAGCAAGAGAAAGACACCAACAACAGCCCACCCGAATGTCGAAAGCGTCTCGTGGAGATTGTAAACCGGCAGGTGTCCGGCCTTAAACACCTGAAGAGCCACGACCCCTGTGTGAGACACGAACCCCACCCAAAGGAGGATGCTTGCAACCCGGTATATCGGTCGCTTCTGGAACAGGAGATAACCCTGATAACCCACCGAGCTGGCGACGTAACATACCATTGTCAACGCAAACAGAACGTTCATGGGAAGTCCTCTCAAGAATCAGTGGCTTGTGCCGAGTAAAACCTCACACGTGATGAGCCCAAAACCCTCAAACGTTTAACAGAGTGTTCTAATCGAGCGTTCAAGTGCTTGTCAGCTCTTCAAAAGTATATCCTTCCCCCAGGACCTCTTTCAGCATCCCATCTATTTCCCGGATGCGGTTCTCACGGACTTTTTCGAGCAATCCCTCATCAAGCAAACGCTCAAACATTTTCTTGTGGGCCTCCGGACTCTTCCCTTGGGCCAGGAGTTTTTGACGGATCGCACCCATAAGGGTCAACAGTACGGTATATTCGGGCCCGAATTGCTTCTCCAGCGTCTCACGGATCCTCCTGGCCACAGCCGGACTCCTGTTAGAAGTGGAAATGGCAATCAACAGGTCACCCTGGCGGACAATGGCCGGCAGGACAAAATTGCAGGCTACAGGGCGATCCGCAATGTTACACAGTAGCCCCCGCTCGGCAGCATCCTTGCTAACCTCTTCATTGACTGCTTCGTTATCAGTCGCTCCAATCACGAGAAATTTCCCCTCCATGTCAGAGGGTTTGTACTCCCTTTTCTCAAACTTGATGCTGCCCCCCGAAGCCAAGGCCTGAAGGGACTCTGTGGCAAGCAACGTGACCACCGTAACGAGTGCCCCGCACTCAAGAAGCGTCTTGACCTTGCGTTCTCCCACACTGCCACCGCCTACAACAAGGCATTCCCTGTTTCGCACGTCCAGGTTTACAGGATAATAACGCATTACTGCCGCCTTAATAACAACCGCTTGGCAAATGCGGTGCCCATCAAGGTGAAATCAGCCACAAATGTGAACGATATACGCTTGGTCGCAACTACCCGGAAGAAGATCTCAACGAGGCGGTCCACAGGGAGAGTCGGGGAAACAGGCCTGACCCGCCCGGCTTTGATCGCCTGAATAATGGCATCGGGCGTCTTTTCGGCCTCAACCAGTGAATAGGCCAGTCCGAGTTGATCGAGCACATGAGCATCCGAATTCCCAACAACTGGCAGTCGGTGCTTCTGTGCAAATCGTACTGCCTGTTTGTTAAAATCTATTCTCGGGGTGTGGAAACAGGAATATTCTACTGCATCAAACAGGTGGGGCATGGCTTCAAGCGTCCCATTTAAGCTGGTTGGGCCCGGAAAGTAAGGATGAGGTGCAATGACCAGACTGTTGGAAGTCTTTTGTTTCAACACATCCTCAAAGCTTGTGTAGTAGTCACCTCCAAAGGGCATATTGAGGAGCAAGACATGCTTACCATGTATGCAGGCCTCAACCCCGGGAATCAATACAAGGTCACGCTCGGCCGCATACGATCCAAGCTCAGGACTAAACGTCAGTGTGTCATGGTTGGTGATGGCCAGGGCATCAAAGCCTCTTAAAACGGCTTCATCAATCAGTTCGCGGGCGGAATATGAAATTCCGTCTTCTGTATCCTCTTTGGTGTGGATATGAAGATCAACCTTCAAGGGCGTCATGTCAATCGTCCGTTCAGCGTTGAAAGATAGACAGTGATAAGCTTACTATTTGATAGAATTTTTTATTATAAACCAAGCAGACCAAAAATCAACTAAAGATTGACTGTCGCCAGGTTTGGCCCTGCATGAAAAGCCGTTGACTAATAAAAACCAAGGTGGTATCCGAGAATCCTAAGTGGCGGTGTAGCTCAGTTGGTTAGAGCATGCGGCTCATATCCGCAGTGTCCGGGGTTCAAGTCCCTGCACCGCCACCATTCTTTACATCAGATTTCAAAGGGTTAATTCATTTATAGAGGGGTGCCCGCAAACCCGCATGGTTGGTGGGCTACCCCTCTTTTTCTTCTGTGTTTTGGAATGGTTCCAATTTACAACCAAATCTGGGTACAGCCGCTGATTCAAAAGTCCCGGACCGGAGTCCCATCCCCCCACTCTTTCACTATTGCCGCGGAGAGTTTTTGTCATTTCCACGTCGTTACGCTCAATTCCACGGCCCGGACAAGTGGTAGTTGCCTCTGCAATTTGATTATGCACCTGTCGTTGGTTAAGTCGGTCATCCATGCTTGATATACTGTTATGGTCTTGATATCTGGACTGCTTGAACATTCCAGATAATGGGAAGCACCCTTCAAGAATCTCCGGCGTCACATATTCGAGTGTAAAGTTGTCCTGAGTTGAGAGGTCCTCCCAATCCGATTTTAATTGAATCGCCCCATCCGTTTCGATATTGTGTTCATATCTTGAGATTTTGCCGATTAACGATAATTGGAAGCTGTACGACATAAATTTGGCTGGCAAAACATGCCAAGAGCAAGTGAAACCTATAATCTGCAAGTAATAAATCCAAACCTGAGCAAAGAATGGCATCCAACCCAGAATGGCAGCTTGACCCCAAAGGAAGTCACTCCTTTTTCCAACAAAAAAGTGTGGTGGATTTGCAGTAAACGACACGAGTGGCAAGCTAAAATCAACCACAGAAGTAAGGGGAGCTGGTGCC